>NYVR01000154.1 GCA_002684655.1 Planctomycetota bacterium | reverse complement strand
CTACCCGACGGGAGCCGCCCGCCGGGGCCGCTACGGCCTCGCAGCTGCGGGCCCGAACAGCGCCGGCGTATGCGCGGGCTACCTCACCATCCGACCCGACGCAGGCCCCGCCCGCCCGCTCGTGCACCGAGACGCGCTGCAGCTGCTCGGCGGCTTCCAGATAGACAATGTCCTAGCAAGCAGCCTCGCGGCGTCTTGGCTCGGCGCGGAGTTCCATCAGGTAGGGATCGCGATGGCGACCGCGACCCCGCTGCCGTTCCGCCTGCAGCTACTTCGCACCGTGGGCGGCGTGCACGTCTACGACAACGGCGTGTCCACGGAAGTCGAATCGACGCGGCACGCGCTAAAGGCGTTGCGCGAGCGCGTCGGGCGCGTGCACTGGCTCGGCGGCGGCCAGAGCAAAGACGGCGACTACGCCAAGGTGGCGCGCGCCGTAGCAGCGCTGGCGACCTCGGCGCACGTCTTCGGCGCGGCAGGCGCGCCGTTTCAGGCAGCTGCGGCAGACTCCGTCCCCACGACGCGCCACGAGGCCATGGCGGGAGCGCTGAGCGCGGCGATGCAACACGCGGCGCCTGGAGACGCGGTGCTTTTCAGCCCGGCCTTCGCCTCGTTCGATCAATACGCCAACTTCCGCGCCCGGGCCCTCGAGTTCCACAGCTTGGCGCGCGAACTGGGTGCCAACAACGTCCTGGGAGGCTAGATTAGACGGCGTGAGCGAGCACATGCAGTATTGCACGGCCTGCCAGAAGGCGATCGCGACCATCGTGGTCATGGACCTCACGGAAGGTTCGGTAAGCGGCAGCCAACACGTCTGCGCCGCGTGCGCCGAACAGCTCGGCCTCACCCCGCCGAAGCAGCAGAAGTTCTCGAGCGAGATGCTCGAAGACCTGCTCGGCGGCCTAAAGGATTCAAAGGAGCAAGAGGCGAAGCGCCCCCCCAGCTTAGAGAGCTGCCCTGGTTGCGGCATGTCGCCGAACGACTTCCGCCAGAAGGGACGCCTAGGTTGCCCGCGCTGCTACGAGGCCTTTCGCCACGAGCTCATGCCGCTGCTGCAGCGTATCCATGAGGCCCAAAGCCACAGCGGTAGGCTGCCGTGTGTGCTGCCTGAAGCCGACGCCGCCACAGACGATCTCGGACCGGACCTCACCGAGCTCCGCCAGCGGCTCGAGGACGCGGTGCGCGGCGAGCTCTACGAAGAAGCAGCACAGCTGCGGGACGAACTGCGCCGCGCCGAACGTGGCGAGACCAGCTGATGACGGCGCCACGAGGAGCAGGGGGCCCGCCTGAGGAAGGCCCGGCGAACTTTCGGCCAGGCGCGTGGCTGCAGGGCACCGGCCCGCAGAGCGACATCGCGATCTGCACCCGCGTTCGGCTAGCCCGCAACCTGCAAGGCTTCGCCTTCGCCCCGTCGCTCGAGCACGAGGAGTCTGAGCGCCTGTTCGCTTACATCGTCGACCGCCTCAAGCACCCTGGCCTGCCAGAGGCGCTTAAGATCATCGACCTGGACCCGATCGAGGACCTGGAGCGCTCCATGCTCGTCGAGCGGCACATCATCAGCCGCGAACTCGCCTCCAGCGAGCGGCGAACCGGCGTCGCGGTCGACGAAGCTGAGAGCGTCGCGATCATGATCAACGAAGAGGACCACCTGCGAACGCAGGTCTTCGACTCCGGCCTCCAACCGGACGCTGTCTGGCAGCGGATCGAGCGCCTCGACGACGCGCTGATGCAGCGCCTGCCGATGGCGTGGTCGGAGGAGTTTGGGTTCCTCACGTCCTGCCCCACCAACACGGGCACGGGTCTTAGGTTGTCGGTGATGCTGCACCTCCCGGGGCTCGTCTGGTCCGAGGAGATCGACAAGGCGACCAACGTCGCGCAGAAGATTCACCTCGCGGTCCGCGGCCTCTATGGCGAGGGCAGCCGAGCGCTGGGCGACTTTTACCAGGTCTCCAACCAGATCACGCTGGGCCGCGAAGAGGGCCGGATCCGCGAGGACGTCATGCTCGCCGTCGGCCGGATCGTGCAGTGGGAGCAGGAGGTGCGCGAGGCCTTGCTCAGGGGCTCGGCGCGGATGAAGACGCTCGACCGCGTGCACCGAGCGCTCGGGACGCTCGAGCGCGCCCAGATCCTCAGCAGCGAGGAGGCCCTGGGGTGCCTGTCGGCCCTCCGATTCGGCGTGCACACCGGGCTGGTCGACGGCTTCGATCCCAAGAACGTCAACCGGGCCCTGCTGCTGTCTCAACCGGCGCACCTGCAGTGCTACACGCGCGAGAGCCTCAGATCGGAAGAGCGGGACCAGCGGCGGGCCCAATTGCTGCGCGAACTGCTCGGATGCACCCCCTAAGGGCCGGTGCCCCGCTCGTAAACCTCCTGCCCAGCAGCAGGAACAGCGGCTGATCACTTTGTCGACAGCGCGGCATTCTGCCGCAGTCGCGCCACAGGAAAATCGCGCAACTGCCATTGCGAAAGCGGTTCTCCAAGTCGAGTAAACCCAATACCGCTGGCATCCGATTTAGGTATCGGTACCACAAGGGAACTCCGAGGTTTACAGCATGTTCGATCGCTTCACCGCCCGCGCCAAGAAGGTCATGAGCTTCGCCCGCCAAGAGGCGATGAAGTTCAACCACGAATACATCGGGACCGAGCACATCTTGCTCGGCCTGGTCCAAGAAGGGAGCGGGGTCGCTGCCAACGTGTTGAAGAACATGTCGATTGACCTCGAAAAGATCCGGCACGAGGTCGAGAAGATCGTCAAGACGGGCCCCTCGATGGTGACCATGGGCCAGCTGCCCTTCACCCCGCGCGCCAAGAAGGTCCTTGAGCTGTCGCTGGAAGAGGCCTCCCAGCTCAGCCACAACTACATCGGGACCGAGCACCTGCTGCTCGGCCTGATCCGCGAGAACGAGGGCATCGCCGCGCAGGTATTGATGAACCTCGGCGTCAAGCTAGACGACGTCCGCGAAGAGGTCTTGGAGTTCCTCGGGGCCTCTGAGAGCGGCGAGGAAGAAGACGACGCCGCCGAAGCCAGCGGCAGCAGCGGCCCGACTTCGAGCAGCGGCTCGGGCAACAGCAAGTCGAAGACCCCGGCGCTCGACTCGTTCGGCCGTGACCTCACCGAGCACGCGCGCGACGCGAAGCTGGACCCGGTCATCGGCCGCGACCAGGAGATCGAGCGGGTCATCCAGATCCTCTCGCGCCGCACCAAGAACAACCCCGTACTGCTCGGCGAAGCCGGCGTCGGCAAGACCGCGATCGTCGAGGGCCTCGCTCAGCACATCGTCAAGGGCACCGTCCCTGAGATCCTCCGCCGCAAGCGACTCGTCGTGCTCGACCTCGCGATGATGGTCGCCGGCACCAAATACCGCGGGCAGTTTGAAGAGCGCATCAAGGCCGTGATGACCGAGGTGCGCCGCGCCAAGGACGTCGTGCTATTCATCGACGAACTGCACACCTTGGTCGGCGCCGGCGGCGCAGAAGGCGCCATCGACGCCAGCAACGTGCTGAAGCCGGCGCTGTCGCGCGGCGAGGTCCAGTGCATCGGCGCGACGACGCTCGACGAGTACCGCAAATATATCGAGAAGGACGGCGCGCTGGAGCGACGCTTCCAGACCGTCAACGTCGAGCCGCCGACGCCCGAGCAGACCATCGAGATCCTCAAGGGGCTGCGCGACAAATACGAAGCGCACCACCGGGTCACCTACACCGACGACGCCTTCGAGGCCGCGGTCGAGTTCTCCACCCGCTACATCACCGGCCGCTTCCTGCCGGACAAGGCGATCGACGTCATCGACGAGGCCGGCGCCCGCGTCCGCATCAAGTCGATGACGGCGCCGCCTGACCTGCGCGAGATGGACACCGAGATCACGCGGTTGAGCAAGGAGAAGGAAGAGGCCGTCGCCGGCCAAGACTTCGAGCGCGCTGCGGACCTACGTGACCAAGCGTTCAAGCTCAGCAAGAAGAAAGAAGAGATCCAGCGTGAGTGGCGCGAACGCGAGAACTCACGTGAGTCGGGCGGAAAGGTCGACGACGAGGTCATCGCCGAGACCGTCTCGAAGATGACGGGCATCCCGCTTCAGCGTCTCGACCAAGCCGAGGCAGAGCGCCTGCTCAACATGGAGAACGAGCTGGGCAAGGACGTCATCAACCAGGAACGCGCCATCCAAGCGATCGCCAAGGCCGTGCGTCGCTCGCGCGCGGGCCTCAAGGACCCGAACCGCCCGATGGGCTCGTTCGTGTTCCTGGGCCCGTCTGGCGTCGGTAAGACCTGGCTCAGCAAGTGCCTCGCCCGGTTCATGTTCGGCAGCGAGGACGCGATCATCCAGATCGACATGTCGGAGTACATGGAGAAGTACAACGCCTCGCGGCTGGTCGGCGCCCCGCCGGGCTACGTCGGCTACGAGGAAGGCGGCCAGCTGACCGAGAAGGTCCGCCGGCGCCCCTACTCGGTGGTGCTGCTCGACGAGATCGAGAAGGCTCACCCGGACATCTTCAACATGCTGCTCCAGATCATGGAGGAAGGGCGCCTGACTGACTCGTTCGGCCGGCACATCGACTTCCGTAACGTGATCCTGATCCTGACGTCCAACATCGGCGCCAACTTGATCAAGAACAGCACGGGCCTCGGCTTCCGCAAGTCGGGCAAGGGCGCTGGCCAGGACAAGATGCAGGAGATGATCATGGGCGAAGTGGAGCGCCACTTCCGCCCCGAGTTCATCAACCGCCTCGACGAAATCGTGATCTTCAACCAGCTCACGAAGGACGACATGCAGCGCATCGTCGAAAACGAGTTGGTCAAGGTGAACGGGCGTATGAACGACAAGGGACACGACCTCGTCATCACCCAGCCGGTGATCGAGTGGCTGATCCAAAAGTCGTTCCACGAGGACTTCGGCGCGCGTCCGCTCAAGCGCGGCATCGAAAAGCACCTCGAGGACCCGCTTTCGGAGCGGATCCTGCAAGGCTCGCTCGAGACCCCGTACACGATCACAGCCACCCTGAGCGACGAGGACACCGTCGCGTTCGAAATGATCGAACGCACTGTGCCGACGTCAGATGAGGACGCCGCGGAGGCAGAGCCAGAGGCCTCGGCCGACGCCGAGCCGGTCAGCAGCGATCCGGAAGGCAGTAGCGACACCACCGAGGAATAGCGCGTCACGACCAGGGGCTAGCTGCCACCGCTGCGCTCGGCAGGCCCCTGAGCTTGCGTGATCGATGCGCACCTGATGCTCGCGCTCGCGGAGGGCTTCGGCGAGTCCCCCGTTCGGAGTTTGCTCGCGCCTGACGTCGAGCCCGAGGCCTTGCTAGCGTCGCCGCCCGCGCCGCCACACGTATCGCCTGCCGCGGCCGCGCGGCTGCGGCAGCGAGACCTCGCTGCGCGCGCCAGCGAGGTCCGCGAGCGCGCCGCGGCGCGAGGAATCCATGTGCTGACGAGGCAGGACACTGGCTGGCCCGAAGGTCTGCGACGGCTACCCGACGCACCGCTCGTGCTGTTCGCGCGAGGCAACATGAACGCGCTGAACCGATCGCCGTCAGCCACCATGGTCGGGAGCCGAACGCCTACACCTTACGGGGAAGAAGCCGCGCGCCTGCTGGCGCGGGCGTTGGCGGGATGCGGCGTCACGATTTGGAGCGGGCTCGCTCGAGGCGTCGACGCTCTCGCGCACGAAGCGTGCGCCCGCTCGACGTCGACCACCGTCGCCGTGCTAGCCGGCGGACTGGATTGCATCTATCCACATGAACACGAAGCCCTCGCCGATGACATCGTGTCCGCTGACGGGTGCCTCGTCAGTGAACTACCGCCCGGTTGGAGAACCCGCCGCGGCCACTTCATCAGACGGAACCGAATCATCGCAGCGGGGACGCCAGCGACGATCGTCGTGGAGGGGAGCCTCGTATCTGGAGCCCTCCGAACCGCGCGGTTCGCCGCAGCGTGCGGCGCCGACGTACACTGCGTCCCGGGGCCGTGGCTCAGCGAGCGAAGCCGCGGCTGCCACCGGCTCATCAGCGAGGGCGCCAGCATCGTCGAGGGCGTGCGCGCGCTGCTCCAATCGCTCGGTATGGCCAACGATTCCGCGCACGCGGCGCTCCGCCTGACGCTCAGCGCGGACGAGCAAGCGGTCCTCAACTTGCTCTCCGGTGGACCGAGACCGACCGACCTGCTGCGCCGCGAATCAGGCCTCGACAACGGCGCTTTTCTGCGCGTGCTGCTGGGGCTGCAGCGCCGAGGCACTGTGCAGCGCGCCCCAGGAGACCTATGGTGTTATGTAGAAGCACCTTAACAGCATTTCGAGATATGCCTTCGATCAACCAGAATCTCCGCGCCTGGGACAACGACTGGGGCCACGACGGAAGCAAATGGTCCTTGGCCTGGGGGTCCGATGCGAGCATGTGGCGGCACACCGTGCACGCGCGGATCGGCCGCTTCCTGCCGTGCGCCAACCTGCTTGAGATCGGCCCGGGCCGCGGCCGCCTGACGGAGTTTCTGTTGCCGCTCTGCGAGAGCTACCTCGGAGTGGACCTCGCCTACACGTGCGTCAAGGCCTGCCGCGCCCGATTCCCGTCGGCCAAGCACGCACGGTTCACCACCACCTCGGGCACTGAGCTCTTCGCGGCAGGCAGCGCCTCAATCGACTTCGCCGTCAGCTGGGAGTCGCTCGTACACGCGGACCAATCCGTGTTGTCCAGTTATCTAAGTGAACTAGCTCGCGTCCTACGACCCGGCGCGTCTGCGTTTCTCCACCACTCGAACCTCGGCGCGTTCATAGGGAAAGACGGGGAGTTGGAGGTGGAGAACCCTCACTGGCGCGACCCGGGGGTTTCCGCCGAGAGCGTCGCAGAGCTCTGCAAGCAGCACGGCCTCCACGTCAACGTGCAAGAGTGCCTCCAGTGGGCGGTCCCCTACTACAGCGACTGCTTCACGCTGCTGCGTCGGCCCAAAGACCCTACAGAGCCGACGCCAGGGATCAGGCGGATCTCCCACATTGACATGAACGGTGAGATGCGCGTCGCGAGGCAGGTCACCGAGGGCTACTGGTTCACCAACCGATGAACAGCAACTCAAGCAACGTCATGACCGCGAGCAAAGCGACGCTCCACACCAACCAACGCAAGGTGCGCGTGACGGCGGCTTTGAGGATCGGCTGCGCCGCAGTGTGCTGCTGAGCTACGACGACCACAGCGATCAGGAACAGCACCGGCACGTAGACCGCGATCCGAAAGAGGAGCTCCATCAGGTCGTCGCTCCTTCGTCGCTACCACCCGCAACGCCCGCGGGCAGCGGGAGCGCCGACCGTTCCGCGACCGTGTAGGCGTCGCACATTACGACGAGGTTCATCAGGCCGGACACGGTGCACAGCACGATGCCCAGGTCCAAGTCGATCGGAGTCTCGACGCTACGCATCGGACCAGTGACGAGCGCGGCAAACAGCGACCCGCCACCGAAGAGGTTCTGACCGATCCACCAGACGCCGTATTGCGCGCGGTCTACCGCGTGACCCCCGCTGCAGAGCAGGCCGAGCACGAAGACGGCGGCGACGGCCACCCCTAGCAGGACACCCTTGTCTTTCTGACCAGCCTTGGCGTGCCCAAGGCCTGGCACCAACCACGAGAGCGCGGCGCACAGCGCTGGGTTGGCGACTGGCGCCGGCATTTGACCCTGTGCGTCCAGCTCCCCGTCGCGCCGCAGGCGCAGCTCCCAGTGACCGGCTGCAGCCCAAAAGGCAGCGAGCATGCCCGAAGCTGCCGTCAACCAACCAGCGATGTGCTCAAAGTCTCGCGGCAGACGCTGCATGCGCAGGCCCGTCGCAGATCCGTCATAAGCCGAAAGCGACCCGAGGACCTGCGCCGGCAGGTTCAGGATTTCGGGCAACACGGCCAAACCTAGACGAGCGAGACTATCGAACGACGACTTCCCGTCAGGGACAGCAAGCCCCCAGTAGAACAAACGCTCCTTGACGACCAACCACCCGACGACCATCACGGCGGAGCAGCTCAAGAGCGCCGTCAAGGCGCGCTGCCGCTGACCGAGCCGCAGCTGCAGCAGTCCGGGCACGAAGCCCATGATGAATGCTGGCAGGCCGTTGCCTTGCGCGTGGGGCGGTCGAGTCGAATCAGCCATCGGACGACAAGGTTAGCGATCCGCTGAGGCTCGCGCACCCGCTGGATCGCGGTTCCTGCTAAGCAGCTTCCTACGACCGCTACTTCTGCGGGATCTCGAGGATCCAGGCGCGCCATACACGCTCTAGCTCCTCGATGTCGACGCCTGCCAGCGTCGCCTGCAGCGCCTCTTTTCGAGCCTCGAAGCCGGCTACCTGCTTGTTGGCGAGCGTCGGGCGCTCGCCGAACTTCGCGATTTGCTCACCGTATGCGTCCTGCACAGCCTCAAAATAGGTGTCGAGGATCTTGGACCATCGCTCGTTCGCGGCCGCTTCCTTGCTGTGCTTGAGGAAATAAACAAAGGCCCACGCGCCCGCGTAGTAATCCCCGATCCGAGACCGGTTGTAGAACTGCGCCCGCTCGGCCTTGAGGATCTTCTCCAAAGGCAACCAACCCTTGCCTTCGGACGCCATGCGCTTGGCCCTGTCGATTCTCCACGGGCTAGGGTTGATGTGCCGCACCCTACCCGTGTTGCTGTGCACGACGGCGCCCGAGAAGTAGTCCCCGTATCCCTCGTTGAACCAGTCATGTGGCGAGAACTCGCCGATCGCATAGAAGATGTACTGGTGAAACGCCTCGTGCCGTAGCACCAGCATCGAGTCTTTGCTGGAGAGCCTACGCCCGCGCATCGCCTTCTTCTGCGCAGCGGTCATCGTCCGCTGCGTGTACGAGTAGTCGAATAACACGAGCTCTTCGTTCCCCGGGTGCCAGAAGCCGCCCGTGTTCGGCGGGCCGCCGTACTGGTGGTATTCGTCCTTGGTTTGACACAGCCGCAGCACGCTGACGCGGTCGACGTCGCCCGAAGGCGGGAACAGCTCCATGTAGAACGAGCGCATCGCCTCGATATCGCGGGTGATCCGCTTGATGAGGCCCTGGTTCTTGGTGTGATGGACGACGAGGTAATGTTCCGTGTCGACGGCTTTCCAGCCCTTCGCGAGACCCCTGCGGACCTTCTTACGCCACTCGACCCCGGCGAGCTTGCTGCGACGATAAATGCGATCGATGCGCTCGTTGACCAAGTCCGATGCGCCGCCGAGGTCGTTGACGTTGATCGAACGGGCGACCCTGTCGACGATCTTGTCGAGCTTTTTGAGGTGCGGTTCGAGCGTCCAGGCGTAGGCGCCAACGATCTTGCTGCCGGCCTTCTTACGAACCAGCCGCCCGACGACGCCGAGCTTGCCGAAACGGCGGTTGCTCGTCATCCGGAACGCGTCGGGGTCGCGCCCATCAGCCTCGAGCTTGAACGGTACGCGCTTCTCGAACTGCTCCCAGGAGTGAACGCGGCTGCGCGCCTCCATCGCCTCACGCACGGTAGACGGTCCGCGCTCTTCGCCGCCCTCGCCGCCGCCGGTCACCGGCGCAGCGCGATCCTCAAACATGAATATGCGGAGCTCTGGCGCGGCAGCCTTCATCACCTGCGCGCTGACCTTCTTGAGCTCACGCGGCTTCTTGTGCAAGACGAACTTCGCGACAAGCAGCTGCTCAGTCGGCGGCAGCGGCACCTCCTTGAAGGAGGTGGAGTAGAAGAACTTCAGCGGGGCGAGCTTGTTCTCGTAGGTCTTGAAACCAGGCGGAGCCTGCGCGACCACCGCTGCGGTGACCAATACGAGCGGCAGGATCCTAAGCGCCATGCGCCCAGGATAACGCCAGGGTGCGCCTCCTGCCTAGGAACGCGCCAGCTTGTCGACGGCTAAGAACGCGACCAGGTAGATCGCCACCGCGGCGCAGAGCACGAACGTGAACCCAAAGTTCATCGAGACGATCACGGTGAACACCGACCCTACCACCGTCGCGGAGCCGTTGACGGCCCACGCCCACGGCACGAAGCCCGGCGACAACCTGCGGAGCAGGCCGACGCCGTGAGCGAAAGGCATACCGAGCAGCAGCCCCAGCGGCGCCACCATGCCGCCCGCCACCAGCGCGCGCGTCGACAATTCCTCGCCGATGACCGACGCGATCAGTTGATCTCCCCATATCACGATGGCCACGGTGACGACCCCGATGAGGACCGGGATCATCCGCGCGGCCCAAACGCCGGTCCGCAGCAGCGGCCCCGAAAGGAAGCTGCCGAGTCCGCTAAAGATGAGGATCGAGAACAGCGTCACCACGATCGAGTAGAGCGGCTGCCCCAGCAACAGCGTCAACTTCTGCATGATCGCGATCTCGAGGAAGATGAACCCGACGCCGATCCCCGTGAAGTAGACGAGGAACCGGAGGGGGTGCGCCGACCTCGCCGTGCTCCGCTTGAACAACAGCGGCACGACGATCAGCAGCAGCGCGACCGCAGCCGACAAACCGAGCTGGTAGAACAGGAACTTTGGGTTGCCCTGGTTGACCTCGACGCCTTGGTCGATCGTCTCGTCCTGCACGCTCGACGGCGCGTCCCAGCGCGTGAAGTTGAAGAAGTACGGCTGGTCGTCGGTCGTCGGCGAGATGTTCATCCGGAATCCGTCGATGAACGCTCGCTTGTCGTCGTTCCGGATGAAGTCGGGGACCGCGCCATTCGAGGCCTTGCCGGGCACGTAGATCGTCTGGTGCCCAGACGCCTCGAGGAAGGCGTCCAGCTTCTCAAGTTCACCGGCAGGGAACGCGCCCTTGCGGACCATCAAGGTCGTGAGGTCGTGCGCCGCGATCATAGCGACAGAGTCCGCGAAACCTCCGACGCCGAGCTCTTCAAACGCCTGGTTCACGTTGGCCAGCAAGCGAAGGCGCTCCATGTCGGTCCCCATGCGGGTCACCTGAAGGATGCCGCCTTCGGCCAAGCGGTCATACATCTGCCGCATGGCCTCGACCGTGTAGAGGTAGTTCTCCGCGAGCACGTAGGCGCCGCTCGCCAGCGACGTCCAGGTGTCGATACCGGTCATCTGGATGACGTCGTAGTACGTGTCATCGCGCATGATGGCCGATCGCCCCTCGTCGACGACGAACTCGACTGCCGGGTCCTCAAGCAGACCCTTCGACATGTGCCGCGCCACGGTCTCGTGCACCTCTAGCACGCCGCGGTTTAGCTCGATCCCTTTGATGTAGCTCGCGCCGAGCAGCTTGTGCGCCCAGACGTCAGGCGCGCCGCCGACGCCGATCACGAAGACGCGCGGTGACGTCCCCTCCTTGACCGCCCCGCCGACGGCGTAGAGCGTGCGCTTCAAATACTCCTGCGACAGCTCATTGGTCGTGTAGTCGGTGACGAACGTCCCGGCGTCTCCGTCCTGCATGATCCACTTCTGCTCGCCGAACTTGGCCTTGTTTGCCGGATCTACGATGAACGGCTTGTCCTTCTCGCCGATGCCGTAGGCGAGCCAGATCGGTAGCGGCGTCGGGATGACGTCGATCCGGCTGTTGGCGCTCCAGCGCGAGTAGTCCTTCTTGCCCTCGATCGACATCCACTGCTCGGACGTGATCTGAAGCTTCTTCTTGGTCGGCACTGGGAAGGCGCCGTCGACGCCGGTCACCATCGCGATGGCGAAGCCTGCGACCAAGATCCCTGCGATGGCCCAGTTGGCTCCTCGGACAACCTTGGGCGCGACCAGCGCGATCGTCACGACACCTAGGATCGACACCGCGCAGAACGCGCCGCCCGCGCCGATCGGCCACAGCAAGATCGGACAGATCAGGCATCCCAAGCCAGCGCCGAGGAGGTCGCTCGCGTACAGCCGGTTCACCTTTTGGCTGTACGCCGACAGGATCAAGCCGACTGCCCCGCCGCCGAAGAAGAACGGTACAGCGAGCCCGAAGTTGTAGACCGCGAAGCTGTAGAAGCTCGGCCAATCCAGCTCAGAGAACTTCAGCTTCTCGGGGATCTCCCAGGTGCGGGCAAACCACCAGGTCGCCATCAGGCTGAGCACGTAGAGCACGCTCAGCGCCCAGATCCAGCTCTCGGGGTTCCGCCGCCAACGGTTCTCGAAGAGGGTCAGGAACGACCCGCTCGCGCCGATACCGAGCAGGCTGTTGGAGATGATCAGGAAGCTGAAGTGAAACGCCAGCCGCAGCGCGCACACCCGCGTCAGCAGGACCTGGAATGCCAGCAGGGACGCCGACAGAACGGCGATGCCGAAGAACATGCCCCATGGCACGTTCCGCTCGGTTTCGGATTGGGTCATGAAATCGGGTCGTCGCGCAGGTTCGTAAGGAAGTGTATCCCATTCCTCTCGACAGGAACGGACCAGATGGACGTTCTCGCGCAGCGAGATTCCTCCGTTGCCAACGCACCGCTGCGCGCGCAGACGCCGCCGCGCAGCCTTCAAAGCGACAGAGATCCGAGGCTACCGTGCTCCGAAGACCTGTTCGCGCGTCAGCCGATACCGCAGCGAGCTGCTCGGCGCCCCGACGACCTGCCTGCCTTCCTTCTCGCAGATAGCCACCTCGAAGCACCAAGGCTCGTGTCGGAACACCAGCGAGTGCAGCGTGCCGAACCGCGACCTGCTGCTCACAGCGACCTCTCGCAGCATGTCCCAGGCTTCGGCGGAGTCGACCTTTTGGTCGCCGAGCTCGAAACACCCTGCGATGCCGCGCCGGAGCATCCGCTCGCGACGACGACTGTCCGCTGCGGCGTCGCGGCCGTCCTTACGCGTCAGGAAGTGATTGGTCACGACGCACGGGCCAGAGCGGACGTCGCCGAGCACGCTCTTGCGCGAATCTGCCTCGAACAGCGCCGCCGGAACGCCTGATTCCGGGACAGCAGGCAGCACCACGTGCGTCAAGAAGCCCGACGGCGGGCTGGTGTATTCGACGTGCTCGCGCGCCTCGCCGATGCGCGCGTCGCCGCGGCCCCGCGACTCCAGGATCTTGCGGGCCGCGGTCGCCGCCGGCCACGAGGAGGGCTCAGGCATCGCTTGCCGAGCGGAGCCGACGTGCAGATAGGCCGCGACGCCGTCGGCGCTCACGCCCGAGACCGTGCCGATGTAACCAGGCCACCCCAGCGAGGCCGTCGACCGCCCGTCGTCGTGCTCCTGCACGATCAGCAGCGTCTGCTCGATGATGTGGTCGCCGGTGATGTGCCAGTCGAAGTTGCGCGCTGTCAGCACGCCGCCGCCGACCGCCTGCTCCCCCCACACGGTGAAGCTGCTGCAGCCCATCAGACCAAAGACGTCCATCGCGTTGGCCACCAACAGGTCGACCTTGTCTAACGCGCGGCCGAACACAGGCATGCGCCGGTCGGGTGCTGCCTCCAGCACTCCACGCCACAGCGCGTCGAGCTCGCGGACGAAGTCTTCGGGGTATTCGATCAACCGCGGCAACGCCGCCCTCGCCTGCTGGAGGAGCTGCGGCGCCTTTGCGAACTGCGACGCGAACTCGCTGCGTAGGCTGCTCACGATGTCGTCCGCGAGCAGCAGGCCGTGCGCGAAGCCACGCTCCTCGGGCGTCCCCCACAGCCGCAGCAGCCTGAGCCCGTCGGGCCGCTCCAGGCGTCCGTGGGACACCCCTGCCGCAGCCGCGACCACGTCTTCGCGCCGCTGCGCGGAAGGCGCTGTGACGCTCGACCCCGACGCGCACGCGACAGCCAAGAGCGCCAATGCCAGAGCTGGCGTGAACCTTTTGATCATGTCTGAGCAACGGCGATCAGCGGGCCGAGGCGCCAGCGCCGCGGCGGCCGCGTCACTTTAGCTTGAGGCCTTCCTTCTGACGGCCGCAGGTGAACTCCCAAACCATCACCAGCATGTCGGCGCCGCCTAACTGCATCGAGGCGCGCGCCTGATAGGTCTTCCCCGCCTTCAGCGGCTCTTTGGGAATGAAGAAGAGCACGTCGCGCTGGTCGCGCTTCTTGTTGAGCGGGACCTTGGGCGTGTGCTTGTAGCCAACGACCTCCTTCTTGCAGCGCGAGGCCCACTGGGTCATCTCCTGGCTCCGCTTGGCGACGAAGTTCTTGGCGGGCGGGCGGCCGCCCTTGCGTGACTCCCAGAGCGTGATGTCGCACTCGCCGATTCGCCCGGCGATCTCCCGCTGCAGCTGCACGCTGACCACGTAACCGCACTTGGTGACGTCCTGCTCTTCCTCGGGCTGATCGGCGAGCGGGTTGGGCCACTCGGGGTTGCCGAAGTGCGTCGGCACGCCCTTCATGTCCTTAGCCGGCCAAACGACCAGCCGAGGCGCAGCCGCTGGGTCATAAGGCTCCTGCAGAGAGCCCATGTCTAGGACCGAGACCGAGAGCTCTTGCCCGTCGTTGTGGCTGTAACCAAGGCGCTTGATGTTGTGCCGCAGCATCGGGAACCGGTGGAACGGTGCGGCGATCCAGCCGTCGACCGACTCGCGCGCGAACGACTTCGTCGCCCGTCCGGTGCTCGTGACGATGTTGCCGCCGCCCGCTTGCTGACCGCGGCGCGTGAAGTCGTCGTGCGCGGGGTCTTCCTCATGAATCTTGCCGTCCGGGTCGTTGACGAGTCCCGGGTGGTTGGAGACGTATTTAGAGTGCAAGTCGCAGCCGATGGTGGTCTCTGCGTCCATCTCGCACTCGCCGAGCGTCACCCATTTGCCCTCGGTCATGTTGCCCTGGGCGGGCCACGTGTAGCCAACCTGCTGAGATCGTACGAGGTTGACCTGCTCAAGCGCCGTCAGCTCGATGTCGCTCGGGCGCTCCGGCAGCAACGGCGGGCCGTAGCCAGTCGCGAACGCGACGCCGCTGTCACCTCTTGCCCACTCGCGCCACTCCGCGTCGATCTGCTCGCTGGACTTGCCGAACACGTCGACGACGATCTTCTCGACGTCATCGAGCGTCGGTACTTTTTCGTCGGCGTCGGGCAACGCCAGGAAAAACGGCAGCCACTTCTTCGGGTAAGCAGCCACCATCCAGGTCATCAGGCTCCAGCCTTTCAGGCGGCAGTCGTTGCGGAAGCGGCTGAGCTTCTCGCGCGGGACCTGCGCCAAGGGCCAGTCCTGATTCGACACGGCTTGATCGCGGACCGTGCGCATCCACCAATTGGTCCCCTCGGGGAGCTCTAGGCCGTCTTCGCCGACCGTCCCCTCCGGGATCGCCCCCCACTTAGAGATCGACGTCGACTTGAGGTACCAGCACACGGCGTGGATGAGGCCCTGGCCGATGCCGTCGTTCCGCTTCATGCCCAAGCCGTCCATCACCACGTAGGCGATCAGCGCGTCATGGATCCGGCGCGGCGAGGAGCCGACCTTCATCACGGCGACGCCGTCCTGGGCTCGCCAAACGTTGTTGGCGAAGCGCATCCCCTCCTGCACGGAGGCGCCGTTGAGGACCTGCGGGTTCGCCTTGAGGAACTCCTCGCGCTCGCGGCTGGTCGCAAGGAATCCCTGCCATGACCACCTCCGAGTCGCTCGATCGACAAAACGAAGCCGCTTGGCCTCTTTGTCACCGATCAGCCAAACCATGAAGTCCGTGGCGCGCTCCGCCCACATGCAACAGTCGTTAGCGAGCTGCTGCGAGCCGCGGACCCACACGCAGAAGCGGGCGCTCTTGGCGCCGTGGATCTCGAAGCTCGGCTTCAGCATCCAAGCAGGCGCGTTGTCCATCAGGTTGCGGAACTCGACAGGCGGCTGATCAGGAGACAGCTCTTCGACCGCATACTCCTGGCGCGCGAACTCGACGGCCTTGACCTCGACGATCTTCATGCGCTCTGCGAACGCGATCTGTTCGTCCGTCCCGTAGAAGCCGTCGCCCTGCTTGTAGCCGAGCGCGACGTTGGCCTCTTTGTTGTTCGGGTTGTAGTAGACCGCCTTCTCGAGGTGGTAGATGGCGCGCGCGTCGCTCCCCGAATCCTGCAACTTCAGGCCTAGGTTGGCGTGCTGCACGCTCAAGGCCATCGCCGTCTTCGCCCACTCTTCCAGGATCTTGTATCGGTCGTTGTACCGAGCCTTGTCGCGCCACTTCTTGCGCTTCTCCTTCGGCAGGCCGACCCACTCGCCTTTGACCTTGCGGAAGCCGAGCTCGCTGCGAGCGCGCTTCTGGTCGGGGTCGTATTCGAGGACGAGGTTCAACGCCTGCAGCGCCCGCGGCCCCACCTTCTTCGCCTTCGCCTTATTCGCGAACTTCAGCAGGACGCTGACGCAGTTCTTGGTCAGCTTGGCCTCGTCGATCTGGGCCCTGAGAGCGGGCGTCGCGACGAAGAGGACGCTGGCGAGGACGAGGACGGCCTTGATCTGGCGGTTCAAATGCATCGTATGGGTCGAGAGGTCGAAGGGCGCCTCAGTCTACGGACCCGAGGCTGCCGCTGCATCAGGCGATATGTATCCACGCGAAGCCGCGCGGCTCGCGAGCATCTCGACCGTACACGCCGACGGCCGACGCAGACGCGCCGGCCGTCGAGGCGTTCTCACTTCGCGGAGCGCAGCCCCGCGAACGAGCGCTGCGGATCAGTTGCCGATCTTCGCGCGCCCGGCGTTTGACAGCACGATGCCCGCCGGGTTGACGGTGTCGAGCACGGCCCACTGGTGGAACACCTCAACGCCTTCGAGCGCGGCGTTGTTCGGGACCGCGAAGGCCTGGCTAGCGCCCGGCGTGGTCGCAGCGAACAGCACCAGCGGTTCAACGAGCACGTTACAGCCAGGCGCGCCGGGCAGGGGGAACGGCAAGGCGCCACCTGACCACACCGAGTCCGACGTGCCTGACAGCAGCACGCCCGTCGAGCCGGCGACGGCATCGGCGAGGGTCACCGAGTAGTTGGCGCCCAGCTTGGGCAGCCCGACGTTGCCGATCTGCGGGGTCAAGGCCGTTCCTTGGCCGCTGCAGTTGACCCGATAAGAGGGGCTCTGGACTAGCACCGACTGCGTCCAGTTCGCTGGCCCGTTGACAAAGTCGCGGTAGAAGCCGACCCCCGTCGCGCCCGAGTTGAGCGTGCAGATGTAGACGTTCTGCGCGACGGTCTCGTAGCCGACGTAGAAGTTGCCGTTGACGTTGACCGGAGTGGCGAACGTCGCCGTGTAGAACTGCTGCGAGGGACCGATCGTGATGTTGGTTTGCGCGATCGGGGACGACGCCGGCGCGCCGCCGACGTCGGCGTAGATCCGCGCCGCGACCGTCTGGTTGCCGCCGGTCGAGGCAGCCCAGATGTCGAACGAGTTGACGGTAAGCGCGCCGCTGTTGACGACGCGGTAGGTGTACTCGTTGTCGCGCAGGTCCAGGCCGAGCGACCCGCCAGCCGGGTTCAGCTCAGGGCAGGTCACCGGCACGGTCACCGAGCCCGCGCAACCCTGGCCAAAGCTGCTGAAGGACGCGAACACTGCCTGCGTGCCCTGGCCGCCCACGACCACGAGGCCGTAGTCGGCGTCGACCGCAGGGCTCTCGACGTGGTTGTCCTGAACGATCGAGGTGGCGATCACCTCGACGTTCCAGTTGCCCGCTTGCGGGTTTTGGACGAACACGCACTCGAGCGAGTTGATCGTGTCCTCGCTGCCGCCAGGCGTCGACCAAGTGCCGTTCTCGAGGTTGTGGTTGCCCCAGTAGACGGTGCCGCTGGGGGACGTGACGCGCAGCGACAGGTTGTTGATGAGGTGCAGGGCCGAGGACGGGTTCGCCGACGGCTCCAGCCAGTTCAAGCAGGCCTTGAGCGCGGGCTGACCTTGGCTGACGGCGATCGGCCAGGAGCGGACCTGGCCCTGCGTCATCACGTCGCCTTCGTCGACGATGAACGTCTTGTCGCGGTTGTCATACATCGTCTGGAGGTTCGGGAACCCCCAGCCTTGGTGCTCGCGACGGTTGTCGCTGCTCGCGCCCGTGAACGCGTACTGGCGACCGCTGACGACCTGCAGCGCCTTGAGGGTCGGCGCGTGCGGGCGGTTCTGGAACGCGGTCCCGCCGGGCACCCGCAGCTGCTGGCCGAACAGGCCCACGCCCGAGCCCGAGGAGGTCTCGGTCGTGTACATCTCGATGGCCAGGACGTTGTGGCCTGCGACGACCGGAGTAGCCCCCGAGGTGCCGCCGAAGCCGGAGGTCCAGCTGGCCGACGAGTAACCGCCGCTGCCGGTGATATCCGACGTGCCGATGTTGTCGTAATAGGCGCACATATCCGGCTTGATCCGGCCATCCGAGGCCGGGCCGATCGACGCGCCGCCGTTTTGCCAGGAGTCGTTGTTGGGGTTGCTGTCGTTCTGGTGGTTGACTCCCCCGATCGAGAACACGTTCTTGGCCCACGCCTGCGGGCGAGAGTCCTGGTTGCCGGCGTTCGACTGGCTCTGGGTCCAGGCGAGGTCGTGATCAAACGTGATGTCGTCGGCTTCCGCCGAGACCGACGTGTAGAAGAACGTCCGCGCGCTGCCCCACGAAGCCGTGGTGTGGCTGACGTTGTGGACGTTGACGAGGTCGCTGAAGACCTGCCAGCGCGACGCGCTCACCGTCCCGTAGTTCGTGTAGAACTTGCCGGCGTCTGGCGCCATGCCGCGCACCGCAGGGTTCGACGAGCCGTTGCCGAAGACGATGCCGCCGGTCGCGTGACCGTGAGACTGAGCCGCGGCCGAGCTGCGCACCACGGTCGCGCCGCCCGTGAAGTCCGGGTGCGTCTCCTCGATGCCCTCGTAGATGTGCGCGTTGACGCCCTGACCGGTGAAGCCGGCCTGCGACTCGACGTAGTTGCCGCCGCCTTGAATGCGCGCGTTGTCCATGTCTTCCTCGGGCGCCGACCAGAGGTCAATCCACAAGACCTCATCGAAGCCCGCGACCTGGCGCAGCTGCTCGCCGGTCAGCGAAGCGGTGAACAACAAGCTGCCGAAGTGCTCGTTGACGACCGCGCCGCCGATCTGCGCGATCTTCGCGGCCAGCGCTGGCTTGTCGGCGTGCTTGTCCGCGACGACCATGTTGTACTTCGTAGGCTTGCTGCTCTTCAGCGCATCCCCCTCGAGGAGCGCCGGATCGAGTCGGTAAGCAGGGTGGTAGTCACCGACCCATCGGATCACCTCGAGCGCCTCGAGCTGGCGCGCCTGCTCAGCAGCGATGCGCACCACGTATGCGTCCTTCGGCATGTACTTCAAGATCTTGCCGCCCAGCGCCTCGACCGCGTCCCGCCCCGCCTGCGTGGGGATGCCGTGGAACTGGACGATGCGCAGCGTCTCTTGCGCTGAAGAGCGGAGGCCTGCCGACACCGACGGGGCGGACACGGCGGGGTCGAAGGTTGCGTAGCGCAGGTAGATTGAGCTCGAAGAGCGCTGCTCCGATTGTGCGGACAACGAAACAGCGACAGCGCAGGCCAGCACGGCGCTGCGGGAAAGGGTTCTCAGCATGGAAATCCTATGGCGGGTTAAGAGCCTGAAGGGGGGTGCCGTGCGACAGTGTATCATGACGCGCAAAGGTGACAGCCACTCCAACCACAGTGACGACGACTTCGCCCGCGGCCAACGCTCGCTACGAGCGAGGGCTCAGGGATGCCAATATGGCCCTGCCCGCGAGCGTTTGCGCCTGAGATGACCCCTGCATCGATCTACCTCGCCGTCGTGCTGCTGCTGGCGCTGATCAGCTTCTACACACAGCGCCTACGGCCCGATGTCACGGCGCTGCTGGTCATGCTCTCGCTGCTGGTCCCCTGGCAGCCGACCGACGCTGGCTTGCAGTCTATCTTGACCCCTGGGCAGGCGTTCCACGGGTTCGGCAGCCCCGCGCTGCTGATGGTCACCTCGATGTTCGTACTGTCCGCCGCCATGGTGCGGACAGGCGCAGCGCAGATGTTGGGAGGACGTCTTCTCGAGGCCGGCGCAGGCAGCGAACTGTCGTTCCAGTTGACCGTATTGGTGCTGGTGACAGGCTTCAGCGCGATCGTCAACGACACCACGACCGTGCTGGTCTGGATGCCGCCGGTGATGGCCATCTGCCAGAAACGCGGCTATGCGCCCTCGCGTATCCTGATCCTGCTCGCGTTCGCGTCGCTGCTAGGCGGCAAGTGGACGCTGATCGGTACGCGCAGCAACGTCATCCTCAGCGACTACCTCGTGGAGCGAGGCGAAGCTGGGCTGGCCTTCTTCGCCTTCGCCCCGATCGGGGCCGCGGTGTTCTTCACCTGCGTGACCTGGTTCCTGCTCGTCGGCAGGCGCTTCCTCCCGCAGGCGCAATCCCGCCCATCGCTTGAGAGCCGCTACGAAGTCGCCGAGTTCTTGACCGAGACGATGGCGGAGCCGGACTCGGACATCGTCGGCCGAACGCTGGGCGAGCTCGACCTGCCTGGGCGCGACGTCACGGTCCTACAGGTGATCCGCGGCAGCGAGTTCCTCCCGCCCAACGCATGGCTGAAGATCCAGCCAAAAGACGTGCTGGTGATCCAAGGACGGATCACGGCGATCACCGACGCCCTGCACCGTGGACTCAGCGTCAAAGAAGAGCTCCGCGTCGACGACAAGACGCTGCGCTCAGCTGACCTGCGCATGGTCGAGGCGATCTTGCCACCCGACAGCGAAGTGATCGGACAGAGCCTCCGGGACCTCGACTTCCACCGACGCTACGGCGTCAGCCCGCTGGCCATCAGCCGGCGCGGGCGCTCCCTGCGCGACCGACCGCTCGCCGTGTCGCTGAAGAGCGGCGACTCGCTCTTGCTGGTCGGACATGAAGCCGAGCTCCAGCGGCTCCGCCGCAACCCCAACTTGTTGCTGCTGGAGTCGCAGCTGCTGCCCACAGCGGGCAAAGGCAAAGCCGCGATCGTGATCGGCATCATGGCGGCCATGGTCTTGTGCAGCGCGACGGGCCTGCTCACGCCTGCCGTCGCGATCCCATTCGCCGCGATGCTCGCGGTACTCACGGGCACGGTCGGGATGCGACGCGCCTACGAGACCATCGACCTGCAAGCGCTCGTCATCGTCGGCGCGATGATCCCGTTCGGAGAGGCCCTTCAAGTGACAGAGACCGCGCAGCTGGTCGCCACCACGATGGCTTCTTGGTTCGAAGGTATGTCGCCGCAGATGCTGCTCGGCGCCCTGCTCTTGCTGGCTGTGATGATGACGCAGCTGATCGAAAACGCCGCCGTGGCCGTGGTGTTGGCGCCGATCGCCTTCGAACTGGCAACCGCTGCGGGCTGCAGGCCAGCGCCGTTCCTGCTCGGCGTCGCCATCTGCGTCTCATCAGCCTTCGTCACGCCGGTCGCGCACGAGTCGACGATCCTAGTCATGGGGCCAGGCCGTTACCGATTCCGCGACTACGTGATCTTAGGCGGACCGTTCGCCGTGCTGACGTGGCTCGTGACCACGGTGACGCTGCCGTGGTTCGTCGACCTGCAGTGACGGCGTGATCCGTTTGATCTGCGCCTGGAGAATCCCGATCCGGCCGCCTATATCGTACGAGATCCCCGGCCGGCGCCGGGACACCTCCACAAACACGCCATTACCAACATGAAGCCGTCCGCTGCAGCGCGCCTGCTCGTGATCTCCCTGGCCGTCTACGCCTGCCCCGCCCAACGGGTCATGCTCCCCGGAGACAGGGGCAGCATCGAACCAGACGCTGCCTGGACAACGCTGAACAAGGACGAACTGGACGCGGCCTCACGGCCGACGGACCCAACAGACCAACCGGCACGCGCGCAACTCCTCGCGCTGATCGACGAGCTCAAGCAAGCAAACGTGACAGATCAGCACGCGGTCCTGCACAGCCCTGGGCACGCGCCGAGCTCGCTGCGGCTCTTGCACGCCTTCTACGCCGAGGGCGGCGCCACAACAGACGAGCTGTTGACGACAGCCGCGGTCGACGGGGTCCGGGACGTGCTCGAAACAGAGCTGGCGGCAGGTGAGCGGGAGGTGACGTTCCTTGAGGCTACGCGGAGCGACCTCTCGACAGCTGGCGGCGCGCGGCTCTCCTTCCGCCTGCAGGGCGACGCCGGCAGCTTTAGGCACGACCACTACATCTTCCCGGCGGGTCAGATGCTGCAATACTTCGAGTGCACGTGGGACGAAGCGGACGGAGAGGCTGGTGACGCGTTCGAACAGCTGATCGGGACCTTCGACGGCGGCGCCGAGCCGCCGCCCAGCGTCGGCAACCTCTGGATCGCCGGCCTCGCCGGCGCGCTGGCCGGCATCATGACAGCGCTGGTTCGTCGCAACCGCCAGATTCGCCACCTCGCGGCGAACAACGACAAGGTCTGAGCGGACCTCGGCCGCGGCGAACGCACCGCACGAACTGCGCGCGGCGCGGCGATCCTGTGCCGAGGCCCCGCCCGGTCCTGCTACAACCGGACCATGGCCGACTCCCCTACCCACGCCCGCGTCGCCGTCGACGGACCTGTCGCAACGCTCACGCTCGACCGCCCCGAGGCGAGGAACGCGTACAGCGAAGAGATGTGCGCGCAGCTCTGTGAGTCTCTGGATCGTTGTGAGCGAGACCCGGAAGTGCGCGCGGTCGTAATAACCGGCGCCGGCGATTGCTTCCATTCTGGCGGCGACATCAAGGCAATGAAGGCCCGCACGGGGATGTTCGCCGGCGACCCCGCAGAGCTGCGGCGACGCTACCTCGACGGGATCCAAGCCGTGCCGCGCCGCATCGCAGCGTTCCGCAAACCGCTGATCTGCGCGGTCAATGGCGCCGCGATCGGCGCCGGTCTAGACCTCGCGTGCATGTGCGACCTGCGCGTGGCCGCGCGATCGGCGAAGCTCGGCTCGACGTTCGTCAAGGTCGGGCTCGTGCCAGGGGACGGCGGCGCGTTCTTCCTCGCGCGCATCGTCGGATTTCCGCGCGCGCTCGAGCTTATGCTCCGGGGCCGGGTCATCGACGCCGACGAAGCGCTGCGTATCGGACTCGTGCACGAGGTCGTAGACGAGGCCGATGTATTCGAGCGCTGCTGCGCTCTAGCGAACGAGCTCGCGCAGCTTCCGGCAGACGCGCTGCAGTTGACCAAGCGAGCGGCCTACGAGAGCTGGAACAACGAGGTCCACCGCGCGCTGGAGTTGGCCGCCACCTACCAAGGAATCGCTCAGAACCACCGAGACCACGCAGATCGGCTCGGCTCGTGAGCGATCGAGTCGTCCACGCCTGCTGCGCGATCGAGTGGCTGCGCGCGAACCCGCTGCCGCCGGACGCCGGCGTGGTCACCTCGCTGCCCAACTTTGACGAGTTCCCGGGTCGCGACGTCGACGAGTGGCGCGCGTGGTTCGTCGACACCGCGGAGCTCATCATCCGCTGCACGCCGGACGACCGCGCCTGCGCGTTCTTCCAGACGGATGTGAAGCACGCGGGAGTCTGGATTGACAAGTCGTTCCTCGTCCAGCTCGCCGCCGCGCGCGTCGGCGTCCCGCTCGTCTGGCACAAGGTGGCGCTGCGGGCGCCACTTGGCACCAACACCTTTGACCGCCCTGGCTACGCCCACCTGCTGTGCTTCTCACGCACCGCCCGACATCGACGCCAAAACGCGACCCCGGACATCCTTGAGCACATCGGCGTTCAAGACTGGCCTCGGGGGATGGGCGCGGCCGTCGCTGACAACGCCGTGCGCTGGCTCCGGGATCACGCTGGCGCAGAGATCATCGTCGCCCCGTTCTGCGGCACCGGCGCCGCGCTTGACGCGGCCGCCGCTCACGGGCTGGCATCCATCGGGATCGAGCGCAACCCAGGGCGCGCCCAGCGCGCCGCGCGCCGTCACTCGTAGCGCAGCGCCTCAACGGGGTCCAAGCTCGCCGCCTTCCACGCGGGCCAGAGACCGAAGAAGAGGCCGATCCCGCCCGAGCCAGCGAACGCAAAGGCGCGCGCCCAGCTCGGCGTCTCCGCGGCGAGATCAGGCAGCGCCAGGCCGACCAGCTCGAGGACACCCTCGGCGACCACCAATCCGAGCACCCCGCCGATGCTGCAGAGCACCACCGCCTCAATCAGAAACTGCCCGAGAATATCGCGCCGGCGAGCGCCAACCGCCTTGCGCAACCCAATCTCACGCGTCCGCTCGCGCACCGAGACGAGCATGATGTTCATCACCCCGACACCGCCGACCATAAAGCCCACCGTCGACAGCAGGAACATCACCCCGAGCACAGCGAAGACGATGTCGTCAAAGCTCTGAATCAGGCTATCGGCCGTCGCGAAGTCGAAGTTGTTTTCCTCGTCCCAGCGAACCTTACGGCGCCGACGGAGGATCTGGATCACCTCGTCCTTGCAGCGCTCTAGCTGGCCAGACTTTGCCTGGATCGCCATGAACACCTCATCGGCGCTTGGATAGTGCCGGCGCACCGTGTCGAACGGGGTGAGAAAGACTCCATCGTCTTCGTTCTCGCCCCCGAACGGGCCGTCCTTGCGCTTCTCAAGCGTGCCGATGACGGTGTAGCGGCGGCCGTCGATCAACACGCGCTTGCCGACCGCGCCGCCGTTGGGGAACAGCGCCTCGTCAGCCGCAAAGCCCAAGACCACGACGGCGCTGCGGTGACGGTTCTCCTGCTCAGTGAAGAAACGACCTTCCTTGAGGACGCGGTGCGCGAGCTCGAGGTCGTTCGCGTAGACCCCGCGCAAGCGCGGTGTATCGACCTGCTCGTCTCGGTAGCTGGCGAGGCTCCCCATCGTCGGCGCGTCGAGGACCGGCGTAAGGAGCCTGACCGAGGGGCATCGGTCACGGACAGCTAGCGCGTCCTCGACCGTGAACTTCTTGCGCATGCGCAGGTCTCGATCAAGCTCGCCGATCTGCACGAGCGGCAACCGGAAGACGTAGAGGTTGTTGGTCCCGAACTGCTCGACTTGGTCGACCACCGACTGCCGGAACCCGTTCAAAATCGACGCCACGGTCACGACCAAGAGGACCCCGATGAAGATCCCGAGCACGGTCAAGAACGAGCGGAAACGGTTGGCCTGCAGCGTCTCAAGGGCGAGCCGCGTGTTCTCCCAAACAGAAAGCCAGAAGCGACGCATGGCTACTCGGTCCTCAACGCCTCGATCGGATCAAGCCGCGCCGCTCGGCGCGCCGGGCTGATTCCGAAGAACACGCCGATACCAGCGCAGACAAAGAAGGCCACCGGCGGCGCCCACGGAGGGAACGCCGCTGGCAGCGGCGTGTAGGCAGCCAGCAGCCTGGACACGGCGAAGGCCAAGGCGACGCCGAAGACGCCGCCGATACACGACAGCAACGTCGACTCGATCAGGAACTGCTGGACGATGTCGCGCTGCCGCGCCCCGACCGCCTTGCGGACGCCGATCTCTCGCGTCCGCTCAATCACGGAGACCAACATGATGTTCATGATCACGATCCCGCCGACGACGAGCGAGATGCCGACGACGAACAGCGCGATGCTAAAGATCGCAGTCGTCAGGCTCCGCCACAGGTCGTTGATGCCCGCGGCACTCAACATGTCGAAGTCGTCGTCGTCGCTCGGGCGAAGATGGTGACGCGCACGCAGGATCGCGCGCACTTCGTCCATGCACTCCTCCATGCGCGCAGAATCATCGACCTGTACGCTGATACGCACAGAGCGCTTCGTCCCATAGAGCTTGCGATGCAGGCTGAAAGGGATCTTCACGAAGTTGTCCTGCGAGAAGCCGAGGAAGCTCCCCTTCTTGGCTGCGACCCCAACGATCCGGACGGGCTTGCCTTCGACGCGCAGATGCTTTCCGACGGGGTCGACGTCCGGGAAGAGCTGCTCGACGACGTCGTGACCGACGAACGCGACCGGCACCGCGCGCTCGTCCTCAAACGGCAGGATCACGCGGCCGTCGGCGACGTCGAAAGGCTCGATCTCGAGGATCTCTGGTTTGACCCCCCCCACGTCGCAGCTTTTCAGCTGCGCGTCGCCGCGGTGGACGTCGTCTTTCAGCGTCACCTGCCACGCCACCGACTTCGCGGTCGTGCACAAATCTTGGACAGCAAGAGCGTCCTCGAGCCGCAGGCGACGGTTGCGGCGGGCAGCGTCCAGGAACTGCTGGCGGTTGGTGATCAGGCCAAAGCGCCGCACCGTGAAGGTCCCCGTGCCCAGATCCGAGAGCTTCTCGGCGACATACTTGTTGAGGCCTTCGATGACCGCCGTGGTCGCGACGATCGCGGCGATGCCGATGATCACTCCGAGCAAGGTCAAGAACGATCGCAAGCGGTTTGCCCAGATCGACTCGACCGCCAAGCGCGTGGCCTCGGCGAACTTCACGCCTCAGATAACCCCGGCGCGGTGTTGCGCTCGTCGCTGGCGATGACGCCGTCACGGATCGTGACGACGCGCTGCGCGTGGTCAGCGATGTCGCGCTCGTGCGTGACCAGCACGATGGTGTTCCCCGCCTCGTAGAGCCGCTGGAACAGCGCCATGATCTCGCGCGAAGTCGTGGTGTCGAGGTTCCCGGTCGGCTCATCCGCGAGCAGCAGCGCCGGACGGGTGACGAGCGCCCGCGCGATCGACACCCGCTGGCGCTGACCGCCGGAGAGCTGGTTCGGCCGGTGGTCCATGCGATCCTCCAGGTCGACCTCTCGCAGCGCCTCAGCGGCGCGCTCGCGACGATCCTGCGGCGATATCCCACCGTAGATCAGCGGCAACTCGACGTTGCGCAGGGACGTCGCCCGCGCCAACAGGTTGAACGACTGAAAGACGAAGCCGATCTCCTTGTTCCGGATCCGCGCAAGCTCGTCTTCGGCGAGCTGCGCCACCGACGTCCCGTTAAGCCAGTAGTCGCCGCTGCTGGGCGTGTCCAAACACCCGATCAGGTTCATCAGGGTCGACTTCCCCGAACCCGACGGGCCCATGATGGCGACATACTCGCCTCGCTCGATCGTCAGGTCGATGCCGCGCAGCGCCTGTACGGTCGTCGCGCCCATCTCGAACGACCGCGTCAGCCCTTCGGTGCGGATGACGGCTTCGCTCATGGTGCTCAGGGTTGTCGCACAGAGACAACCGACTGCTGCCGCTTTGTGTCGACCTCAGTGCGGTCCCACTCAGCAAGCTTGCGCAGCTTCTGATAGGGCCCGATGACGACCTCCTCGCCAGGCTGCAGCCCCTCGAGGACCTCGATGTCCATGTCTCCGGTGATGCCTGTTCGCACCCGCCGGAACCGCGCCACCCCGTCATCGATCAAGAACACGCCTTCGACCTCTTCGAGGTCCCGGCGCGCAACGGCGCTGGCCGCGGCGTGGACGTGGTCACCGCTGGTCGGCTCAGGCGGCGCGATGGGCGCGCCGTCCGCACCGAGCTTCCGCTCACGCACGGTCAACGCCTGCAGCGGGATCACGAGGCAGTCCGTCCGCGTCGCGGTCTCGATCTCGGCTGTCGCGGTAAAGCCAGGGCGGAGCATCGCCGGCGGCGAATCGAGTCGGACGACGACTTTGAACTCTTTGCCCGCGTGCCCTTCGATGGCCTGAATCGGACTCTGGCCGATCTCGGTGACGGAGCCGCTCAGGACGAGGTCGCGGATCGCGTCCAGCTCCACCTCAGCCTTGGCGCCCAGGCACACGGAGACGATGTCCGCCTCGTCCACTTCGATCTCGGCCTCGATGACGGACATGTCCGCGATCGTCATCAGCGTCGCGACGGGGTTGGACTGAAATCCCGGCACGGCCCGCTCGCCCTTCTCGACGTTGCACGCCGTGATCAGCCCGGACAAAGGCGCCCGAATGACGGTCTTGCTGGCCATGTCGACGGCGCGCGCGACGGCGGCACGCTGCGCCTCGTGACGCCGGCTCGACGCGTCCCGGACTGCTTCGGCGGCGGCCACGCGGGTGACCGCCGCGCGCACGTTCGCCTCAGCCTGCTTGATCCGGGCGGTCGCGAAGTCGAGCCGCTGCTCAGCGAGCCGCGCCTCGGCCTTGCTGATCTCGAACTCCTCACGGCCGATCAAGCCGCTCTCGAACATCACTTGCTTGCGCTGAAACGATGACTGCGCCCGCTCTTTCGAGGTCTGCGACTGCCCAGACTCGACCTTCGCGTTCGCCAACGCGAGCTGCTCCGTGGCGAGGTTCGCCTCTGCAGTCGCGACGCCGACCTCAGCCGAGCGCGCGTCGGCCTCGGCGGCGCCGAGTTGGGCGCGGGCGACATCGACCTCTGCCTGCAGCTGCAGGCCGTCGAGCTTCAGCAAAACTTGTCCCGCCTCGACCTCGTCGCCCTCTCGCACCAGCAGGTCAACGATGACACCTGCGACCTCGGCCTGGATATCCACGAACTCCTTAGCCTTGATCTCTCCGGTCGCAGACACGACCGATCGCAGCAACGGAACCCGCTCGGCCTTGGCGACCACTACTTGGGTCGGAGGATCGGGCCTCAGCCACCGCCACAGGCCGGCGCCGGCGCCAGCCGCGATCACGGCGAGGACAATGACGTTCGAACGCTTCATCGGTCACGGCCCAAGGTGCAGGGGTGGTCGCCTGTCTGCAAGGGGGCACTCCCGCGAACTGCGCTTGTGACCAGAGGCTGACGAGCTCCGCCGGGTCGGCCACGGCAGCTGGGCGGGGGCGCGCAGCGAGGCCGTCCTCCGCAGAGGAGGCCTGTCGCCACCTGGTTCAAAGAAGAACGTCCCAAGGTTAGACGCCCTGGAAGCGCGCGCTCGCCCCGAGGATCACGACGAGCGAAGGTGACCGCCAGCGACACCAACGCGCTCGCGCCCCGAAGGCCCAGTGCCAGGGCGCCCCGCACGGCGACGTCAGCGGGCGCCTAGCGCCCCAGGAAATACTTCTCGAAACCATACGAGGGTCATGGGCTATCTAGATTCGCGCCTCTCTTTTCGGGCTCCTGAAGCCGCGCCCACGCGCCGATGTCCCCCGTGCGCCCAGCACGAGTCGGGCGCTCTTTGACCCACAGGAGGACGACGGCTTGCGGATCCAGTTCGGCGTGATGATGTGCCTGCTGGCCGGCTGCGCTACGCAGCCGACCTCGGGAACCGTTGGTGCTGCGCTCACCGCGGCACCGATACGCCCCATGTGCGACGCCGGGACGCTCCGGATTAGCCTCGAGTTCTTGCCCCCGGACGAGCGCTTCCCGGCGCCGGAGCCTGTGCTAGCGCCGGCGCCGACGAAGAGCCCGCGCCGAATCAGGGCAGAGCAGCGGGCCGTTCACCCCGTCGCCCTCCGCGCTCGAGAGCAGAAGGCCGCGCGAGACCTTTCGCGGCTAGACATCGCGTCCATCGAAGATCCGGTCGCGCGCGAGACGCTGCACTTCTGCAGCGACCTGATCGCAGCCGACCGCAGGAGGGTGCGACGAGAAGTCGGGATCCCCTTCTTCGACTTCCAACGGGATGACCCCAGCGACACTCCGCTGCTCACAAGCGAACGCAGGATGCGAGCGGACCAAGAGCGTTGGAGCCAAGAGTTAGGCGTAAACCTGCTCAAACAGCCGCTGCGTTTGTTGGCCAGTCGACTGCCTGCGGCCCATGAGGTCGACCTCGCGCTGCAAGAGCTGAGCGCAAGCCACGCGCCATGGATCAAATCGCGTGACCCTTCAAAAGCCGACGGCCGCGAGCTAGGCCGGCTCTCGGTCCGCCTAGACGTGCGCGCGCTCAACGACCCAGCCGAGATCGTCTACATCCACCCGCTCGGTGTGCGCGTCGGCTCTAACCGCAGCCGCGCGAAGCTCGCGCTGAACCTCGACTTGACCGATCGACTACACTTCGCGCTGCGTGCGCGCACAGAATACGAAACCGGCGCCGCCGCGCTGCGCGCTGACCTAATCTATCGCCCCTCCCCACGGGTCAGCGTGCACGTCGCGGCCGGTGAGAACATGGACTTCCTGGCTTCATCGTCCCGCTACTCCCTATTCGAGTCCTCGATGGATGGAGCTCCCGGAATCGTCCTCTACGCAGTCCACACGTTCTGAGCGCGCCACAACCCGCAGCTTGACGCTGCGCTGACGGGCGGACGCCTGCTCCTCAAGGGGCAGCGGCGCGACACCCCCTTGTGAAGCGCGAGCAGGCGATGACCAGCCCGCAAAGGAAGCGCGTCGATCGACCTCTCAGACGACCCATCGGTGATGCGACGGCCGCTGCCCCGGCCCAGCGGTCTCGCCTCGGCGGGCGTGCCGAGGCGGCACGGCGGCCCTCCCCCGGCCTACCGCAATGCGGGAGCTTCAGCAGTTCTTGAACGTCGCGCAGGCTGCCTTTTTGATGGGCTGCTGCGGATACCCCGCGCTCGTCAGACCATGAACCCCCGAATCGTTCTCGTGGCGCCACTCGCACTGGCCGCCGTCCTCAACGCCCAGGAAACCCCGACGAGCCCAGGGGCGACCACAGAACAACAGATCAAGAAGCTGCAAAACGACAAAACGCGCCTGCAGCAGGAGATCGAACACGCCAAGAAACAAGTTCGCAGCGCCAGCAGCCGGCTCACGAACAAGATGCGTCGCGGCAAGCCGAACTTCGGCTCCATCGACGCCGGCAAGCCAGCGACAATGCGGCAGTTGAGCACCAAGCGCGTCCAACGGCGGACGGCGACGGTAGGGACACCCGATCAGATGAAGGTCGGCGGCGGCGCTGCGATGGTTGTCGTCAACAAGCGCGGCATCGGTGAGCAGCTGGTCAACGACGTGGTCAAGTATCTCAACAGCTACAGCCCCGAACCAAAGGCCGACCTAGCGACGCAGCGCGTGCTCTACGACCTGATCCGTATTGAGGGGGTCTCCGGCACGTTCGTCGACGACAACGGCAAGGTGATGCTTGGCGAAGCTCTCGCGAGCCTGCAGAACGGCGACATGACCTTCGCCTACGCCGCGGAGAACTACGCCACCGTCAAGGGCGCCAACGAGAAAGGCGAGCTCACCGTCACGAGGAACTCTGTTCAGGGTCCGCTGTTCGAGTTCGTCGCGTTCAACACTGAGGTCGGCGAGGTCTCACGCCCCTTCTTGTCCCCGCGAGGCTGGGTGGTGCTCAAGGTCGAAGAGTACCAGAAGGGCGAACAACCTATGCTCGACAAGGTCCAGTGCAGCGTTGCCCTATTCAAGTTCACAGACGACGACGACGAAATGCAGCAGGCGCTCTACAGCGTGACGTCTGGACAAGCTGAAGTGCTCGTCCGCGACCGCAGCGTCTTCGATAAGCTGCCAGCGCTATATCGGCCCACGCCGCAGAAATCCGCCCTTCAAGAGCAGATGAATTCAGAGTTGCGCACGCTGCAAGCGAGCATGCAGAAGCTCATCGCCGCCGGTGAAGGAGCGAGTGCGGAGGCCAACAAGCTCCGCGAGCAAATCGCGAAGATCAAGACCAAGCAGAAAGCGATGATCAAGCAAGAGCGCAAGGAAGCCGACGCGAAAGCCGCTGCCGACCAGGTGGACGGCGCGGTCGAATCCGCGCCCCCGATCAAGCGGACGCGTAAGAGCGCCGTCGGCAACAAGAAGTCAGGCGGCGGGAACTAATCCGTTGGCAGCCATTCGAAAGAGCGGGGGCGTGGCGCCCTTCTTCTGGCAAGGGAACATCCTGGACCCGCGCGACGACGGGTTCGCGGAGGCGCTGTCTCCGCACAGGTTCCGCACAATCGAGAACGCCGCCAGCGAAGAGGTCTCGGTCGGCTGGGTGACGCCCGCGGACCCCACGGGTGATAGCTTCGCGATCGAAGACTTGGACGGCGGCGTCGGCACTTGGTTGCGCTTCCGCATCGACAAGAAGTCCATGCCGATGAAGTGGCTTCAGATCCACAGGGACGCCGCGGAGAAGGCGCGCGGCAAGAAGCTCTCAGCCAAAGAGCGAAAGGAGCTTAAAGAGGACCTGATGGACCAGCTGCTGCCGCGCGTCTTGCCGACGATCACGCTGGTGGACGCGCTCTTGTTCCACGCGCGCAAGACAGTCCTGCTGTTCGCGACCAGCAAGACCGCGAGAGAAGCCTTTAGCAAACTGTTCTTCGAGACATTCACGCTCCAACTCGTCCCGGCGGACCCGCTGCAAAGCGGTCTGCGCGCAGACTTGAGCCCGGACCAGCGTCAATCGCTGGAGCGGCTGGAGCCCATCCGCTGGCCGAACCGCAGCGGCGGCGGGGCCGCCCCTGCCGCAGCGCTGAAGGAGGTTGACGACGAGCAGAGCCTAGTCGACGAGCAGGGCATGGAGGCTGACCAATGAGCACGACCGACCAAGGCGCAGAGAGCCACGGCTTCCTCGGCGAAGAGTTCCTGACGTGGATCTGGTTCCGCTGGGAAACCCAGGGAGGTGAGTTCACGCTGGGCGGCGGCAGGGTCGTGGGCGTCGCGCTCGACGATTTCCTCACCTTCGCCGCGCTGACCGAAGACGAGACGGAGCAAACGCTGCGCCGTGGCTTGCCGACGCGCACGGCGGAGGCGCGCACGGCGCTCCGACAAGGCCACCGCCTGCGCAAGGCGAGGTTGTTGATCGCAGAAGGAGACCGTCAGTGGACCGCGACGCTCGACGCGCCGACGCTTACCCTCAGCGGAGTTAAGCTGCCGGACGACGCCGAGGAGTGCGAGTCGGAGGGCGACCGCACCGACGACCGCGCCGCGAACTGGCTCGCGCTCTACGAAATTGTTCAGTCGCTCTACGGCGTCTTCCTGAAGGACCGCATGTCGGACGACTATCGCGAGCAGGGCGCCGCGGCCCAGGCGGCTTGGATGGCCCAGTAGCGCCCGCTGCTACTCGACCGAGGCGCCGAGCGCACTCATCTGTTCGCTAAGCCAATCTAGGACCCGGTCCACGTAGTCGGGCTCGGGACATCTAGGCGCCCAGAGGACGACGAGCAGCCGCGAGGTCTGTTCGTCAGTCTTCGTGCGCTGCGCGTCTTTGACCGCATTTGCGCATGGGCCAACGCCGTCGAACAGGCACAGCAGCCCCGCGACGTCGATGGTCTGGCCGCTCCGATTGAACACGTATGAGTTGCCAGGACCAGGCACGTCGACGCTCAGCCCACCGGAAGTCCGCTCGACGTCAACCACGCTGATTGGGATCCCGCTGTGCAGTGACACCGCGTTGCCGCAGTCAACAGCAGCGTTGATTGGACCGAGGGTGCCCTTGGCGGCAGCGGCGGCGAGATATTCGGATGACGGCTTGCCTCGGCCGGTCGGACGGTAGCCACGGTGTCGCAACAGGTCGCGCACCGTCGGCTTAACCCACGCGGGTGCGGACAAAGGCGCCGCGACATCCGGAGCCAACAGATCGACCGTGCAGGTTGGGGTAGCCAGCTTCGCCAACCGCTCGGGAAGCGTGACCTGGAGATGCCGCAGGTCGAGGTCGGGATAGTCGGCCACCGCGATCGAGGTCATGGCGCTTCGCGCGCCGGCAGGCGCTCCATCGCTGCGCCGTGCAGGTGCGCCAAGAGGTCGCGCGCGTCGCGAAAGCCAGGGATCCGAGGTCCGCCGATCGGCACTAACGGCGGCGGCGATGCCATCGCGTCGAAGCGCCGCGTGGCGTCCATCGGGTCACGGTCAGCTTGACGCCAGCGACCATGCGCGCGATGCGACCACTGCTCGCCCTGCCCGCGCGTCGACACCAACCGCCATGTGAGATCCCAGCTCGCGTGCCGCAGCGCGCCTGCGGGTCGTGCCTCGAAGGACGAGACCTCGACCAAAAGCACCGCGTCTGCGTGCAAGGCGCGCCCGACCGCGCCCCAGTCATCCGACAGGGCAGGCGCGATATCCGACCCGATCAGGACCTCACGGGCGACGCCCGGCGCGATGACCCGATAGCCACGGCGGCCGACGTGGTAGGACATCCCGGAGAACCAGAGGTCTGCGTCCGGCGGCACACCGCCGGAGACGAACGGCCAGATGGCGATCGTGCCTGGCACCTCACCGCGGATCGGTGACGTCTCGACGGCAGCGCTAAACAGGCAGCCGGTGAACGGGAGCATCACCAGCGCTACGGAGAAGATGGGGCGCAACATCGTTGGGGCTTGCCTCGACGGCCGGCGTCATACACGCCGCACCGCTAGCGTAAGTCCTACGTATACGGCCTGCGGCCCTGTCGGCGAACGCTTGATCAAAGCCGCGGCGATCACTGGATCCCAGGCGCTGGGGGGCCTACCGCAGCAGCTGGTGATTCCGAGTTTGCGCAGCAGCGCGTAAACTGTCGGTTCCTCGTGAGCGACGACGTCCAAAATTGCCCCCACTTCGGCAGGTGCGGCGGCTGCAGCTCGCTGGACGTGCCCATCGACGACCAACTCGCGCGCAAAGTCGAGGTGGCCCAGCAGCTGCTGGGTGAGCGGCTCGCAGACGTCGAAGTGGAGATCACGCCGCCGCCACGCACTCCGCGGCACGACCGCACCGCTATCCTCTATCCGATTCAGCCGCGGCGGCGCGGCGCCGCGCTGGGCATCTACCGACGCGGCAGCCATCAGGTCGAGCCGATCCGAGATTGCCGCACCCAGCACCGCGCGTTAACCAACTTCGGACAGCTCGCAGGCGCCGTCGTGCAGCATCATGAAATACCGGCCTACGACGAGCGGACGGGCGCAGGTGTGCTGCGCGCTATCCGTGCACGCATAATGCCCGGGACAAACGAGCTGCTCGTCGGCGCGATCGCAACAAGCGCCAAGTTCCCACGCCGTGACGCCTTCATCCGGGACCTCGCTGATGCCGCGGGTAGCCTCCGGGATGACCAAGGACGCCGCCTGCGCCTCGTAGGGGTCGTCGTCAACGTGAACAATCAGCGAGGGAACGCGCTGCTCGGCCCACAGACCAGGGCTCTCCACGGCGAACCATGGCAACACGACAAGGTCGGCAGCCTGGCGCTGCGCGTGTCCTTCAACAGCTTCTACCAGCTACATCGGCACGCAGAGGCGGTGTTGTTCCGGCCAGCGTTGCAGATGCTCGGTGACGTGCGCGGCGCGCGCGTCGTGGACGGATATGGCGGCGTCGGCACCTTCGCGTTGCGGCTGCTGCGCGACGGCGCCGATCACGTCAAGCTCATCGAGAGCGCGCCCAGTTCGTGTGACGACGCACGCCACAATCTCGCGCTCAATAACTTTGATAACGCCGACGTCCTCGAGCAGCCGTTCGGATCATCTCCTTTGCCCGACTGCGATGTCCTTGTCGTGGACCCGCCTCGCGCTGGCTTAATGGCAGCCGGCGCGGCGGCCGTGCGCTCGTGCGCCGCCCCCCGGGTCCTGCTCGTGTCCTGCTCGCTGCGGTCGCTCGCGCGCGACCTCGAACACCTCGCCGACACGCACCAGATCTCCCGCTTCCGGCTCTGTGATCTGTTCCCGCACACCGAGCACGTCGAAGCCGTCACGCTGCTCGAGAGACGCTGAGACCGACGCGCGCCGACTGGAGTCAGCCGCGCCGCGCGGCGATCAGATCGCGAAACCGCTGGAGCACCGCCTCGCCGACGTCGCCGGACTTCGCCGCCCACTCTGCGTTCTGAAAGATCCGCGGATGTGAGGCCTCACGCATCGGCCGGAGATACGGCTCAACCTTCGCGTAGAGCAGCATGCCTTCGGCGGTGTTCTCAAGCAGATAGTCGGTGTTGACGATGCCGTGCTTCGCCATCCCATAAACCATCTCCCAGTAGGTCGAGGTCTGACGGTAAGCGCGGTTCAACGGGTGATCTGCTGAGAGCACCGCGACCGCGTCCTCTGCGGAGGTCGGCCAGAAATCTGCGTTGATGGTGTCCCGTGAAGTGCGCATCACGGACTCGCGACGCAGGTCGTAGAGCTTGAGGACCAGGTCCGCGTCGTGATGATCCGGAGCGTGCTTCGACATTCAACCCAGTGTGCCGCCCCCGGGTCCCCGGGATCAAGCGGTCTTAGGCTGCAGATCGATCGCGCCAAACGCCGCGGCGCCGGGCGAGGACCAGCGGAACACGTGCCCGGAGTGCCCGGTCGCTTGGTTGAGCGCCTTCTTCGCGCGGAGCGCCTCGTACCAAACCTTGCCGCGCTCCCCGACGAGCAGCACGGTGCCGCCGCCGCCGCGACCAGTGATGCGGGCACCGAACACCGCCCCCCCATCGGCCCTTCGCGCACGAAGGAAATCGACGACGAGATCACAGGCTTCGTTGCTCAATCCCGCCGCGCGGTATGCCTCGTGCGATCGGAACAAGAGATCGCCCAGCTCATCCCGCAGCGACGGCGCAGGCGGCTGCGCGAGCAGGTCAGCGAAACGCGCGGCTCGACCGGCCTCGTCCCCGACATCTTGAACGCGCCCATCGGGCGCGCTTTGGGTGCCAGTCTCTAGACCAACGATCTCGAGGTCGCTCGGCATCTGGATCCTGCGTTCGAGATCTGCCGCGGCGCCCCGAAGCATCATCAACTCGCCAGGCTCAGCCATCACCGCGGCCATCGCGCAGGACGCTCGCGCGTCGACGCGCAGCACCTCATGCTCGACGAGTTGCGCGAGTCGCCCGAGCTCGAACGGGGTGAGTTCGAGATCGTAGAGCAACGCGAAGGCTTGGATCGACGCGACCGTGACGGCTGCGGAAGAACCAACGCCGCAGCGATTCGGGACGTCACTGTTGACCAGTAGATCGGCGCCGTGCGCGGGCGCGAGGCCGTGCTCACGGGCGAGCGCTATCAGCCCACCCAAAATGTAGGCCGCCCATCGATCGCGGGGATCCGGCAACAGGAACGCGCGCGCTTCTTCATAGTCGATCGGCCCCTCTAACGGCACGAGGTCGCTCAAGCGCACAGACAGCAGCTGAGTCCGCGAGCCGTCGCGGCATGGCGACCAGAGCCGCACCATCTCATCGCCCCTAGCCTGAATCGCCGCGCATGCAGCCTCTGCGATCGGCAGCGCGAGCGCGCAGCCGCTCCCGATACCGCCGAGGACGTCGAAGCATCCCGGCGCACGCGAGATCCGGATCGGCTTTCCCGCAGCGAAGAACCTTGGCATCGCCTCTTCGATGAGCCGGAAAACCGTCAGGACGCCCAAGCCTTCGGCGGGGTCTTGCGATGGCGTGAAGTGCTGCACGCGCGTGAGCATACGCCCAGCCGACGAAGTTCGTCATGACGCCTCTACGAACAAGACCGTGAAAGAGGCCGCCCAACGGCCTTTGATTCATGCGCCCCAACAGCTGGTCGCCGTCCCCGCCGAGCGGGTATGCCCCCCACGAGCTCCATGAACACAGCACACATCGCCCTCGCATTTGCCCTCGCAGCCACAGCGTCCGGCCAGGCCCTGCAGATGTCTGCTGAACACGCGCTGCTCGCGCAGCACGCCGGCGTCTGGGACGCCACCGTCGTCTACGTCGACCAGAAGACAGGTGAGCCGACCCAGGCCAAAGGCACCTCTGTCCGGAGGCAGCCGCTCGGCAGTTCCTGGCTAATCGATAACTTCCAGGCGAGCCTGAAGCGCGCCCCGTTCCGCGGCATGGCGACGACTGGCTACGACCCCATCAAGAAGAAGCTCGTCGGCACGTGGATCGACTCGATGACGGCGAGCCTTACGATCCTTGAGGGGGGCTGGGACAAAGACCGCAAGGTCATGACGATGTCGGGCGCGAGACGAGACCCACAAGGCCGCGCAGTAACGACCCGCGTGGTGACGTCGATCATCAGCAAGGATAAGCATGTCTCCGAGGTGTTCACGCAGGCGCAAGGAGGTAAAGAGAGGAAGACGATGACTGTGACCTTCACCCGGAGAAGCAGGCCGATGGACAAGGTCCGCAAGCTCTAGCTAGGACCGAGATCCTCGCCAATGAGGCGTAACGCTGGCAGCCTTTCCCGGCCGAGAGCGCGTCGGTCACCGCGAGTCTCGACCGGGATCGCGGGAGCAGCTAGCCGCTACATTAAGCTGCTAGGGTCGACGTCTAACGTCACCCTGCACGTGCGCGTAGCCAGATCTTCGACCGTACCGATCGCGCCCATGGCTTCGTCGAATGAGTCCTGGCTGTAACACTTAACCAGCATATGCCAACGCCAGTTGTCTTTGACCTTGGCGATGACTGCAGGCGCGGGGCCGAGCACTTCAACGTCTTTCATCGTGTCGAGCGGTTTACAGGCCTCCCGTAGAATCTGCTGCGCGTCTCGCTCGTGTCGCCCCTCAGCGAGGACGCGAAGCAGGCGCGCAAACGGCGGGGATCCGGTCACCTTCCGGAACACCAACTCCTGCTTAACGAACGAGTCATAGTCGTTCTTGGCGGCGGCTTCGACGGCGTAGTTGTCGGGGCAGAAGGTCTGGATGACCACGGTCCCCGCTTTCTCTCCGCGGCCCGCGCGGCCCGCGACTTGGTGCAGCAGCTGGAATGTCCGCTCGGCCGCGCGATAGTCCGGGACGAACAGCCCCGTGTCCGCCGACACTACGCCGACGAGGGTAACGTCGGGGAAGTCTAGCCCCTTGGCGATCATCTGCGTCCCGATGAGCACGTCGATGTGCTTCTTACGGAAGGCTCGCAAGACGCGCTCGTGCGCGCCGCGCTCGGCCATCGTGTCCGCATCCATACGGGCGACGACAGCCTCAGGGAAGCGCTCTTTCACGACCTCTTCGAGCCGCTCCGTTCCGACTCCCAGCTCGAACATGCTCTCGCTCTGGCAGGTCTTGCACTGCGTGGGGCGGCGTTGCTCGGCGCAACACCAGTGACATACGAGGCGACCACGCCGGTGGTGCCAAGTCATCGAGACCGAACAAGTCTCACACTGCACCGCCTCACCGCACGCCGGACAGAGCAAGACGGGCGAGTAGCCGCGGCGGTTTAGGAACAAGAGCACTTGGTCGCGCGCCTTTAGGCGCTCATCCATCATGGCGAGCAGCGTTCTCGACAGGACGACACCTTGACGCAGGGAGTCCTTCGGCTCACCGCGAAGATCCTCCACCACGATCTGCGGCTGGCGCCCCGCGCCCGCCCTCTCAGGCAGCGTCAACAGGCCGTAGATGCCACGCCGCGCCTTGCCGATAGACTCCAGCGTAGGTGTGGCAGAACCTAACACGACCACCGCGCCTTCTATCTTTCCCCGTTCGATAGCCATCTGGCGCGCGTGGTATCGCGGCGTACTGTCCTGCTTAAAAGAAGTCTCGTGCTCTTCGTCGATCACGATCAGGCCGAGATTGCGCACAGGCGCGAACAAGGCGGAGCGCGCGCCGACTGCCACGGTCGCTTTTCCTTGTAGAAGTCGCTGCCACTGACGAGCGCGCTCGCTGTCTGTCAAGCCGCTGTGCAGGACCGCCACGTCCGGGAATCTCGAGGCGAAGCGCCCGACCGTCTGAGGCGTCAACGAGATCTCGGGCACCAAGACGATCGCGCTCTTCTTGCGGGCTCGCACCTCTTCGAGGATGCGCAAGTAGACCTCGGTCTTGCCGCTGCCCGTGACACCATGCAGCAAGAACGTGTGATGCTCTGCGCGCTCGACGTAGGCAGTGACCTCATCGACCGCCTGCTGCTGATGGTCATTGAGGACGTGCCGCTCGGCCGCCTCGTCTAAGGATGGAACCAGCTCCTCAAGCTCCTCGGCGATCATCACGCGTTTGAGCAGGCCGTTCTTTACGAGTGTCTTCCACGGACTGTCGCTCGTCTTGGTGCGCCGCCGCAAGTCAGCGACCGGAATAGGGCCGTTGAACTCCAGCACGGTGCGGAGAACACGCGATTGAGCTTGGTGACGTTCTTCCAACTCCTCGACCGCTTTATGCGCTACGTCTGGGGCCGCCATGAGCTCAAGGTGCGGAAGCTTTCGCTGACCGCGCCGCTTGGCGATCGACGGCAACGTCGCGTCGAGCGCCTCCCCGATCGAGCACCCGTAGCTCTGCGCCATGCGCCTCGCCAACGCCAACAGCGACGGCGGCAAAGATAGTTCGCTGTCGAGCAAGGACTCGATCACCTTCACCTTTTGCGCGGGCAGGTCCGTCGTGTCCGCGACCTCGGTGACGACGCCGCCGAGCTTGCGGCCGTGAAAGTGCACACGGACGCGGTTCCCTGGCGACGCGTCGACGCCAGGCGGCAACGCGTAGGTAAACTCACGCCGTAGCGGCAGGTTGAGCGCGACCTGCACGTAACGCCTTGCCCCAGGCGCTGTCGGTTCTGGCGTGGACTCGGTCATTCCAACTCGCCCAGTTGAAGGGCAAGCGCCGCGGAAGTCCAACTGGGGATATCCCGACCCCGTGACGGCGATGGGGCATCCTGGAGGTTGCCGCCACATCTCAAAGCTTCAACATACACACACCGACTACCCAAAGAGCCAACATGCACCTTGCACGCCTCCTGCCATTGATCGCCCCCTGCATGCTATCCGTTGCTGCGATATCGCAGGGGCCACCAACATCTGTGCGCATCTTGCCCTACCCGATCGACCTGCCAAGCGGCTTCGAAAGCGCGATCAAACAGAAGACGCGGACGATGATCGGGCGCCCAGGTCAGGAGCACTGGACCAACTACGCCCACTACGACATCGCCCTCACCGTGGACCCGGCAGACTCCAAAGTGCGAGGCCGGGCGAGGATGACCTATAAAAACCGGTCGCCGGACGACCTCGACCGCCTCGTCGTGCACTGCTACCAGGACATGATGAAAGCCGGCACACAGCGTACGCGCTTCGTCACCGCCACAAACGGCCTAGAGATCTCAAAGGTCATGATCGGTGAGGAGAACGTTCGAGCCCGCGCGCGCGACACCACAATGACGCTCCGACTCCGCGACTCGCTCGAGCCTGGAGAGGAGGTCTCGGTCACGATCGAATATGCCTTCGATATACCGAAGGCTGGCACCGCGCCTCGCATGGGCTACGAGGGCGACCGCGTCATCTACCTGGGCTACTGGTATCCGCAGTTCGCGGTCTACGACGACGTCGAAGGATGGGTCGCCGACCCGTACCGCGGCAACGGTGAGTTCTACATGGACTACGCCGACTACGACCTCGCGATCACCGCGCCGGAAGGCTACATCGTCCGCGCCACCGGCGTTCTCCAGAACCCTGCAGAGGTGCTGACGGAGCGAGCGCTTGACCGCCTGGACGCGGCGCTAGAAACGCGCGAGATCGTACACGTCGTCGACGCGGAAGATCTCGACCGGGGCGAAGCGACCAAGACCTCTGCGAGCGGCCAGCTGACGTGGCAGTTTCACGCCGAGAACGTCCGCGACGCCGCCGTCAGCCTGGGGAAGACCTACGTCTGGGACGCCGCGCACGCCGTCGTGAAGGACAAGCACGGTCCAGGCGCAGACGGCGTCTGCATGATCCACGCGGTCTACGAGACCAACTCAGGTGACTGGGTCCGCGGCGCCGAATACGCGCGCCACACGATCGAATACATGTCCGAGATGGTCTACCCCTACCCGTGGCCCCACATGACCGCGTGTGAAGGCGTCATCGGCGGCGGAATGGAGTATCCGATGATGACGATCGTCGGCGGGCGGCGCCCCGGCGGGACCATCGCCCACGAGCTGATCCATATGTGGTTTCCGATGCTGCTCGGCAGCAACGAAAAGCGCTACGCGTGGCAAGATGAGGGCTTCACGTCGTTCTGGACGACGCTGTGTCGCGGCGACTTCCAGAACCGCAAGAACGGTCCCAAGAGCTCTCTGCTCAGCGTCGGTAACACCATCGGGCGCGGCCGCGACGTCGTCTGCATGCGTCACGGAGACACCTATGGAACGGACAGCTTCGGCTTCGCTAGCTACAGCAAACCGGCGGCGATCCTGCATCAGCTCCGCGCGTACCTAGGCGACGAGGTCTTCTTCCGCGCCTTTCGTGAATACGCGACGGACTGGGCGTTCAAACACCCCTACCCCTACGACTTCTTTCACACGTTCGAACGGGTCGCGGACCGCGACCTGCAGGCATACTTTCGGACATGGTTCTTCGAGGAGTGGGCGCTTGACCACGCGATCGCCGACGTCGAGACCGGTGGCCGCGGTACGACCGTAACCGTCGACGACCTGGGGCGGGCCGTGATGCCAACGATCGTCGAAGCCGTCTATGAAGACGGGACCACCGAGCGCAAGACCATCGCTGAGGCGAGCTGGTGGCGCAGTACCCGCCAGCAGGTCCAATTCGCCGGCAAGGCGGTCGAGGTCATACTCGATCCAGACATCACGACGATCGACGCGAGGCGCGCCAACAACCGGTGGAAGAGCAGCGACCGCGAATAAATCTGGTCTCCGCAGCTTGAGCCGGCGGGCGTAGGCCCGCTAAGAGCGAGCGAGAGCGTTGATGAACCAAGCCCAGAGGGGCGCGATCTGCCTGTTGTAGGACTAGACCTTGTAGATCGGCGGCGCCGGCACACCCGCGGGAGGTTTGCTGGTGGTCGACCACGGACGCCGCCGTCCCTGGACGCGCCGACCCTCAATGCTTGGGGCACGCGCACGGCGTAGCTGCGCAGCGGGGACAGCCGCCGCCGTATTTTTCGCGACCGACGGCCTCCAGATCGATCGCGTGGATCGACGCGAGCGTAGACAGCCACGCGTAAACGTCGCCGAACTCCTCTTTGAGGTTCTCGCGGTCCTTGGCGCCGCGGCGGATAGCCCTCACCAGTTCGCCGACCTCTTCGCAGAACCACAGCAGCGTCTTATCCGTGCCGCGCTCGCTGTCGCGGTCGAAGTAGATGTCCTCGATGAGACGCTGGAAGGAGCCTGCGCTAGCACGACCGCCTGGAGGACTCGGCGCGCTCATCCCTGGCTCTCCCGCTTGACCGTGATCAAGACAAGGTCCTCACGCAGCCCGTCATCACCGGCACCCTGCTCCAACGTGCCTAGTACCATATTCATGAACATGTTCGTGTGTCGCGGCGAGTGGGTCTCGAGCAGCTCCAGGAGGCCTGCGGAGCGCGACAACGCGTCATTCCCGAATACCAGCCGCACGCCAGGACTCATCTCGATCTCCTGCGGCCGGAGCGACTTCTCAAACACAGGGCCTTCGTCCAGCCCGAGCGCGATGCCTTCGGCGTTCAACTCAAGCACCTCGCCCAGCTGACAGATCAACAGCGGCGTGTGCGCGCCCGCTTGGTAGAGCTTGCAGCCGCCGCCGTCCATCTGGAGCAACGTGGCCACCGCGCACGCGCCATCGGGGAGGTGCTTCTTCATCACCTTGTTGGTGTGGGCCAGAGCGCGCCGCGGCGTCGCCCCCTGCTTCAACGCTCGCTGCAGCTCATCGCGCGCCAGCCGACACGCAAAAATCGAGGTCGCGCCGTGCCCCTCTGCCGTCACCACATAAGCGACCGCTTGGCTCGGATCATCGGCGTGCACGACGACGTCAAAGTAGTCGAGCCCCCCACGCGAACCGTCGCTGATCGCCGCGTCGACTTCGTATCCCGACACCCGCGGCGGCCCGGCCGGCACGGTCTTGTCACGCAGCTGCTTGACCATGGGGTCCATGGAGGCCGGCGTGCCGCCTACGTCAGACTGAGAGTTCAACAAAGCCGCCAGGTCGCTGGCGAGGTATTGCACCGAGCTACCGAGCTTGGAGACCTCATCATTGCCGCTGACGCGGACACGAACTTCGCTACCGCCGCGACCGAGCTTGCTGACGGCGAGTTGGATGTCGGTGATGCGGGTCGCCAGCTTACCGCCGACAGACCAGGCCGCGCCGCCGCAGATCACGGCGCAAAGCACCGCAAGGGAGACGCCGACCAACCACCCCTTGGCGCGAACATCTGCGTCGACGACCGCGCCGCCAAGGTTCTGCATCACGGCGACGGCGACCAACAGACCTCCTACGAGACCAGCGATCGCGCCGCTGATGGCGAGGTTGCGGGCGAGACTGCCAGTCGACTTGCTGCCTTTTCGTGCCATATTCTTCAGCATCATCGCCGAGGAGGCGGCGCGACGCACCCGCTAGGTCCTGCAACCGCGCAGATGAAGCGCCCTGCCGTCAGCCCAGGACAGACATCGCGACCGGCATCGACAGCCAGAGCGCCACGCCAGCGTAGACGCCCGCGACTTGGTCGTCGGCCATGATCCCCAGCGCTCCGGGCAGCTGCTCGAGCCGGTTGCAGGGGTAGATCTTCAAGATATCGAACACCCGGAACCAGCCGAACGCGCCACAGAACACAATCAGGAGGTTTAGGCCGTCGCTTACCGCGTTTTCGTCGACAAATTCCAACGGGGCGAACATCACCAACAGCTGGAACGTGACCAACGTCACCAGGAAGCCGACGACCTCGTCGAGCACGAACGCGCCAGGGTCCTTCTTGGGCCACGTACGCGCGACGTATTCCGACTGCCCGCAGCTCCAGACAAACAAGAGCAACGCGGCGGCCCCCCAAGCGATCACCGAGTAAGACCCGAATAACCACATCAGCAGCAGCGCCAGCGCCACTCCGCCGAACGTCCCGACCGTCCCCGGGACGACCGGCGAGAGCCCCAAGCCGCCGCTTGTAATCAAAAACCAGCGGACGCAGTCCATGTTAGGACGCTCCTCCCAGGATCAACTCGCGCGCCTTGACGCAGTAGTTCATCCCGCTCACCACGGTCAACGCGAGGCTCACCCAGAAGCCGCCGACTGCGGCCCACTCAAACCACGAGCTGCCTGCGACCATGGACAGGACCGCGGCGACCGTCCAACACTGCGAGACCATCTTCCACTTGCCGAGGCGGTCAGCGCCGAAGGCCTGACCGGTCGACTCCACGTAGCCGCGAATCGCGGTTACGAGGAATTCGCGAGCGATCACGACGACGACATACCAGTGCGGCAGCACCTCCGTCGCAACGTCGAAGTGCAGCAACGAGATCAACGTCCCCGCGATCAGGATCTTGTCAGCGAACGGGTCCGCGATTCGCCCGAAAGCCGAGACCATGTCCCACTTCCGCGCGAGGTAGCCGTCTAGGAAGTCCGTGACGGAGGCGACGAGGAACAACGTGAACGCGATCCAAGGCAACGTCTTCGTTGCCTCGCCAGCGTCAGCGGCCGCGTATAGCTCAAGCAACACAAAGACGAACACCGTCATGACCAGACGGATCATCGTGATCGTGTTGGGGATGTTCATGGCGTTGCAGGTCCGCGCGCAGCGAGCTCGTCGACCTCTGCATCGTCGCCCGCAGAGTAGATCTTCGCACGCACGAGATACCCACAGGCAGCGGATTCTTCACCGACTGTAAGCATCGGCTACGACCACTTCGTGGCCTGTCCCCGCGTCCCGTCTGGCCGCGGGGCTCGGCGACGCCGCGCCGACCCCGCGCAGGCGCCGGAAGCCTAAATTAGACTGCGATTCGCGGAGGCTCGCGGGCCGACGAGAGCCCGCTCAGGCGCGTCGGCAGGCAACCAGAGCAACGGCGCCGCCGTTCCGCCCGGCGCGCCTCTAGAGCGCGCCGAGCGAGCGGCGGCTACACCGGACTACTCGGGCTTTTGTTGGACGACCCAGACCTTGATGGCGGCTTCGACGTCCGCGTGCAGGTGGACCGAGACGTCGTAGACGCCGATCTCCTTAAGCGGGCTTTCCAGGCGGACCATCTTCTCATCGACGGGCACATCCTTATCGCGGAGCGCCGCGGCGATCTGCGCGGCGTTGACCGACCCGAACAAGTGCCCTTCTTCGTTCGCCTTGCCCTCAATGGTCACCGACACATCGGCGAGTTTGGCACCCAAGTCCTTGAGGCCAGCGAGGCGCGCCTCTTCCTCGGCGAGCGCCTGAGAACGGGCACGCTCGACCTCAGCCATGTTGCCCTTCGTGACGAGCACGGCCAGGCCGCGCGGCAACAGGTAGTTGCGCGCGTAACCGGGTTTGACGTCGACGACGTCACCCGTCCGTCCAAGGTGCTCTACGTTTTGCTTCAGCAGAAGTTCCATCGACTACATCCTCCCGACGAATGGCAGCAGGCCCACGATGCGGGCGCGCTTGATGGCGGACGCCAGCTTGCGCTGGTTCTGCCCAGAGAAGCCGGTGCGCTTGCGCGACTGGATGCGGCCGTTGGGCGACAGGAACTTCGACAGGTATGCGACGTTCTTGTAGTCCAGCGGCTCCTCCGGCTCGACGAGCTTCCGGCGGCTGAAACGACCGAAGCGGCTACGCCGCGGGGCGCTGCCCGCCGCCGGGGCCGTCTGCTCTTCGGTCTTCGCAGGTTCGTTGACGCTCATTGGTTGTCCTCCTTGCTGTCGCCTTCCTCAGCCGGGGCGGCGTCGCCTTCGGCGGTCTCACCTTCGGCTGCGTCGCCTTCGGCTGTCTCGCCTTCGGCGGCCTCACCTTCGGCGGTCTCACCTTCGGCGGTCTCACCTTCGGCAGTCTCGCCTTCGGCCTTCTCTTCTTCGGCTGCCGGTGCTTCTTCGGCTGCCGGTGCTTCTTCAGCTGCCGGCTCGTCGTCCTCAGGGATCGCGTCGACATCGAACTCCGCCTCGGGTTCGTAGGCGTCAGCTGGGATGTCTTCACACTCCGTGATCATGTAGCGAATCATCGACTCGCTGAACTCCAGCTCACGGCGAATCGCCGGCAAGGTCTGGGTGTCGGCGGCGAAGAAGAGCAAGAGGTAGGTCGCGCGCTGCTGCCCCTTAATGGGGTATGCGAGGCGCCGCTCGTCCCAGCGACGGTTGCTGAGGACCTTGGCCTCGTGCTTGGTAAACAGGCCGGCGACCGCTTCCTTCAGCGGCTCCCAGCCCTTGCGCACCTCCGCGTTGTCGAGGAGGCACATGCATTCGTAGTTGCGGGTGCGGTTCAAAACTGACTCCCGGGCGGATGCCCGTGTGTCGACCCTGCGGCCGACTGGTTACACAACGAGCCCAGATAGCGGCGTTCACGCCGCGGCCACAGGCTAGCTGTTGAAGGTTCCCATGAGGGATTGCAGGTCCTCGCCGTCCAGCCACCCTTGGGTGCAGTCAGCGGCGCGAACCAAAACACGACCGAGAACCTCCTTTTCCTCCGGGAGGAAGGGAGCCAAGACGAAGTCTGGCCAGTCGCGCCCGCGTAGGACGGCGGCCTTGCTTCGACCTTCGGAACCACCATCGGGATCATCCGAGGCGGGCGGTCCGATACCGAGACGGAGACGAGGATATGCGTCCGTACCCAGCAGCTGCTGGACGGATTTGAGGCCGTTGTGGCCCCCTGCACTCCCCGACGGCCGGAGTCGCATCCGGCCCAGCGGTAGGTTCAGGT
>NYVR01000153.1 GCA_002684655.1 Planctomycetota bacterium | reverse complement strand
CCGTGTGGGACGAGCAGGCAGGCCGCGTCGATCACTACGCCTGGTATTACGCCACCTACGCGTTGTTCCAGATGGGTGGTCCGGAGTGGCGTCGCTGGCGGCGCGCCATCGAAGAGGTGGTGCCGGCAAATCAGCACCAGATCAAAGCGCAGCGCAACCTCTACGGCTCGTGGGACCCTGTCGGCGCATGGGGCGAAGACGGCGGGCGCGTCTACTCGACGGCGCTCTTGACGCTGACCATGCAGGCCAACTACCGCTACACGCCGCTGGTCAGGTAACGGACGCCGGCCGCTGTTAAGGGGCCGGCGGCGCCGATGTGGACGCCGCCCAGCGAGGGCGCGCGTCCGGCGCTGCCGCGAAGCGACTACGTCGCGGCGCGGCGCCGAATCAACAAGGATGCTTACGACGCGGGGAGCGACGGCGCGATCCTGCGACGGCGATCAGCTCATCGAGTGGACCGCCTTCATCACCGCGCTCTTGCGGCGCGAGGCGGTGTGACGGTGCAGGACGTTCTGCTTGGCGGCCTTGTCGATGCAGCTGCAGACCAGCGTCAGCAGCTCCTGCGCCTTGGCGCTGTCGCCAGCGGCGACCGCGGCGTGGAGCTTCTTGGTCTCGGTCTTCATGCGGCTCATCCGAGCCTTGTTGTCGATGCGCTTCTTCTCCGACGTGCGGATGCGCTTGTTGGCTTGCTTGCTGTGGGCCATTTCTTGGTCTCTGGTCTCTCGCGGAATCTGTTAGGGAGGATCGTGGTAGGCAGTCGTGAAGACGCGGGGCTGCTCAGCCCTTCAGCGCCTCCACCTTCTTGGCGACATCGCGGAAGCCGATGTCTTGTTCGAGGATCTTGGTGAAGTGGCGAAGCGCGTCTTCAGGCTTGTTCTGAGCCTCGCAGATGACGCCCATCTCGTAGAGCGCCTCCTTGGCGCGCGCGCCGCCGCTCGCTGTCTCCAACGCCTTCTCGTACTGGCCGAGGGCGAGGTCGTGCAGCTCTTTGTTCTGAAAAGCTCTGCCGAGCAGAAACATCGCGTCGGTCTTCTTGCGCGGGTCCTTGACGGCCTGCTGCAACTCCGCGATCGCGTCGTCGGTCTCGCCGGCTTCTAGAAGGCCGGCGCCGAGGTCATAACGAGCGCTCAGGTCGGACGGGTTGCGGTCGACGCGGCGGCGGGCCTCCGCGACCCGCAATTGGCCCAGCGCCTGGCGGGCGCGCTCGGCTGCACCGTCGTCGCCGCGCTTGAGCGCTTTTTGAACCATCTGCTCTTGGAGGCGGATGCGCAGGTCGCTGGCTACTTCGAGCAGCTCCCCGTCGTCCGGCTTCTTTTGCAGCAGCTGCTCGATCAGGTCGAGCGCGCCGCGGAGGTCCTTGGCCATCTCCCGCAGCTTCGCTGCGCGGCGCAGCAGCGCTTGATCGCCTGGGCTTTCTTGCAGCTGGTTCTCGAGCTGGTCGAGCTCCTCCTCGACCTCCTCCGCCGAGAGCTGCAGGCGCTCTTGCCGCTCCAGCTGCTTTTGCTGCTTCTTGTCTTTGATCAGGTCGCGGGAACTCTCAGCCTGTTCGATGCCGGTGCTCTGCAGCGCCCCCTCTGCGGCGAGGTTCTTGCGCGCCTTCAGCGACTCCTGGTCACGCGGGTCCACCTTCAGCGCCTGCTCATACATCGCCAGCGCTTCCTTCATTTGGCCGTGCTCGTAGTGGAGGGCGCCCGCAGCGCGGCACGCTTCCAGGCAGCGCGGCTGCACCTCGGCGTAGGCGGCGTAGACCGCGAGCGCCGACTTCTCGAAGCCGGCTCGCTCAAGCGAGTCGCCCAGCTTGAGGTTGGCGCTCTCTGCGGCAGGGTCGAAGGCGAGGTAGCGCTCGAAGGACTTCGCCGCACCCGCGTGCGATCCAACCAAGCGCTGGACACCGCCGACCAGCAGGTGGACACCGCCAAAGAGCAGGGCCGCCAGCTTCGAGGGCGGCTTTTGGGCGGCCTTCTGAAAAAGCGCCCTGCGCAACCCGGCGCGGGCCTCGCCGAAGTCCGGCTGGATCGACAGCACCTGACCGTAGATCTTGACGGCCATGGCGTAGTTGCGACGCTTGACGGCGTCCGCTGCCTGTTCCAGATACTTGCTGAGGTCCACCATCGGGCTCTGATTTCGCACCCGCCGCTCGCAGGCCTCCGGGGACTGCTTGACGCGGGCGAAAGGGCGGAACAATCTACCGTCCGGAGTCGGGCCCCGCAACGTGAGTCCGCCCCCGACCGCAAATCCCATGGAAGTCCTCCTCTACCCCCACCCGATCCTCCGACGCGGCGGCCAGCCGATCACCGAGTTTGGCGCGGACCTCGCCGAGCTCGCCGACCGCATGATCGAGACCATGTATGAGGCTGGCGGGGTCGGCCTCGCAGCCCCCCAGGTTGGGGTCGAGCAGAAGATCCTCGTCCTTAACCCCAGCGGTAGCAAAGACGACCGCGACGGCGAGATGGTCTTGTGCAACCCCAAGATCGTGAAGAAGAAGAAGTGGGAGTTCGGCGACGAGGGCTGCTTATCGTTCCCGGGCATCCAGGCCGAAGTGGAGCGGTCCCTGCAGATCACAGTCGAATACCAGGACGTTCAGGGACAAGAGCACCTGCTCGAGTGCGACGGCTGGCTGGCCCGCATCGTCCAGCACGAGGTCGACCACGTGGAAGGCATACTGTTCGTCGATCGGCTGACCACGACCGAGAAAATGCGCGTCAAGCCTCAGGTCCTGAAGCTTGAGAGCGACTACTCGGCCTAACCCTGGCCTCACCAAGATCGTGCAACGCGACCGCGCTTCAGATCGACCATGAGACTCGTCGAAGGCCTCGATGCGCTGGGCGAACTCGACCTCGCTTCGATCTACGGAGATCACTCTCCTAACAGTCGCTCGGTGGTCGCCGTGGGCGTGTTCGACGGCGTGCACCTGGGCCACCACCGGCTGCTCCACCAGCTGCTAGAGATGGCCTCGGATCTCCGCGGCATACCGACGGTGGTAACGTTCGAGAATCACCCCGACCAGGTCCTCCGCGGCAACGCGCCGTCGCCGCTCTGCAGCGTCGCACACCGGCTCCGCCTCCTGCGACGAGCTGGCGTCCTTCGCCTCGTCCTGCTGCGCTTCGAGGAGCGACTACAGAACATGTCCGCGCGCGCGTTCACCGACCGGGTCCTCGTCACCCTGCGCGCGCGCGGCCTGCTGCTCGGCTACGACTCCGCGATCGGGAAAGACCGAGAAGGCACCCCTGCGCGCTTCGCGGAGCTCGGTGAAGAGTTCGGCTTCGAAGTGCAGACCGGCGCGCCCTTCGAGCTCGACGGCGCGCCGATCTCCTCGACGAGGATCCGCGAGGCCATCGCCGCTGGCGACCTCGCGACGGCGCGGCGCTGCCTCGGACGGTTCCCGGGCGCGCTCGGAGAGGTTGTCCACGGCGACGCGCGCGGGCGCACGCTCGGCTTCCCGACGGCGAACATCGCCGTGCAGCCGGGTGCGCTACCCCCGACCGGTGTCTATGCGGTAGAGGCAGTGGTCGACGGAGAGACCTTCGCCGCGGTCGCCAACCTCGGCTGTCGACCGACGTTCGCGGAGAGCGGCCCCAGCCTTGAGGTCCACCTGCTAGATTTTGACGGCGACCTCTACGGGCGAGAGCTGGAGGTCACCTTCCGTCAAATGTTGCGCGAAGAGCAGAAGTTCTCGGGCCCAGACGAACTGCGACAGCAGATCGGGCGAGACGTCGCGGCCGCGCGCGCCTGCCTGCTGGCCTGAAGCGCGCCCGCTGCGCGGCGCCCTGCAAATAGCGTGGCTCAGGCGCTCGAGCGGACGGTCTGGATCAGCTTGTTTGCGATCCCCGTGACCTGCTTGACGTCATCGAGACCCGCTTGCGCGCCCAACACCGCGTGGAGGTCTTCGCAGATGCCGAACGGACGGCCTCCCAACATGATCGGCCGCGCGAGGGGGTCACCGTAGAGCTCGGCGCAAACAGCGCGGACCTGTGCGACGGCCTCCATAACGCCGTGCACGTGCATCAACATGCTCGCCGACATGGCGATGATGTCGACCTTGAGGTCTTGGAGCGACCACGCGAAGTCCGTCGCGGGCATGTTGGGCCCCAAGTGATGCACCGCGTAGCCGTCCAACTGGAGGCGCTGGCCGATCACGCGGAGCCCCAGGTCGTGCATGTTGCCGGCGACACCCATGGTCATGACGACCCGGGCGTCGGGCTTGGGGCGCGGGACGCTCTCCTGCAAGAGCCCCAGGGCGCGCTCAACGATGGCGGTGCCGTAGTGCTCGTCCGCGATCGGGATCTCCGCCATCAGCCACATACGCCCGGCCTCGCGCTGAGCGGGGCTGAGGATGTGATCTTGGATGTCGGCGATGGGTAACCCGTCGCGCAGCGCGCCTCGCACGAAATCTAAGGCGTCTTCGCCGCGCCCCTCCAGATTCGCGAGCAGGAACCGCATCGCTGTTTCGCCGTGAGGGGCGGTGCGGTCGAGGTGGCTCGGCTGATCGACGGGGGCTTGGTCGAGGTGCGCGGCAGCGATCGCGAGGTGCCGCTGCACGAGCTCGAAGGATTCGGAAGGCAACTCCTTGCGGAGCGTGCTCTCGATCGCCTTCAGGGTGGCCCCGAGATACTCCGGGGGCACCTCGCGGTGGTGAAACGCGACTTTATACCAGGTGAGGATGTCCTCGAGCAGCACGGGTCGGTCCACCGCGACGCTGGCCGCAAGCTGCATGATCCGGACCTCGATGTCATCGATCGGGCGCGCGAACGTCGACGGAAGCGCCGTGTCGATGAGCGTCGGCCACGACCCGTGGAGCGTGTTCAACGTGGCGCTCGCGAACGCGCGGCCCGACGCGCGCAGCAGACCAGCGGTGAAGTCGCGTGTGGAGGGCATGGTCAACTTAGGCACTTCGTGCGGCACGCCCGGTTGGATGCATCCGATGAAACCTTCTATTTCGCAGCGATCTACGATGCATCCGCCGCATTTTGATTCGCGAACTCCGGGCTCAGATCTGGCGCCCCGGCGCGGCCGCCAGAGCGACAAACACCAGCGCCCAGCCTGCCCCCGACAAAGTCCACGGAGTTATCAAATGAAGTCCTTCCAAGTCCTCGCGTGCGCTTCGGCGCTGTTCACCGCCAGCCTCGCCGCCCAAGCCACGATGCAGAGCCCGACCATCGTCGAGGTCGCAGCCAAGGCGGGCAAGTTCAACACGCTGCTGGCCGCGGCCAAGGCCGCTGGGCTAGCGGAGACCCTCTCCAGCAAGGGCCCGTTCACGGTGTTCGCCCCGACGGACGCGGCCTTTGCAAAGCTGCCCAAGGGCACCGTCGAGAGCCTGCTCAAGCCTGAGAACAAGGACCAGCTGGTCAGCATCCTGACCTACCACGTGGTCTCTGGCAAGGTCCCCGCGGCCAAGGTCGTCGGCCTGAAGAGCGCCAAGACCGTGCAAGGCAGCGACCTGCCGATCGTCGTCAAGGACGGCAAGGTGACGGTCGCCGGCGCCAACGTCGTGACGACCGACGTCATGGCCAGCAACGGCGTGATCCACATCATCGACGCGGTCATGCTGCCGCCGCAGCCGAACCTCGTTGAGGTCGCCGCCAAGGCCGGCAGCTTCAAGACGCTGCTCGCCGCCGCCAAGGCCGCAGGCCTGGCCGGCACGCTCGCCACGGGCGGCCCGTTCACGATCTTCGCCCCGACCGACGAAGCATTCGCCAAGCTGCCCGAAGGGACCGTCGCGAGCCTGCTGAAGCCCGAGAACAAGGGCAAGCTCCAGGCGATCCTGAAGCACCACGTCGTCTCTGGCAAGGTCATGTCCGGCACGGCCGTGAAGCTGACCGAGGCCCCGACCCTCAACGGCACCAAGCTCGGCCTCAAGTTCGACGCCAAGGCCAAGAAGCTCCACGTGGGCGGTGGCACGGTCGTCAAGGCCGACGTCGAGGCCAAGAACGGCGTCATCCACGTCGTGGATACGGTCCTGCTGCCCCAGTAGTCCTGGCCCGTAGTCGCAGCCCCAACCCGGCTCGTCCAAAGTGTCTGCGACGAATCCCTTGTGCATCGGGCCGTCTCGATCTGTAATTAGCAGGTCGAGGCGTTCCCCGATGCAGAGCCTGCTCCCCAAAATAGCGACTGGTGATCCGAACGCGGTTGAGGACTTCCTCAAGCGCCACACGGGCATGGTTTGGGGGCTCGCTCGGCGCTTCTGCCGCAACGCCGAAGACGCCGAAGACGCCACGCAAGAGATCTTTGTGGACGTCTGGCGCAGCGCCGCGCGGTATGACGCCAACGCCGGCAGTGAAGTCACCTTCCTGATGACGATCGCGCGGCGGCGCCTGATTGACCGCGCGCGCCGATTGGGTCGCCGCATCTCGGCCGATCTGCTCGAGGATCCCACCACGATCCCGAGCCCGTCGACCACCGATGAAGTCGAGCTTCATGACGAAGTCGCGCGGGCGCAAGACGCGCTGGCCAAGCTACGTCCAGAGCAGCGCGAAGTGCTTGACCTCGCGCTCGGCCAGGGACAGACCCACCATGAGATCGCAGCGTCCATCGGGATCCCCCTAGGCACGGTCAAGAGCCACGCGCGGCGGGGCCTGATCAAGCTGCGCGAGATGCTAGGCGCCGATCCCGCTCCAGCCGAGCCAGCGAAGCCTGCCGTCGACCAGGCCCACCCCAACGAAGGCAGCAGAGGAGGCTCCGCGTGAGCGACCTCGAGCAGCTAGCCGAGGACATCGTCTTCGAGCACGAGGGCGATCGCGCCGTCGCGCTTTCCGAGACGACCTTGCGCGAAGACTTTGAGAAGGTCGCGGCGCTGGCGACCGTCGTCGTCAGCCGGCCCTGCTCGCCGCCGAAGACGCTGCGGACGCGCCTCGCCTATGACGCTCTGCGTTTCTGCGCGGGCACGACCGAAACCGCTCCAACTCGGCCGGCCGTCGCGACGCTCCAAGCCTCCGCGACGTCATCAGCGCCACGACCCACCAAGAGCTTGCTGGCGTTCCTGCTCGGCGCGGCAGCGGCGAGCTTCGCGACCTGGATGGCGCTGACGCCGCCAGCAGAGCCCTCCGTCGCGCGCCTCCGCGCGCAAACCATCGCGGGCGACAAAGACGTCTACATCAAGTGGCAGCCCGGGCCGAGCCCGATGTCCGGCGAGGTCACGGGCGACGTCGTCTGGCGCCAAGAACATCAAGACGGCTGGCTGACGTTTCGTGCCCTTCCGGTGCTTCCGGAGGACAAGGCCTACCAGCTGTGGATCCGAGATCGCGGCCGCGGGGGCGACCTCGTGGACGGCGGCGTGTTCCGGATCGAGTCAGCGACCGATGAGACCCTCGTCACGATCGACCCGGCGCTCAACGTCGGCGATCCAGACGCGTTCGTCGTGACCGTCGAGGACCGCGCGGGCGCCGTGGTCTCGAAGCAAGAGCACGTCGTCGCGATCGCGAGCCTCTGAGGCCGTCCGCCCGAGTCGGCAACTCGGACTTGCGCGGCGCGCTTTCCTTGGCTACCGTCCCGGCCCGTCGTGCGTTTCTCGACGCCGACGCGTGGCCCGGGTAGGTAGCTCAGTTGGTAGAGCATGGCATTGAAAATGCCAGGGTCGGCGGTTCAAATCCGCCCCTGCCCACCACCTCTAAAAAGCTTGCAGGCAAACGTTTAGGGGTCGTCCGATAGGCAGAGCCGCGAACGCTGGCAGTCCCGGCACCGGCGTAGCTCCTGCTCGTCGCCGCACATCGCGAGCGCGCCTCGCGGAGAACGCTGGAGCAAAAGGCGATCGCCACCCCGCTCACGGCACGAGCAGCACCTTCGTGCAACCGTCCTCGCGCCGGGCGAACATCTCGTAGCCGCGAGCGGCCTCTTCGAACGGTAAGCGGTGGCTGAACAGCGCGCCGAGCTGGTGCTCGCCCGACGCCACAAGCGGCATCGTCCCCTCCATCATGGCGCGCGCCGGGCAACGCCCCGCGCGGTAGGTGAGGTTCTTGTCGTAGGCGTCTCCGGGCGAGAACGCGAAGTGAGGCTCGCAGTGCACCCCGGCAGCTGCGATGGTCCCGCCTGGGCGCACCAAGGAATAGGACAAGGCCGTGGCGCGTTCGCTGCCGACACACTCCAGCACGACATCTACGCCTCGTCCGCCGGTCGCGGCTCGGATCTGCTCCATCGCCGTCGCGTCCGCCGGGTCGAGCGCCGTGGCGCCGTGGCGTGCCGCGAGCTCCCTGCGCGCCGAGATCAGGTCGAAGACGAACACCCGCTCGGCCTGTCGACGCGCCGCGATCGTCGCGCAGACGCCTACCGGGCCCGCCCCGATGACCGCCACGACGTGATCCGCCTCGATGCCCCCGAGCTGAGCGCAGTAGAAACCCGTCGAGAGCACGTCGCCAGCGAGCAGCGCCGCTTCGTCGCTCGCGCCCGGCGGCGCCTGCACCAGCGTCGCGTCCGCCAGCGGCACCCTTACATACTCGGCTTGGCCGCCGTGCAGACCGTGACCGTCCTGCACCCAACCGAACAACTGCCCGCGCTCACAGCGCGCCGTCAGCCCTCGCTCGCAATACCAGCAACCGCCGCAGCTGGTCGTGAACGGCGCGACCACGCGGTCGCCGCGCGAGAAGCGCTCGACCGCGGACCCGACCTCGACGACCTCCCCGAGGAACTCATGCCCCATCACGGTGCCGAGGTCGAGCCCCGTCTCTCGCCCCGAATACGGGTGCAGGTCCGAACCACAGATCGCAGCGACCCGCACGGCGACGACCACGTCAGACGGCTCGACGACCCGAGGCGCTGCCACCTGCTCCACGCTCACCCTCGAAATCCCGCCGAACGTCACCGCGCGCATGTCTCAATCTTACCCTGTTCGCGGCGGCGCTCGACTTGAACGTCGCTGCTGCGGATGCTGACGACATGCTCCTCGCGCTGCCTATCGCCGTCCTCCTCGCTTCGCTCGCCTCCGCGCAGCAACAAAGCCGCGCGGACCGCCCGAACGTCGTCGTCGTGTTCACCGACGACCAAGGCTATGGCGACCTGTCGTGCTATGGGCACCCGACCATCCACACGCCCAACCTGGACCGGCTCGCAGCCGAAGGCTGCAAGATGACGCAGTTCTACGTCGCAGCGCCGCTCTGCTCGCCGTCGCGCGCAGCGCTGTTGACCGGGTGCTATCCCAAGCGGGTCTCGATGCACAAGCACGTGATCTTCCCGCAGTATGACTACGGGCTGCACACCGACGAGGTCACCATCGCCGACATGCTGCGGCCCCGGGGATACGCGACCGGTTGCTTCGGCAAGTGGCACCTCGGGCATCGGCCGGGCTTGCTGCCCCGCGACCAGGGCTTCGACCGATACGTCGGCGTGCCCTACTCGAACGACATGGCGCAGATCCACCGCAAGCCGGACAACAAGTATGCGTATAGGCTTCCCTTCATGGTCGACGACGAGGTCGTCGAGTGGGAGCCGGACCAGCGCCTGCTGACCCGGCGCGCGACGGAGGCCGCGATCGCCTTCATCGAAGAGCACCGGGACCAACCGTTCTTCGCCTACATCCCGCACTCCATGCCTCACATCCCGCTGTATGCGTCCGAACCGTTCGCAGGGACCAGCCCGCGCGGCCTATACGGCGACGTCATCGAGGAGATCGACTGGAGCGTCGGACAGCTCGTCGCCGCCTTAGACAGGCTGAAGCTGACGGACAACACCGTGGTGATCTTCACCAGCGACAACGGCCCCTGGCTCCCCTTCAAGCGAGACGGCGGCAGCGCGGGCCTGCTGCGAGGCGGCAAGGGGACCAACTGGGAGGGCGGCCAGCGCGTGCCCTTCCTCGTCAAGTGGCCTGGCCATGTCCCAGCAGGATCGGTCCAACGCGAAGTGTCGACGGCGATGGACCTGCTGCCGACGCTCGCCGGCATCTGCGGCGCGGCGCTGCCCCAGGACCGCGTCCTCGACGGACACGACGTGGCGCCGCTGTGGCGCGGCGAGCCGGCCGCCAAGTCCCCAACGCGCCACTTCCTCTACTACAAGAACCAAGGGGGGCTCGCGGGCGTGCGGCGCGGCCCGTGGAAGCTGCTGCTCGACAAGTCCGAGCTGTATCACCTCGAGCACGACCCGCGCGAGAACTGGAACGTCGCCAAGCAGCACCCCGACGTGGTCCAAGCGCTGCAGCAGCTGGCGGCCGACCTCGACGCCGAGATCACCGCCAACGCGAGGCCGACGCGCACCGTCACGGCGCTGCGATTCGACCCGCGGGTTCAAAAGCGCTAACCAAAACCGAAGCGGCCGCCCAGCTGCGGAGCAGCGGGCGGCCTCATCGGTGAAAGGGCTGCGGACGCGCCCTTACTTCTGCGCGGCCTCGGCCGCGGCGATCATCTCTTCGAGCACCTCCTCCATCTGCGACTCACCGCGGATGTTCTTGTGCTTGATGACGCCTTCGTGATCGATGTAGTAGAGCGTCGGCCAACCGCGGACGCGCCAATCGTCGCTGATCCTCGGCTCGTTCGCCTCGTTGCGGAAGCTCCGCCACGTGACGCCCATCTCCTTCTGCTTCTCTTTGTAGAGCGCCATGCCCTTCTCGGTGTTGGTCTTGTCGCTGTTGACGCCGATCAACGCAAAGGGACGATCCTTCCACTTTTCCACGAGCGACCGCTCGTGCGGAATCATTCTCCGGCAAGGTGGTCACCAAAAGCCCCAGAAGTCGAGCAGGACGACCTTGCCGCGGTAGTCGCTGAGCTTGAAGCCGACACCTTCGACGTCGACGCCGTCGATCTCAGGCGCGACCGAGCCGATCGCGAGCTTCTTGATCTCGACGAGGGCTTCCTTTGCCTCGTCCAGCAGGTCGGCGTCCTTGGTCAGCGCCTGGACCTTCTCCAGATCCGCCACGGCACCTTCGCTGTCGTCTTTAGCCGCCAGCTGGCGCGAGCGCGCGAGCAGCGCCTTCACCCGGACGTCGTTGTCTTCGTGGTTGTCGGCGATGTCGTTCATCAACGTCATCGCCGGCCGGCCTGCCATCCGCGCGACGCGCGGCAGGTAGTCGACCACGTCGCCGATGGCCTTGCTCTCGACATGCTCGGCGGCGAGCGTCTTTACGGCCCACTTGACCGCGTTGCGCTCGGCGCTCGCGTTCTTCAAGATGAAGCCGAGGAAAGGCACGGCCGCGTCCTTGCCGGCGAACTCTTGCGCCAGCTCTTGCGCTGTCTCGACGAACTCCTTCGTCGGCGCGCGGTAGGCCGCGCGCGGGACGCGCTCGCCGGCCTTACGGGCCGCTGCGACCTTGGCCTTTAGCTCGTCCTGGTGCTTTGCCATCGCATCGGCAAAGTCCTTGGCCAGCTTGGTGTATGCCGCCTGGGGATCCTGCTGCGAGACCACACACGCGCCGCAATCTGCAGCCGCGAAGGCGGAACCGGACAACAGGAGCGCGGCAGCGAGAACAGATCTCAGCATGACGTGATTCCTTGAGAGAGGGAGTAGGGACGACGCGGACAGAACGAACCGCGCCTCAGTCGGCTGCCGATCATATCCGCAAAGACGTGACGGAACCGAATTAAGACGGTTCCGCCCGCAGAAGACCGCCAGCCGTAACAGCCGGCTACTTGCCGCCGTCGGGGCCAGCAGCCGCTGCGTCGGCTTCTTTCGCCTTCACGAGATCGGCGCGCTGCGGCTTCAGCTTTTCGAACAGCGCCTTGTCGATGACGTAGTACCACCGACCGAATCGCTTGGTCAGCTTGTCCGCCTCTTCTTGGCCAGCGGCGACCTGCGCGTCGTAGCCAGCCCACGCCTGCGCGCCCTCGTCGAGCTGGTCCTCCGCGTCGATGGCGTCGCTGCGGACGTCCGCGTCCTCCGCCGTGCCGCCGATCGCGCCATCGCGGCCGTTGCTGACGACGCTGAACGACGATTCTTTGACCGTGTAGACGTAGGCGTTACCCCAGGGGTCCGGCGCAATGCTGCCGATGTAAGGCTCTTCACCCTCGGCAGGCGGCGCGAGCAGCGCGTCGAGACTGCCGGGGAGCGCGCCTTCGTTCATGAGCTTGAACGCCTCGACAGCCTTGACGATCGCTTCGATCGATGTCCGGGCTACGCGGCGCTTATCGAGCTCGGCCGTGTCCATGCGAGGCTGCGCGGGCTTCTCAAGCAGCTCGGGGACGAACTCCGCTGTGACCATCAGGTAGCGGTTGGCTGCGACGGCCTCGTCTCCCTTATCTCCAGCCTGCTCGGCGTCGGCGTTGCCGATACCTGCCGTGAGCTCGTCGCCTTCGCCGTAAACCAGCTCGCCGAAGCGCAGCGTGTAACGCACGCCGCTCTTCATCTCGAAGATCAGGTCCCCTTCGTTGCTGACCATCTTCCCGCGAGCCAGGAAGTAGCCTTTCTGCTGGAGCTGCTGCTGGAGCACCCGAGCCTCGATGCCGTTGGCGCGCTCGAGGCGCGCGGTGAGCCCCTCAGGCTTAGGGCGCACGCCGACGATCTTGATCTGACCCAGCGTGTTGCTGATGTCGGTGACCTTCTCTGTGTCCGTCTGCTCCGAGGCCGCGTCGAGGCCCTCGAGCGCGAACTGGTTGTCTTCACCCTTGGCGAGCACCAGCTTATCCCCAGGCACGATCGCCCCGCGCTGCTCATCGACCGAGTAGTTGTCGAAGACGATCTTGTCGATGTTCCAGGTTTTGGCCTGCAGCAAGTCGGTCTCAATCCAGTCCGTGAACTGGGTCGAGAGCGCCCCTTCCAGCTTGGCTTTGTAGACCCGCTTTCCGGAGACGTCGTTTCCTTCGGGTAGCCGGCAAAAGAAGGTGCCCGCCTTGCCCTCGACCTCGTCTCCGACGATCAGGTCAGCCAGCACGTTGCCGGCCTTGTCCTTGAGCGTGATGCGCTTGCCGCGCCCTTCGGTCTCGACGCCTTCGGCCAGCGGGTCAACGAGGCTGTATTTGGCGTGGTCGCCTTTCTCGTCGCCGACGATGCCGCCCTTCTTCAACCCGATGAGCATGGCCGCGGCCTTGCCCATTTGGTCATTCGCGTCCGCCGCATAATTCTCGTGAGACGGGATGCGCCAGACGCCCTTGTCGTCACGACGCACAGCGAACACGTAGACGTCGCTGGTCGCCTCGCGGAACGCGCGGACCTCTAGCTCGTTGATCGACGAGCTGTCCGTGAACTCGGGGAAGAACAACTCTCCCTCGTCGTCATAGAGCGCGTTCGCCACTTCGCCAGGCTTCATCGAAACGGCCAGCGCCGTAAGCGCGACGGCCACGCCGAGCAGAACTACGGTCTTGAAGATGTCACTCATCGATCAGCTCCTCCGACGAGCCGCGTGAAGGGGATCTTGGACTTGGCGCCTTGCGCGCGCACAAAGTAGGTCGCGAGGCCGAGCAGGATGCCGGGCAGCGCGGCCAGCAGCATGATCCATTGACGGTAAGAGTCGTGGATGTTGTTGCGGGCGGCGTCCCGGTCGTGCTGGGCCTCTTCGAGGCGCCGCTTCTTGCGGTCTTCGATCTGCGCCTTTTCGAGGTCGAACTTGCGCTTCTCGTTCTGCTGAACTTCGACGATCTTGACCTGCTTGGCCCGCGGGTCGAGCGTCGCGTCGCCTTCGATCTGCTTGACCGCGTCGTCGAGCCGCTGCTGCGCCGCGCCTAAGGACGACTGCGCCGCCGCCTCTGCGGTCTGCTTCTCTGCTTGCCACGCGACCTCGAACTTGCGCTGCTCATCCTCGACGCGCGTCAGCTTGCGCAGAATCGGCCGGCGCTTGCGCAGGTTGATCAAGCTCTCGTCGCCGACGAGCGTGTCGATACAGTTGAGGGCGAACGTGACGTTGTCGAAGCGGATATTCGGGTCCATCATCGACGCGCGCATCTGGAAGAACTGGTCACCGATCAGGTCGAGGTCCGCGACGAACACAAGGTTCACGCCGCTTGCTTGGCCTTCGTCCGGCTGACTGGTCACGCGCGCAGCGAGCGCGAGCTGACCGTCGTGCCGCCTCGGCAACGGGTCACGCTGGCGCTGCATGCCGAAGAAGCTCTGCGTAAACAGGTCCTTGCGGTCGATCAGGCCAGGCCTCACGGAGGTGATCAGCGGCTCCACGGTCACCCCGGCTTTACCCGATGACTCGACGTAGCCGCCGAACATCGCCACGACGCTCTGCAGACCGGAAGAGATGGCGGCTTGTTGAGCCATCCCGTTCTCGCGCACGAAGACCACGCCGCGCGGCATGCGCGCGCCAGGGAAGCTCGCGCCGCTGTTGTCGCCGACGATCTTGCCGGTCGGGGCGTTGACGCCGATCGCGGCGAGCAGGCCGTTCCAGTTACCCTTCTGCGGTCCGCCGCCGCCCATCATACGCGCCTGTTGGCCGCCCTTAGGGTCGGCCGCGGCGCTGCCCGGGGCGCACAGCGGGTCGGGGTCTTCAAAGAGGATCGTCGGGTTGCCGGCGAGGATCCACTGCTGCAGCCTGCTCATCGGCTCCTGCTCCAGCGAGCTGCCTTGCGGCACCAGGAGGCAGTCGATGTCCGCAGGGAAGTCGCTAGCAGGGTCGACGTTCTCGATGTCGTACTGCTGATCGAGCTCCTGCGCGATCGCCCAACGCGGCTTCTGCGCGAAGGTCTGCATGTCAAAGCCACCGAACAACTCGACGTCTGTCTTGAGGATGCCGACCTTGCGACGGCCTGCGTTGCTGACCGTGCGGATGCTGCGCATCAGCTCATATTCGAGCGGCGAGGCGGGGCCGATGAACGGCGTCACCACCTCCTTGGGCCCGCATTGAACGGCGAAGCCGAGATACATTTGGATGTCCGCGAGGCCGCCGCCGGGCAGCGGAACGGTCACCATCTGTGAGCGGATGCCGAACTCGTCTTCGGCGCGGCGCGCGTCCTCGGAGTAGGGCTCCGGCATCAGCACCCGCTTCTCGACAGCCGCGCCGCCGATGGCGTCGAACTGGTCGAGCAGGTTGAGCAGCAGTTTCTTCTGCTGCACGAACGTCTCTGGCACCTGCTCGCTGATGTATGCGGTGATGTAGACCGGCTTCTCACGGTCGAGGTCCGCGAGCAGCGACCTGGTCTCCGCTCCTAGCGAGTGGATCCCTTCGACCGTGGCGTCGACGCGCGGCAGCGACTGAACGCCGATGACCGTGAGGGCGAGGGCAGCCGCCGAGAGGCTGGCGAACCGCGCCGTCGTGTGGACGCCCATCAGCCCGCCGCGCCAGCGACGGCGACCGAGCAAGGCGAGGCCGAGATAAAAGAACGCCACCGTGAAGCCGACGAACAGCAGGACGCCCGAGAACGGGATCTCCCCGCCGGCGAACAGCTTGAACTGCCCGATCGGTCCGTTGGACTGCCAGCTGAGGTAGCCGAGCCAACCAGCGACGTTGCCGAAGTAGACCGTCGCGGCGCACAGCAAGATCGAGATGATCAGCGCGACGGTGCCGTTGTTCGTCAGCTGCGAGCCGACCATCGAGGTCGCGACGAGCATGACGCCGAACAACCAGTAGCCCAAGTAGTTGGCGAACAGCTGGCCGAGGTCCGGGTTGCCCAGGCACATCAGCGCGATCGGCATCACCAGCGTGAACACGAGCGACACGGTGTAGACCACCACCGCCGCGAGGAACTTGCCCAGCTGCAGGTCCAGATCGGATCCCGGCAGCGTGAACAGCAGCTCGTGCGTGCCGTTGGACCGTTCGCTGGCCCAGATATTCATCGTCGAGGCCGACACAAACACGATCGCCAGCAGCGGAAACCACGGGTCGTTGAGGGTGTCGAGGTTCGCGAGATTGTTCGTGAAGAAGGCCGCCGAGAACATCAGCGAACCGCAGCAGAACAACACGAACAGGATGATAAAGACGTAGCCGGTCGGGTTGCCGAACCAGCTCGCGAGGTCCCGCTTACAGACGGCGCGTACGATGTTGAGGTTCATCTCTGGCGTCTCCTAGCTCTCGGTCGTCAGCGTGTGGAAGGCGCGGTCCATCTGGCCGCCGCCCTTATAGAGGAAGTCCGACACGGTGCCGTCGAACGCGAGCCTGCCGTCGCTGACGACGAGGACCCTGTCCGCCATTGCCTCGACCTCCTGGAAGAGGTGCGTCGAGAGCAAGATGGTGCGCGTCTGTCCAAGCTTCTTGACCAGCTCACGCACCTGTCGGATCTGGTTCGGGTCGAGGCCTGTCGTGGGCTCATCGAGGATCAACACCTCTGGCTCGTGCAACAGCACCTGGGCCATCCCGACCCGCTGCCGCTGCCCCTTGCTGCACGTACCGATCGGCTTGTCCAGCAGCTCCTCAAGGTCACACTCGTCGATCACACGCTCGAGCTGGCTCCTGAATCGCGCGTGGATGCCGCGCGCCTCGCCGAAGAACTTGAGCAGCTTACGCGGCGTCATGTCCGGGTAGAGCGGGCCGTTCTCCGGCAAGTAGCCGAGCTTCTCGACAGCCTTAACGCGGTCCTTCGTGACGTCGAAGCCACGCAGCCGCGCCTGCCCCTTCGTCGGCGCGAGGTAGCCCGTGAGCACCTTCATCGTGGTGGACTTGCCAGCGCCGTTCGGCCCCAGAAAGGCCACGACTTCGCCTTTGCGAATCGTGAAGGAGACATCATCGACGGCCGCGAACGACCCGTAGTGCTTGCACAGGTCAATGGCCTCGATCATGGGCTCTGCGTCCGGCCGCCTGGGCGGCGGCGGATCGTCGTCAAACGGCACGTTCGACTGCGGTGCTGCTTCGGTCATAAGATCGACTTCAGGAGGATCGTGAGCGAGATTTTCGGGCGCGAGCCGGACACTGCCGAGATCGGCGCCCGTGGAAAACGGCGAAAAGGCTTATCGCCCAAAGCGAGGTCATGCAACGGTCTGCATGCAGTCCGTCGCCTCTCTGCGCCTGTGGCGCGCGGAGCCGACGCACACGCGAGACGGAAACTCCGGATTTCCCGCGCTCCTGCCGGCGGCGCTACCGCTCAACGACAGCGGGGGACCCGCCATCCAGAGCCCCACCGCCAAGGACCCAGCAGGCTCGCCGGTCGGCCGCCCCAGTATGGGCCGCCCCAGTAGCGGTCACCCCAATACCCAGGGTCACCGAGCGGCCGCAGCGGCTCGGGGACGAACGGCGTCAGCTCACCGGAGACCAAGCCCTGCTCGCCGCGCACGGCGAAGCGCAGCGCGAACGAGTCGATACAGCGCGGGAAGGTCGTCGACGGCTGGAACGTCAGGTCGAGGCGCGCGGTCGTTCCTGGCTCCGCGCGGTCGTTGCCCTTGACCGTCAGCGGCGCCACCGCCGGCTGCAGGTAGCCGTCCAGGTAGAGCTCCTCTACCCGCAGCGACTCGACGTCCAGCTGTAAAGCCTGCTTGCCGTTATTCTCCAGCTCTAAGGAGACGAACAGGTCTACGACCTCCTCGTCGGTCTCTGTGTAGCGCGCGAAGGCGCCGTCAGACCAGACGCGGACCTGCCCCCGCGCTGCGCCTTCCTGCTCGCGGTCTAGGTCATAGACCGCTGCCGGCCGGCCCTCCGGACTCAGGCCGGTTACATTCTCGCGCGGCTCAAAGTAGCGCGGCTGCCAGCACCCCGCCGTGAGCGCTAAGAACGGGAGCCAGAGCGTCATCCTCATACCTGCTTTTTCCCGCAGCGCGAGACCTTGGGCAAGCCCCTGCGAGCGGCATCCGGGCGACATGGGCTCCAGGCGCCCGGATGCCGACCGGCGTTAGCGCCCTACGCGATACACCGTGATCGGCATCTCGCCGCCGACGCGTTCGACGACCTCGCCGGGGAAAAACCGCAGCAGCTCGCGAGGAGAGCCAAACGCCGGCGCGACGGCCGGATCGATCGTCGTCTCGATCACGTAGATCGTCCCGACGTGGCCGCGCAAGCTGGGGTTGCCGGCAGGGCTCTGGCCTCGCAGGCGCGCCCGGACCTCCTGGGCAAAGCTGCGGCGCCAACCGTCACCCTGGGCCCATTTCGGCGACAGCGCTTCCTTCAGGACCTTGGGAGAAATGGCTGCGTGACCCCGCATGACCATGTACTGCGCGATCGTGCCGACCCACATGGTGCGGCCGCGCTCGCCCGGGAGGCGCGCGGCGACGCCGTCCAGCGCCTTTGTCAGGGCCGCCATGTTCAGCGTCGGGAAGGCGCGCCCGAGCGCGAGCTCCCGCAGCCGGAGCGGCGCGAGCGCCAGCGCAGCTGCGAGCAGCACAAACGCGCAGCGGCCTGCCATCGCGCGGCCGGGCAGCGCACGGACCAACGCCAGCGGCGCCAGCGCGCACAGCCACGCGAACGGCAGGAACAGCCGCAGCGCCGTAGCTTCCTCGACGTCGCTGTAGAACCAAGCGAGCACCAGCAGCGTGATGGCCGTGGTCGGCGCCGCGACCAGCAAGTCGAGGCGCGACGCCTGCCTCGCGCAGAGACGCAAGACCACCGCGACGGCGCCGAAGATCGCGACGATGCCGGGCATGGCGTTTTCCAGACCGGGCGAGAAGGTCGCCGCCAAGAAGGCCGGCGCGTGCGCGAAGAAGTGCTCGAACGACACGAGAGCGCGGCCGCCGGCTTCCGGGGTGAAGTTGGGGTCCTGTGCGTAGTCGGCCAGCAGCACCAGCGGCGAAACCAAGGTCGGCAGCGCCGCGAGCAGCCACCAGCAGCGCCTCGATGGCGCGAAGCGGCCGCGCACCGCGACCGCCGTCAGCAGGACGAGCAAGGCCGCAGCAGGCAACGACTCGTAGCGCGACTGCGCGAACAGCGCGACGCACCCAAGCAGCGCCGCGAAGCGCGGCTCGTCCGGCTGCGCGACGAAGCCCAGCGCCGCGATGGTGGCGAACGCGAGCGTCACCGCTGCGAGCAGTTCGAAGCCCGCAGACGTAGCGACCACGCTCGTGAGCGGAACCGCCAGCAGCCACAGCGGCGCGGCGAGCCCTGCCACGAGGCCCAGCCGCGCGCGCACGGCGACGAACACCCCGAACAAGCCCAACCACAGCAGCGCCGCGTTGACGAAGAAGGCGTTGCCGACGCGGTAACCCGAGACGTCGTGAACGAGGCTGCACAGGAACGCAAAGAGGGTCGGTCGCTTGTCGACGAGGCTGTGCAGCGGGAACGGCTCGCCGTCGTAAGGGACGGCGCAGTTGGTCATCAGGGCTTTGCCGTGCAGGTGCATGTTCTGCGACACGCCCAACAAGCAGGTCTCGTCGAACTGCACGCGCATCTGCGGCGGCGACACGAGCACGACGGTGACGACGGCGGCGAGGGCCAGCGCGGCCCCCGGCCACCACGCGCGCGCGACCTCCGCGACCGGGCGACTGCGCGCGCGGAAGCGCCAGCAGAGGCAAAGCGCGGCGAAGGCGCAGGTGAGCGGCATCCACCAGTAGAGCATCCAGCCGAGCCAGGTGAGGCGCGCGCCGGAGTCTCCCCAACCCCACCACCAGCTCGCCAGAGCGGCGGGCCCCACCAGGGACGCCCCCAGCGGCAGCAGCCAAGCAGGACCGGTTCGCGCGTTCACGATGGACAGACTAGCAAGCGCGCCCACCAGCCCACAGCTCGGAACACGCAGCGTCGAGCGTCTGTGCGGAACCGCGCGGTCACTCGCGCCGTGCAGCGCTCGTTCGTCCGGCGTCGCGCCTCGGCGCCTCGCGGCGGCCAGAGAATGCGCTGCGTGCGGAAGCTGCGAGCGAGAGCGCCGCTCCAGATCGCGGGCTGAGCCGCCGCGACCGCTGCAGCTACCCTGTACCGCGCTGGCGCCGGGCGATCCGAAAACGCGCAATTCGAATCCAACGGCCCCCTCACCGCGATACAAAGCGCGTCATGAAGATTTACGGAATGCTGTTCGCCGCGATCGCCGCCGCGATGTTCTCCTCGTGTAGCGTGATGAACGACGGCGCCACCCAGCCTGCCGCGTCGCTCTGCGTTATCAGCATGGAAGACGCCGAAGGCGGCCCTACCACCGAGTTCGAGGGCAAGACGGTCTCGTTCTGCTGCGAGAACTGCATGGGACGCTGGGACAAGATGGACGACGACGGGCGGCGCGCGGCCCTCGCCGCGCTCGACGCGAAGCGCTGATCGTCAGGCCTGTCCGCCGCGAACATGGCGAAGCAGCTGATCGTCCACGCAGGGCTCCCTAAGACCGGGACGACCTACCTGCAGCAGTGCCTCGCGCACAACGCGGGCTGGCTCCGCGCGCTCGGCGTGTCCTATCCCGAGCTAGGCCGAGAGTTTCTCGACGGCCACCACAACGTCGCGCGGGCCCTGAGCAGCCCGCGAGACGGCGGCGCGCTGCTCCGACAGCTGTTGGCGGCGGACGGCTGCGAGCGGGTGGTCATGTCGAGTGAGGAGTTTTCGAGGCTCGGCCGCGCCCAGGTGACCGCGCTGAACGAGGCGTGCGGCGATGTCGAGCTGCGCTGGCTGCTCTACCTACGTCGACGAAGCCAGCTGCTCGTGTCACGTTGGAAGCAGGACGTTCGCGCCGGCCTCACAGAGACGCTGCCGGCGTTCGTCGGCGCGGAGTGCGTCGGCTACGGCGACGTGCTTCGACCCGAAGTCCCGCTGACCGTCGCGGTCGAATCCCTCGGCTGCGAGTCGCTGCGCGTCGTCGTCTACGATCAAGTCGTCGCGACCGGCGAAGACCTGTTCGACCACTTCTTGCGCGTGCAGTTGGGCGTCACGACCACAGACGGCGCGACGCGCCCCGAGCAGCGCGTCAACGAGGCGATCCCGTTCGCCGCTGCTGAGGCGCTCCGGATGCTCAACGCCGCGAAGGCGCCCGCGGCGCGCTCCGCCGATGCTGCCTGGGCCCAGCGCGCCCAAGAGCAGGTGCTGACGTCTGCGCGAGGTCGCGACCTCGTGGACCGCGTCGAGCGACTGCTGGATCGCTACGGCGCACCGTTCGACGTCAGCGGCGTCGACGAGCTCTGGCGTAGCCGGGACTTTGAGATCGTGAGCGCCTGCGGCGACTGCATCGAACAGCTGCAGCCTGACGGGTCGCTGTTCCCGGTCGGGTCGCCATCAAATGTCGAGACCCTGCCCCCGGGGATCCTGCAAGAGCAGCTGCCGATCGGCGACATCCACGCGATGGTCGCAGCGATCGACGCAGCGGGTTAGCGCAGCGCACGCAGGCGCGCGGCCGCCGCCGCGCTTTCGCTGCAGAAAGGTGTCGACCGTCGCCCCATCCCCGCGCGCTCCGACCGACAAGAGATCGATCAATTATTAGGTCCTCGCAGGCGTACCGCGGCTCTTATCCTTCTCATATGGAGGCGCTTTGGATCCGGACGAGTCTCAGCGGCAAAGACGAGCGCGCGGCGCGGCGCGCGCCCTCGGCGCCGCTGCGGCTCCGGAACTCCGTTGCCATAAGCGACTGCGCGTCTTGAGCACGGCGAGCACCGAAAGTGACCCTCGCGGCGGCGGCCTACGAGCGGAGACTACAGCTGAGGCGACGGACGTACGCCGTCCGCCCCCCGAGTGGGTGCTCTTGACGGGGCAGGGCCGCTCCGGGACGACCTGGATCGGCTCGATCCTGAACACACATCGCGACGCGAGCTATCACTTCGAGCCGTTCCTCGCCACCAAGCGCACCCCCATGCGCGCCTGGCTGGACGCGCTGGAAGCAGGTGATCCCGCGGCTACCTGCGAGGCCCTGGCCGCGGCGAGCGCGCAGCCTCACCCCGAGGTTCATTACCCGCCCTATCCACCAAAGAACCACCGCCGGACTCCAGGCTGGGCCGTTTGGGCGGCGTTCCAGATGAGCAAGCGCTGGCGCGGATCTGCGCCGTTGTTTGCGCGATTGGCGAAACAGCACATCCAGCCGCGCTCCTACGTCATCAAGGACGTAAACCTTCCCCCAGACATGGTGTCAAAGCTCTGCTCCCGGACCGAATGCCGCCTGTTGGCGCTCGTCCGCAAGCCGTTTGGCAGCATCGCGTCGCTGCTGCGGGGTCACCGCGGCAAGAAGTTCGACGAGCACGCCCAGCACCGAGCGCACGCCGAAACCCTGCGGCACCTCTCCGCGCTCAACGACGCAGGCCCGAACACCCGCGCGTCGCTCCCCGGCCCCATCGAATCCTTGAGCGACGCCGCGATCGAGGCCTTGCGCTGGCGCATCCAAACAGAAGGGCTCCTGAAGGTATGCGAGGAGCACAGCGACTCATACCTGATCAACTACGACAGGTTCCGCGAAGACCCTGCGGCGGGGACGCGCAAGCTGTTTGAGCACCTCGGCTGGGAACTGGATCCGACGACGCTCGACGTAGCCGAGAACGGGCTGCGCACGTGGTGGCGTCGCGAGCGCTTCTTCAGCACCAAGAAATCGTCCGTGCAGGACGTCGACTCCTGGCGCCAGTATCTCACCAGCGCGGAGATCGCTGAGTGCCAAGCGGTGCTCGAGGGATCTCCCGCGCTCCGCCTGTGGCCCGAACTCGACGAGCGCCGCGAAACGCCCGACTAGGCCAGCGGTCGGTTGCGCAGCGCGCGCACCAGCGCTCGCGGCGCCCGCCGACCGTTTAGTAGCCGACCGATCCACGTCGACCGTACGAACAGCTCATAGGTCACCAGACCAACCAGCGTCGTCGCCGCGACCGTCACGCCGAACTTGGCGTAGCTGCTCCACTGCTCCTCAGCGAGGTAGCCTGGGATCCAGATCGTGAACGGCAGGTGCAGCACGTAGAGCCAGTAGGAGGCGTCGACCAAATACCGCACCCACGGCACCTCGCGGGGCATGCACTTGGCGAACAGTCCGAGGAAGCCCCAGATCGACAGCCACATCACCCACGCGGAGACCAACGCGGTGAAGAAGCGCTGCGACGCGCCGACGATCGTCGTGGGGTCCGCCACCAGCCCCATCCAATACATGAACAGCGCGACCGTGCCGCCTAAGCACGCGACGATGCGCGGCCAAGTGGCGTTCTTCTCAAGCAACTCGCGCCGGCTCCACAGCGACCAGCCGCAGAGATAGAGCCAACCGTAGGTCAAGAAGCTCGTCGGCTCTGGGACGAACTCGATGCCGGGGATCAAGACGCCGGGGACCACGACGCCGTTGAAGTTCGACCCCATCAGCGCGAGGCCGATTGGTATTGACAGCAGCAGGCTCGCGCCCGGCAGGCCAACGAGCCTGCCGACCATCCGCGAGGGCCGCAGCGGCGCGGGCAGCGCGCGCCCCAGCGGCACGAACAACGCCGCTGCGATCGAGTAGATCAGCAGGTAGTAGATGAACCAGAGGTGCATCGTCTGCCGCGGGAAAAGCTCGGCCCACGAGACCTCGGCCAGATAACCCCACGCGTCCTCAGCGCCGACGAGCTGCACGAACTTTGCGTAGCGGAAGCCGGCGACAACCAGCGGCAGCAGCAGCGGCAAAAAGAGCAGCAAAGGGCCGCCGAGGCGCGAGAGCCGGTTGGCGAAGAAGCTGCCCACGCTCCGCCGCTCCACGAGCAGCGCTCCGAAGAAGCCCGCCAAGAACATGAAGATGGGCATGCGCCAGGCGTGGATGAACCCGACGAGAATGCGGAAGGACGCGGAGTTGGCGTCATCGCGAAAGTCCCACGCAGGGTTCGGAGGGTCGTCTTGGTAGTTGCAGGCGCAGTGAAGCACCAAGCCCAACAGCATCATCGTCGCACGCAGGCCGTCCAGCGAGTGCAAGCGCAAGGGCGTCGACGTCTGAAGACTCTCTGGATGAGCTGTCATTCCATCTCGCATACGAACAGTGGACCGAGCACGCGGCTTGCCGCGCTGCTACATCGGCGGCACGCTCAAAATCTGCCGCACGTCGCGGGCGATCGTTTCGCCGATAGACGTCAGCGGCAGGTCGTTGGGGTCGGTGCCGAACGGCTCCTCGATCTCGGTGGCCAACAGCTCCAGACCCATCGTCGCGAAGAAAGAGAACATCGAGGCGATGACCGCGCCGTAGCCGAAGTCTTTGACTAAAGCGAACGGCACCATGATCGCGTAGAGCACCACGAACTGCTTCACGTAGGACGAGTAGCTGAACGGGATCGGGGTCTTGCGGATGCGCTCACACTTGCCGAGCACGTCATCGAACGCCTGCAGCAGCGGCTGGAGCGTAATGCGCGCGCCCTCGGCGAGGTGACCAGCCTCGATGTCGTGGTGCACGTCCCGGTGCATCGCCGTCAGCAGCTCATTGGGTTCGTGCTGGCCTTGGTAGTCGCGCGGCTTGCGCAAGTGCTCCTTCAGCAGCTCCGGAAACGCCGCGAGCTGCTCGGCGTAGACCGCGCGGCGGTCGGGGGCCGTGTTCATCAACTGCGCGTCGAGCTGGTGCGCCAACCCGCGCGACACGTTGACCAGGGCGCCCCAGATTTTGCGGCCCTCCCACCATCGGTCGTAGGCGCTGTTGGTGCGAAAGACCAACAGCAGGCCGAGGATGATCCCGAGGATCGACAGGAAGGCCGGCCCGAGCGGCACCGCGAGCTTGATGACGTCCTGCTCGACCCAGACGACCAGCGCTGCCCACGCGCCTGCGAGCAGCACGTCGAAGATCAGGGTCCGGAACACCGGACTGCGCGGGAACTGGAGGAGGATCCTCCACCACTGCTTGGGCTCGTACGAAATCATCGTCGGTATGGAACTCCGCCGCAGGATAACCGCCGCGCCGTGACCGGCTGAAGACTAAGGTCCGCGCGACGGCGTCTACTGCACCGCGGTAAAGACCACGGCGGCCAGCGCGCCGCCGATCAGCGGCCCGATCACGGGCACCCACGCATACGACCAGTCGGGCGTCGTCTTCGTCGCGCGCGGCACCAGCGCGAAGACGAGTCGCGGCCCGAGGTCTCGGGCGGGGTTGATGGCGAAGCCCGTCGGGCCGCCGAGCGACAGGCCGATCACCCAGACGAGCAGGCCGACCGGCAGCGCGTCGAGAGAGCCGAGCCCATAGTCGGTGACCTCGACGCCCGCGAGCTCCAAGGTCGGGTCGACCAGGAACAACACGCCGAGGACGAGCGCGAAGGTCCCGACCACCTCGGTAAACAGGTTGCGCGGCAAGTTGCGGATCGACGGCGACGTGCAGAACGTCCCGCGGACCGTCTCTTCGTCCGTCGTGACCCGGTAGTGGTCGAGGTAGCAGACGTAGACGACCGCGGAGCCGACCATCGCGCCGGCTAGCTGGGCCAGCATGTAGGGCGCGACGAGCGCGCCTTGGAACTTGTCGGCGCAGAACAAGCCGATCGTCACGGCGGGGTTGAGGTGCGCGCCGCTGGCCGCGCCGACCATGTAGACAGCCACGAAGACCGCCAGCCCCCACGCTGTCGTAATGATCAGCCAGCCCGGGTCCCCTGCGGCCTTCGTCTGTCCGAGGCAGACGTTGGCCACGACGCCTTGCCCCAATAGCAGCAAGACAGCGGTCCCTAAGAACTCTGCGAAGATTGGATCCATCGTCTGCTCGCTGGTCCGGTGAGGTCTGCTTCCGCGACCGGCGCTCACCTACGGTTACGCGAGCAGAGGTCCACGGACGCGCCGAGACCGTATCCCAGGAGGCCGGCGCAGCGAAACGTCGAGGCCCAGCGTCCAAGAGAACGCGGCAGATACGCCGCCGGGTGGCGGTCGGGCTGAGGCCCTCTATGATCCGGTGACCGGCGCCTGCGTCGGCCCGCTCCTCTCACACCGCTCGACTCGCCCCATGAGCCAAGACCACTCCTATCCCAAGCTCCATAACGCCGCCTGGCCGGGCCTCGTCGGCAAGGAAGAAGGCACCGAGAACCCGCCGATCCCGTTCGAACAGATGCTGAGCTGGACGGCGCACGCCGAGTTCCGAGGCCAGCGCTTTGACGGGATCGACCTGTTCTTGTCGGCGCCGCACACCGACATCGACTCGACCAAGGACGACCTCAAGCAGCTGGCCGACCAGGTCGGCGAGAAAGGCCTCGTGGTCGGATCCCTGGTCGCCCCCGTGTGGCCGCCGACTGGCGGCGGCTCGGCGATGGGCGACGAGTCCGAGCGCAAGGCGTTCCTGACGCAGGTAGAGAAAGCGTGCCGCATCGCGCGCGACCTGAAAGAGCTCGGCATCCGGCCGTACGGGATCGTGCGGATCGACTCGGCCGCCGGCGTCGGAGATTGGGCCGAGGACCCCGAACAGCACCAAAAGGTCATCGCGGACACCTTCCGAAAGGCTGCCGACATCGCTGACGCGCACGGCGAGAAGCTCGCGGCCGAGGGCGAGATCTGCTGGGGCGGCATGCACAGCTGGCGGCGCATGGTGCAGCTGCTTGAGCTCACCGACCGCATGGGCACGGTCGGCTTCCAGGCCGACATGGCGCACACGCTGCTCTACACGATGGGCTACAACGCGCCCGAAGATCGCATCCTCGCCGACGACTTCCAATGGGGAGACCGCGCCGCCTTAGACGCCGCCTACGTCGAGATGACAGCGGCGCTGCGGCCGTGGCTGCTCGACTTCCACGTCGCCCAAAACGACGCGACCGTGAAGGGCTCCGGCTCGCACGATAAGACCGGCCGCCACTGTCGGCCCAAGGACCCGAACGGCAAGCTCGACATCCCCCACTACGCCGGCTTCTGGCTCAACGAACCAGACGGAACGGCGACCAAGGCGGTCCAGCACATCTGCTGGGACGGCTGCATGTTCGACAACGCCGTGATGGAAGATCCACAGACCTGGAACGACATCCTCGAGGCCATGCTGTCCGTGCGCGCCGCGCACGGCTGGTCGTAGGAGCACACCCATGAGCGACAAACAACTGCGCATCGGTCTGATCGGCACCGGCTTCATGGGCCGCGCCCACAGCAACGCCTACCGCAAGGCCCCCAACTTCTTTGAGCTAGGCATGGAGCCCGTGCTGCAAGCCGTGTGCGCGCGCAGCGACGGCGCGGCCGCAGCCTTCGCCAAAAAGTGGGGCTTCGCCTCGTCGGAGACCGACTGGAAGGCGCTGATCGCGCGCGACGACATCGACGCGGTCGACATCTGTACGCCCAACGACAGCCACAAAGAGATCGCGCTCGCCGCGGCCGCGGCTGGCAAGGTCATCATGTGCGAGAAGCCGCTGGCGCGCACCGCGGCCGAGGGCCAGGAGATGGTCGACGCGGTAGAGAAGGCCGGCGTCGCCAACACCGTCTGGTACAACTACCGCCGCGTGCCCGCCGTGACGCTCGCCAAGCAGCTGATCGACGACGGCCGCCTCGGCCGGATCTACCACTACCGCGCGCAGTTCCTCCAAGACTGGACGATCGCGACCGACGTGCCGCAGGGCGGCGCCGGCACCTGGCGCCTCGACGCGGCCGCGGCCGGCAGCGGCGTGACGGGCGACCTACTCGCGCACTGCATCGACACCGCGATGTGGCTCAACGGCAAGATCGGCACGGTCAGCGCTATGACCGAGACCTTCGTCAAGGAGCGCATGCACAGCGACAGCGGCAAGGTGGAGCCCGTCGGCATCGACGACGCCTGCGCGTTCCTGTGCCGCTTCGACAACGGCTCGATGGGCATCTTCGAGTCGACCCGCTACGCGCGCGGCCACAAGGCGCTCTACACGTTTGAGATTAACGGCGAGCACGCCTCGATCCGCTGGGACCTGCACGACCTGCACCGCCTCGAGTACTTCGACCACAGAGACGAGTCGATCACTCGCGGCTGGCGCTCGATCCACGTCACCGACGGCGACATGCCCTACATGGACAAGTGGTGGGTCCCAGGCCTACAGATCGGCTACGAGCACAGCTTCGTCCACCAGTTCGCCGACTTCGTCACGGGATTGGCAAAGGGCGAGACCGTCGGGCCCACGTTCCAAGACGCGCAGGTCACCCAGCAGGTGTGTGAGAGCGTGCTGGCGTCGGGCAAAGACGGCAGCTGGCACGACGTGGCCGAGTAGAACGTTTCACAACGGCTAGCGAGACGTCTCAGCGTTCGAACATGAGACCAAACGCGCAACGGGTCGGGCGACTTCCTAGATCTACCAGCCGTTTAGCCGGAATACGCCGCCCCGCAGGTGCAGGTCTCGTGCACGACGACCTTCGACAAGCTGGGCAGCTGCGGCTTGACCTCGTCCCAGATCCAGCGCGCGAGGTTCTCGCTGGTCGGGTTCTCTAAGCCCTCAATGTCGTTGAGGTAGTTGTGATCGAGCCGCTCGAAGTAGGGCGCGAACACCGCGTTCACGTCGGCGAAGTCGATGATCCAGCCGGTCTTCGGGTCGATCGGGCCGCGGCAGTGCAGCTCGACGCGGAACGAGTGGCCGTGGAGCCGGCCGCACTTGTGCCCGTCCGGGACGTTGGGCAGGCGGTGCGCCGCCTCGATCATGAACACGTTGAAGATCTCGCCTTCGGCCACCATCACTGCACTCCCAGGACCTTATGGCTCTGCAGGCCGAACCGCCACCGCGGGTGGGCCATGCAGTACGCGAGCGTGGCCTTGGTGTTCGCGGCGTGATCTTCGCCGTCTTTGGGCTGCAGGTAGAAGTGCTCGAAGTCGAGCGCCAGCATCCGCTCAGGGTCGTGACCCTCCTGCGGGTAGACCAGCTTCAGCTCCTGCCCAGATTTGACGACGACCTCGTTGCCGGCCTTCGGGCTGACGCAGAGCCAGTCAATGCCGTCCGGCGGCGCGACCGTGCCGTTCGTCTCCACCGCGACCTCGAAGCCCGCCGCGTGCAGCGCGGCGATCAACGGCTCGTCGAGCTGCAGCAGCGGCTCGCCGCCCGTGCAGACGACGAAGCGCGGGCCGTCGCCGCCACCGGCCCAGACGCGATCCAGGACGTCGACGATGTCCAGCGGCGTCGGGTACCGGCCGCCGTTTTCACCGTCCGTGCCAACAAAGTCCGTGTCGCAGAACGTGCACTTGGCCCGCTCGCGGTCGGCCTCGTGCCCTGACCAGAGGTTGCAGCCCGCGAAGCGCAAGAAGACCGCGGGCCTGCCGCTCTGCGCCCCTTCTCCCTGCACCGTGTAGAAGATCTCTTTGACGCGATAGGTCACCGCGACGCCTCCTGCTGGTAGCGGAGCGGGTCCGCAGCGCCAGCCTGCTCGAAGCCACGCAGGCGCAAGCGGCACGAGTCGCAGCGACCGCAAGGGCGACCGTCACCGGCAGGGTCGTAGCAGCTCGTCGTCATCCCGTAGTCGACGCCGTGGCGAAGGCCGAGCGAGATGATCTCGGCCTTGGTCAAGTCGATGAGCGGCGCGTGGATCGTCAGCTCGTCGTCGCCCTCAACGCCTGCCTTGGTCGCGAGCCGCGCCATACGCTCGTATGCGCGAATAAACTCCGGGCGGCAGTCGGGGTAGCCGCTGTAGTCCAGCGCGTTGACGCCGAGGAAGATGTCCTTGCTCCCCAACACCTCGGCCCAAGCCAACGCGAACGACAAGAAGACGGTGTTGCGCGCCGGCACGTAGGTGACCGGGATACCTTCGCCTGCGTCGAGCGCGTCGCCCTTGGGCACGTCGATGTCATCGGTCAACGCCGAACCGCCGAAGGCGCGCAGGTCGATCTCAACCACCTCGTGACGAACAGCGCCGACCCACGCAGCGACGCGCGCCGCAGCCTCCAGCTCGAACCGATGGCGTTGGCCGTAATCGAACGACATCGCGTAGACGTCAAAGCCGCGCGCGCGCACGTCGGCGGCGACGGTCGTCGAGTCCAACCCGCCGCTCAGCAGGACGACCGCGCGCGGCTTGTATGCGTCTGTTGCCATCTCCATTGTCGCCCCGCGTCCGCGACGAATTGTAGGGCCTGTCGATGCTCCACCAAAGGTTCGAGGAGCAGACGCGGCGCGCGGTTGATCATCCACAATCCCGACCAGACGAACAGCCCGGAAGGCACAGACCGAGCGTCGCCGTCGCGGCGCCCGACGGCGACAGCGTGATCACGCGCGCGCCTCGCCTGCCGCCTGCGACACGGATACCACGCAGCGCGGAAGCTCCCCCCGGTCGACGACGGCTTCAGGGTTGCGCCAACTCCGCACCCGTCGAGCCCCAGACCTCGCTCGGACTGGCGGCAGGTTCAAGCCCGCGCAACGTGCGGTGTCTCGCGCTACACAGAACGGTTGAAGCTTGAGCGCGCGCGCCGCAGACGCTGACTTCAGCGACGAACGACACGTCAAAGTCACGGCTACTAACGGGCCAACGTAAGCGGACATTTTCGTCATCGCTGGCAGCATCTACCGCGCGCATACTGCTGGGGAGCGATCACACACACTTTGATGAACAACAGGTCTATGCGTTTCCTTACAGCCGCTGCGCTCCTCGCAGCATCCATCGTCGGCCAATCGCCGCTCACCACGACCTTCGCGAGCAACAACGGCGCCTCGGGCAACATGTTCGACATCCGCGCCACCAACGCAGCGGGCGTCACCGTCCGCACCTTCGACGTGAACCTGAGCGCAGGCACCTACGACCTCAACGTTTACATCCCCACCACCGGCGGGACCCACGTCGGCATCGAGCAGAACCCGGGCGCGTGGTCGCTGATCGGGTCCGCGACAGGAGTCACCAGCGCAGGGATCAACGTCCCGACACCGCTGCCGGTCTGCGTAGCGCACTTCATCCCCGCAGGGACGACGCAAGGGTTCTACGTCACGACGACGACCAGCGGCATCCGCTACACCACCGGCACTGGCTTTCTCGTAGGTGATGTCTACGCCTCGAACGCCGACCTGGAGCTGCTCGCCGGCACGGGCAACGGCGCCAACTTCGGCTCTGTCTTTGGCCCGCCCTCGGCGTCCCGCATCTGGAACGGCAACGTCTATTACGACGTCGGTGACACCTCCGGCAACCCGTGCTCCTTCGCGTCCGCCGCGGCCTACGGCGTCGGATGCGGCGGCAACGCCGCCGGCGAAGCTCAATACCAGCTGCACACCGCCTTCGATCTAGCCAACACAGGCCACACGTACATTTGGACCGGCGCGGGCTATCTGCTGCTCGACGGGGCGATGCCCCTCGTGCCGCCTACCGCGCCCGCCACGGCGTTTGGAGACGACGACATCCAGCCGGTCCAGCTCGGCTTCGCGATGCCGTCGGTCGAGGGGGTCGTCAGCGACGTCGCGGTGAGCTCTAACGGCTGGATGACGTTCGACTCAACCGTCACCGACAACGACCTCTCCGAGAGCATCGCAGAGCTCCTCGACGACCCCTGGAGTCGTATTGCGTTCCTGTGGGATGACCTCAACCCGTCGAGCGGTGGCGCGGTGCACCTCGAGCAGGTCAGCCCATCGGAGTTCCACATCACGTTTGTCGACGTCCCTGAGTTCAGCGCCACCGGCGCCAACAACTGCCAAGTTGCGCTGTTCGACAACGGCACCGTCGAAGTCCGCTACGGCGCCTGCACGCTGCTCGACTGCCTGACCGGCGCCTCACCTGGCAGCGGCGCCGTCGATCTCGGCGGCGTCGACTTCAGCACCCTCGTTACGCAGCCGCAGGTCATCAACACCGGCGTCGGGCCGTTCTTTGCGAACATGACCTTAGCATCGAACCCCCCGGTGATCGGCGCCACGTGGGACCTCGTGACGTCCGGCATCGACGCGGTCTCGCCGATTGCCATCACGTTCTTCGGCACGCGCTCGCCGACCTCGATCCCGCTGCCGGCGATCGGCATCCCCGCGCCTGGCTGTGAGCTACACCTCGCCACCGTGCTGGGCTCCGCGGCTAGCGCAGCGACCGCCTCCAGCGCGACCCTCTCCGTAGCAATCGGGGCCAACCCGGCGCTGGCCGGGCAGCAGTTCTCGGCGCAGTCGGTCGGCCTGACGATCTCAAACGCAGCGAACCTCACCACGTCGAACGCGATCGAAGGCACGATCGGCAACTGAGGCGGCGTGAACGCTACGCGAGCCCGCGACCGTTACGAGCGGGCTCGCCCAGGTGACCTGAGCGACGCCGCCCAAGAAGCTCAATCGACTTCCCGTCGCTCGGCAGCGTCTGGGTCCGTCACGGGCACGAACACCAACATCAGCGCGGGCATCGCGATCATCACCGCGAGCGCCGGCGTAGCGGGCGCGCCGAGGTAATAGGCTACCGACGCGATCAGGGCAGCCGCCTCCAGCGGCGCGAGCGAGATCAACCGCGATAAAAACATCATCTTCCGTCGCGGCTCGCCCTCCAGCAGCGACGCCCGACGCCGATACAACCAGCGCAGGCCGAACGCGATCACGACCGTGGCTGGCGCCATCATCGTGATCAACGAGTCCAGCTCGCGAAACGGCTCGTCATCTGGCGTCGCCGATCGCATCGCGGACGCCGCGAACCCGATCGCCACGGTCGTGACCAGGACCCCCGAACAGATCGTGCGCTGCGCTGCGAACGACGGCGTCGCCGGGGCGCGCGACGGGCCAGGCGTAGGAGAGAGACCGAGGGACATCCTTAAAGACTAGGGCGCACGAGCCGCGCTACGGATTACGAAACTTGGCCGAAGGGCCGCCCGACGGCGCGCGCGAGCTACCGGCCCACGCCCTTGCGCCGGCGCTTCGTTTTTTTCTTCGCGCGCTCGAACTCTTCGACGCCCATCTGGATCAAGTAGCGGACCGCGTCCGTGCGGGTCACTTGGAGCAGCGGCACCTGCTTCTGCAGGTCCTCGGCGCACTGGTCGACGGCGCCGAGCAGGCTCGGCTGCAGGCGCACAGAGATGGTTGCGAGGGTCTCGTTCTTCTTAGGTCGGGCCATGGTCGCAGGCACGTCGCGGTCGTTCGTCGCAGGTATTCGTATACGAAAACCTACAGAGAATGCGTTGTTGTGCAACAACCTGAGCGGCCGGTAGGCAAACGGGTCTGAGCGCGCTATCGTTGACGACGCATCAGGACAGCCCGGCTCGCCGGGCGGCCAACCTGCCGGCGAGCGGCAAGGTGGCTTGGTGAGACCTCGGCGGTCGCACCGATGCGCGCGGGCACCCGCCCGGCGAACAAAGCTCGTGCGACGGCGACCCCCTCGCTCCGGATGCGTGGCATCCAATGACCCTGAACGACTTCGAACAGCAGAATGTCCCTCCCCACCTCCACGCCCTCGCAGCGCGCGCGCGCGCGGCGCTCGGCCGCTTCACCACCTACCCGGGCACGGCGCTGCGCATTGAGTTCGGCGGCGGCCAAAGCGCCTTCGTCGCCGCTTCCATTGAGACGGAGGACGCCGACGGGACCGGCCGCCGAGTCTGCGTGCAGAAGGCCGCGCGGCTCAACCTCACGGAGCTGGGGGGCGACATCGACGCGCAGCTAGGAGCGCTGGCCCGGGAAGCCCTGATCCAGTTGTTCACCCACGAGGTCGACGAATGGCTCCGGATCGACGGCGCGCGCTGCCGCCAGCCACACCCCGACCCGATCCGCGGGCTCGCGCTCTACCCGCCAAAAACGGACGCGAGCGATGCCGACGCGCGCACGCTGCGAACCGAGCGCGAGCCCGTCAAACGGGCGGACGAGAACCAGCAATCGCAGGAAATGAGAGCTCTCGGAGACGAGCGCACGGGATCTCCACCCGTCGCCGCGGCGCCAGCTACTGCGGCCCGGGCGCTGCTCGAAGATGCTTTGACGGGCACCTCGATGGACACGCTGCGGCACCTGACTGAGGTCCAGCGACGATCGTTCTTCAGCCTCTTAGCGCTGCGACGAGAAAAACCGGGGGCGCCGTCTCCAGAAGAGGTGCAGGGACTGCTCGAGATCGTCACCGACCACCTCTCTCACCCCGCGCTTTAGCCCTCGCAGCGCGGGCCGCCGCGTTCATCAGCGGCGCGCCCGCAGAGTGTGCAAGCGGTAGACCGCTCGGGTGACCGCGTTGAAGCGGCCCGTCGCGTTGGTCGCGGCGACGGCGGCCTGCACGGTGCCGACGAATGCGGCGAGCAGCGTGTAGCCCCACGCCGCCGCGGCTGCACCGGCGGCGTCTGCGCAAGCAGCCAGCGTGACCGTCCACAGCGACGCGAACGCGAAGATCCCCCACACGGTCCGCTTAAAGCCGAAGCGGCGCATGAGCCGGCTCGCGAGCGCGTTGCTCTCCGCAGCGGCGGTCTGCACAAATCGCTGGGTCGTCCAGCAGTCAAGCAGCTTGGTGCCGACGACATAGGCTGCCGCGATCCAGATGAGGACGCTCATTGGATCACCCTTGCCACACGCGCACGCCCCGGCGTCGTAGTCGCTCCGCGTGACGCCGCTCGGCGGCCTCGGCGTCGGCCCGCGTCGTGCAGATCGGCGGTAACTCTACGTAGAGATCGCGGCGCAGCTCGCGACCGTAACGAAACACGATCTTCGCGCTCTGCATCACGCCACGGCGATGAACCTCCAGACGCTCTTCCGGCGTCTTGACCGTCGAGCCCACGTAGACGCACGGGCGATCCGGCCTGCCGTCCGGGTTCGCGGCGCGCAGCTTGCGGCTGCGCTCCCACACCCGCTCGTGCAGCTCCACGACGTAGATCGTGTAGACCCGCGACGGCCTGCTGCGGGCGCCGGCGCGACGGCGACGACGGCGCATCAGCGGCGCCCCCCGCGACGACGCGGCAGACCTTCGGGCGCGAACTGACACGCGACGTCGCCGCGCGAATCGCGGTAGAAGGCCTCTTCGTTGCGCGCCATCTTGCGCGACATGTCGACCGACTGCTTGAGCCGCCGCTCAGACATCCTGCGCTGCGAGCCGACCTGGACCGCGCGGATCGCCTCGGCGAACTCGACGGTCTCTTGCAGCTGGTTCGCGTAGGCGACGAACGGCTCGTAGTCGCGACGCCACAGCCGCCGGATCGCCTCCTGGTTGCGGTCGCGGTTGTACGCAGCGACCCAGCGCACGATGTCCGCCTGCCAAGCGACCATCACAGCGCGGGCGTCCCGCGCGCTGGGCAGCGCAGGCGGCGCCATCGTCGGCGTCGCGACGGCAGCGTCCGCGCCGACGCGCTGCCGCGACGTCTCACCCGACCGACGCCACGACAGCTCCGCCGACACGGTCAGCGCGCCGTAAGACGCGTCACCGCTCACGCGGATGACGACCTCGCGAGGACGAGACGCGCGGATTGAACCCAGCCGCACCGTAAGCCGCTCTCCGTCGAAGACCGACGGCGCGCCGGACATCTCCGCGGCGCGGACCCCGCGCGGCACAAAGACGACGAGCTCAAGGTCCTCGGCGACGACGTCTCCGAGCGAGCGCACCTCTCCCAGGAGGATCTCGACGATCTCCGCTGCGCCGACGGCGTCGTGCAGCGCGCCGCCGCCGTGCTCCGCCAGCGCCGCGAGCTGCGTCGGCGAGTAATGGTCGCCGACCCCGACGCCGGACGTGGTGACGCCGCCGTCGAGCTGCGCCCTCGCCTCGCTGGCGAGTTGGCCTGGCTCGACCACGCCCTGGTTGGCGCAGCCGTCGCTGAGCACGACGACGTGCCGTCGACGACCGTCGGCGTCGTCGCCCTCAGCCAGCAGCGTGCACCCGGTCAACCAGCCGGCGTGCAGGTCGGTCGTGCCGCGAGGCTCGAGCGATCCCAGCATCGCCAGCACCTCCGCGCGACCCGCGTCGTCGAGCCGCACGGCGTCGGCGTGCACGACCACGTCGTTGGCGAACGACACGACCGTCAGCCGCGTCGAGGCGTCGAGCTCCCGAGCGAGCGTCGCAGCCGCCTGCTTGGCGGCGTCCAGCGGCGCGCCGTGCATCGAGCCGCTGGCGTCGATCACCAGCGCGAGGTCTAAGGGCGCGACGTCTTCGGTGAGCTCCTGCTGCGGCGGCGTGACGCGGGCGAGCAGGTGGCGACGGTACTCGCCTTCGGCAGGCAGGTCCGACTGATCAAAGTTGATGTTCAGTTCAAGCATGAGGTCCTCGTAGGTATGGGGGTCAGACGGTCAGGGTTGGGATAGGTACAGACCGGTCTTGGGACGCGTTCGCGACGCGCTCTCGAGACCAGCAGGCTGAAGGTCAGGCGCTCAGCGCCGCGCCTAGATCAAGGCTCGCCCTCTTGCTCTAAGAGCTGACGTAGCCGCCGCGCGATGCGCGCCAACCGCGCGACCCGCTCGGGGTCGTCGGACGCGAGCCGCAGCTCCAGGTCCTCGCGCAGCTGGATCGTGGTCCAGCGCGGCTCGGGCCGCGGCGGCGCGTCGATCGGCTCTTCTTGGCTCAACTCCATGTAGCGAACGACTTCGTCGTCTGCTGGAGCGGGCGCCGACATACTCGCCATCGGCGCGACGCTGAACGCCTCGGGCGCGCCGAACAAGTCGGCGATCTCCAGCGACTCCTCTCCGCGGCCGACGCGGCGTACGACGTCGGGATCCGATCCGCGCAGCAGCTGGTGCAGCACGTCGCGAACCACCGAGGTCGGCAGGCGAGCGCCCGCCTTCTTGCGCAGCGCCACGACGAAGAGCAGCCTGTCGAGGTGCTCGTCGTCGTAGTAGCTGGCGCGGCCGCCACCACGAGCAGGCGGCAGCAGCCCCTGGCGGATCCACGAACGGATCGTTCGCGGCTTCTCGCCAGAGCGCTGGGCCAGGTCGTCGAGCGTCAGGAGGGGCTCCATGCGCCCAGCAAACCATCCGCCGCCAAAGATGTCAAGTTGATGTCAACTAAACACGGCGTTTGCCGTGACCCCGAGAGGCCCGCTCATCGCTGAGGCGACAAGCGGAAGTCCTTTACAGAGAACCCCTTGTCGTATCCGTCGCTCTTGTGCTCGAAGCGCAGAACATTTTTGCCGGCCACCAAGTCGACATCGACAGCTTCGGTCTCACCCCAAAGCCCCACAGTATGTGGCAGGAGCAGGTCGACGGCCTCGCCGGCGTTCGCCGAGACATAGAGGTGCTGCTGCCAGCTCGGCGTCGCGACCCGCGCCGTCAACCGATAGGTGCCGGCGAGCGGCGCTTCGAAGGTGTACTCCAGCGCCTGGCCTTTGCCGTTGCGGTTGTAGACCAGCTGCTTGCCGCCGAGGTTGCTCGGCAGGAAGGCGACCTTGCGGTTGCGCTTGGTCGGCTTGCTGCACGCGACCGCAGGGACAGTTATGACCCCCTCGACGTCGACCGAGACGCGGCGGTCTTCCTCGGTGACCTCGGCGGCGGCGACCCGGAAGCGATCGCGCTCGTCTTCGGCCTCGCCCAAGTCTGCGCCGACGGCCACGAGCGTCTCTGCGCCTGACTGCTCGATCATCTGACGCTGACGGTAGAGCGAGACGCCGTACCAAAATCCCGGCTTGCCCGACATTAGACCGTAGACCGGCCGCTCGCCGACTACGTCACCGATCCACTGCGCGCGCTTGACCTCCAGGTAGCGCGACATGTCGCGGCGAGCCTGCGTGGTCGCCAGGAAGTCGAGGTCTTTCTTGTAGCGCGTCTTGGTGCGGCCAGCGCCCCACCGCCCGCCGAGACACGGCACCCAGCCGGCGGGCGTCCAGCGAACCAACGCCGCGTGACCGGGCTGCGGGCGCGCCGTCGTCGGCACGCCGAAGGCGCGTAGCAAGAATCGACCGAAGAACGCTCGGCGACCGCACACGCCGCCGTTCATCAGGATGTTCTGGAAGAACTGCAGGTCAGAGCGGTCGTGCTTGTTGTCCTGTGACCCGTAGCGGATCTCGGTGCCGACGGCGCCGACGTATCGCCACTTGTCGTCTTTGGTGAAGACATGATCCGGCCGGTAGCTGCGCAGCATCTGCCGCCCCCACGCCGCGATCTCGTCAGGCTCTTCACCGTCGACCACCATGCGGTAGTCCCAGACCGTCAATTGACCGAAGTAGGCATCCAGCTCCTTGGCCGCATACGCGGCCTCATAGTGGCAGTAGCGCGCGAACGGGTCGACGACCCCCGGCGCCTCCTCGGCGCCGGTAGCGTTGCGCTGCTTGACCGGCTGCGCGTGCTCAAGCGCGATCGCGAGCGCGAGGCGCTGCATCGGGCCGCTGTGAGAGTTAGGCCGAGCCGCCTGGATCTGGGCGTAAATCTCCATCGCGCGGCCATAGGCGCCACCCTTGGCGCCGTCGGCCGTGACCATCTGCAGCATCAGCTCGTCGTCCGCCAACAGCCTGTCGACGAGCTGCTTCTGCGCGCCCCCCTGGTCCGCGAACGCAGCCATCCCAGCAGGGGTCGCCTCGTCGAGCACCACGAACTTCGCGAGCTCCCCGTCGAGCGCGCCGCTGGCGAGCTTGCCGTCGAGCCCGAGGCGCCGCAGCGTCTTGACGACGTCGGCCGCCGCGACGGCGAGCGCGGACTCAGCTGCGGTGACGGCCGCCTCGAGCTGCGGCTCCTGCTTGATCGCCCGATCGAGGTTCGCCTGCCGCTCCTTCAGCGCCTGCTCGCCCTCCTCGCGGTTCTGTTGCCACTTCGCAAGCTCGACGCGAGCGGCCTGCTTCTCGGCTGCGGTCTTCGCCTTGGCCATCATCTTGTTGGCCTTCTTGATGCCGCGGTCGGCGCCGCCGATCCACTTGCCCTTGGCGTGCTTGACCAGTGCGCGGAGCTTCGAGATCTCGCCGAGCGCGTCTTTCGCGACGTCGAGCGCGGCGTTGGCTCGCTCCTCGACGGCGCGCGCCTTGACGAAGGCCTTCTTCGTCTGCGCGCGGACCTGCGGGATCTTGCGCGCCAACGCGGCGCGCAGGTCGTCCCGCTGCTGTTCGTAGAGTGCGGCCGAACCGCGCCCTTGGGCGACGAGATCGGCAGACAACGTAAGGGTCAGGACTGCGCAGACGGTCACCCAAGGCGCAGACGCAGAGAGGCAGATGTTCATGGCGGCGTTGGAGGCGACAGCGATCGCTCCGCGGCCATTCAACACGATCAGGCGCCGGTGGGCACACCCCTCGGCCGCCATCCGCGGAGCCGAACCCGCTCGATCAGCAGCATGTGCGGCACGGTCAACGCCGCGAGACCGATGAACACGACCTGCAGCACGCCGGACTCGAGCGAGCTCCGGTCGAGCATCGTCCACGCCGCGGCAGCGGCCACGCCCGTAAACACGGTCGGCAACGCCGCCGACCACACCATCGCGGACAGCTTCGGCGCGTAAATGCGGCGGGTGCGGTCGACGTGGCGCCAGGAGTGCATCAGGCAGAAATAGACGATGAACCCCAGCAGCGGCGAGGCGACCGAACAGACGGTCGCGGTCGCTGCGACCTCGAGCACGGCATTTCGGTAGCGGCGCGCATACACGCACGCCAGGACGAGCGAGCAGACCAAGAGCGGCAGGCTGACGAGTTCCAGCGCGTTCGCTAGGGCGCGCGCAAACTCCGCCGGCGCGAGCGCGCCGAACAGGTGGCCGAGTTCGTTCGGATGCAGCAGCGCGGGCATACAGATCGGCGACAAGCCGTGCACGATCCGCAGCGCGCGCGGAGTGCCCTGGTCCAGGTCACCGCTGAAGTGCAGCGTCGAGATGACCAACAACCCGACGAGAGACACCGACGGGAACAGCAGCCAGAAGCCCACGACGGCAGCGGCCGTCGCCATGTAGAGCGCCAGGAACCGCGCCCAGTCGCGGAGACGCGTCAGCCGCTGCGCGTCTTGCGCGTGCAGCACGTCGAGCGACCCGTGCGGGATCCCCAACACGAGCACCGCTGTCGCGAGCAGCCCGATCTCGACCCCCAAAGGCAGCCGCAAGCCGAACGCGGCCGCGGCCGACACCGCCAGCACGACCAAGGAGTAGACAAGCCGCTGTGTCATGCGCTCCCTCGACACGGCGTGCGCAGCAGCGTGCGCCACGCGGCCTTGAGGAACGGCGCTGGGGGCAGGGCGGTCACGATCGAGAGCGCGTCGCGG
>NYVR01000152.1 GCA_002684655.1 Planctomycetota bacterium | reverse complement strand
TGAGATCGAGCGGAGCTTCCCCGTACGCGTCATCGATCGCAGCCCGGACGTGCTCTTGTCGGCGCGGTCGGACGACGCGCGGCGTCCCGCTGCGCTGGTTGGGAACGAGCTGGTCGTCTCTCCTCAGGGCGGTGCGTTCGCAGCTCAGGTCGCCAGCGGCTACTACGTCAGCAGGGTGTACATTGAGCAGGATGGGCGCCGTCTCGCTGAGCCTGCTATCGAGCTGCGCGCTGCGGGCGCTCAGGGCGCGCTCCTCTCGATCGCGTCTTGTCAGCCCGGCCGTTATGCAATCACCCTGGAGCTAAAGGGCCGCGAGGAACAAGATTCGGAGCCGCTCTCCCGCGAATATCGCCTAAGGGTCTTGCCCGAATCCTTGGAGGTGCGGGTGCCGGCGGTTGCTGGGCGTTTCGTGCCAGAGCTGGTCGACGCCGGCATGCTCAGAATGCAGCCAGGCTCACCTCTCGCGACCGTCGCAGAGGGCGTCGGTTGGCGCTACGACCGCGCGCTTCGTGCACACATCCGTGGAGTCTGCTACCAGGGAGAGCGCGCTTGCGCCGAGGTCGCGCCCGCTGCTGGGCCGCTGTTCCTCGGCGTGCCGTTGACGCCCGGATACAACGCGCTCTATCTCTCGCTGGTCGACTCCTTGGGCAGGGTCGTGCGCGTGGTCGACGACCACGGACAGCCGCTGCCGCTTGTAGACGATCGGTCGTTGTTCGCGGAGTTCTGGTGGACCAACGGACAGCCCCGCGTCGTAGGGGAACAGATCTTGGTCGAGCACGCGCGGCCTCTGCGCGTGCGTATGGAAGTCGCGCTGCCATTCGGCGCTGAGGCGCGCGAGCATTTGCGCCTCGGGCTCGGCGGCGGCGAGTGGCGGGCCTCTTCCGTAGAGTCAGACGAGCGCTCTTCGAAAATCGTTTTCGACGTCCCGTTCGAGGCTTGGAGCGCGGCCGCGCAGCTGTCGGAGCGTGGTCGGCAGGCGTTCGCGGAGGGCATCGTAGCGGAGATCGTTTGCTATCTTTTGGCGCCGAGCGGTAGGAGCGAGCTTACGCTCACGCTGCAGACGACGCGCAGCACCCTTGCGCCGCTCCGTCTCGGCGAGCACGCAGTCTTATCTCCAGAGCTCGCCGACGTGCGGTTGCTACCTGTGTTGGCGCCGGATGGGGCGTTCGACGAACTCGTGCCCGCGGAGGCTCCTCCGCGCGCGACGTTCCGGCCGCAGCCGCCGATCGCCGTGCGCAACATGCGCGACATCCTGCTGCAGGACCGCGAGTTCACGGTCGGTGCTGCTGTCGCTCTGGCTGCGCGCGTTGCGCACGTCGACGCGGCGGCGCGGGCTGGGTTGGTGCACGCGGCTGACCCTTTGGGCGAGCTTCGCCTAGAGGCGGGGAGCCTGCTGCCCGCGGGCGTCGAAGACGCGCCGCGCGCCGGACCACTGAGCGGCGCGGACTTCTTCCAAGCTTGGTCCCTCACGCGGCTGCTCGGTGTCGTCGTGGCAGACGACCCAGGTCTCTTCCGCCTCCCGCTCGGATGTGAGCTCGAGCGCGCGGCCTACTCTGGCGCGGTTGCTTCGGCGTGCAGCGGCGCGCTCGCGCAGGGCGGCGAGGTGCGCGCCGGCGCCTTCTCAAGCGTGCAGCCCGCCGCTGCGGACGCGCTCGTCACGCGCAGCCTCGCGGTCGGCGACGTCGTCCCTACGAGCTACGAAGCGTCCTTCCGAGGGCTCGACTTCGGCCTGTCTGAGTGGGTCCTGGACCTGCCCTTCATCGCCGAGACGAGGTTGCTGACGCGTCAGTGGACCAGCGATCACGCTGTCCACTTGCTGCGGGTGACAACGCTTGCGGAGGGCGCCGTCGAGTTGGGCTGGGATCCGTTGGGCGTTGCGGCGCGCGTCGGCGTTGTCCGCGGGCTCGCGTTCGGACAGCCTGACGGTTTGATCGGGACGTCCGGGGAGCGGCTGCAGCTTGACTCTGCGTCGCCGCTGCCGCGCTGCGTGCCTGGCGTGCTGCGGACCGAGCAACTGCGCCGCGACGGCCAGGACCTGCTCGCGCGCGGCCGGGACCCCCGTCTGCGCTTTGTCGGCTTCCGCGTCGCCGCAGACGCGGAGGCGCTGGCTAAGAGGTGGGGATACCGATGAACGGCTCGATCACCGCCGCGAACCGGCGAGGCCCATTGGCGGCCATGCTCATAACGCTGCTGGCGCCTTTGATGAGCGGTTGCGTCTCGACAACAGACGAGCTCCTCGGCGTGGCGGCGTTACCGCCGCTCGACCGCGCGGTGCTGGTCAGCGGAGGCGCCTTCTCAGTCGGCAACCCCTCGGAGCGGGGCACGTTTCGTCTTCCGGCGGGCTCGTCGGTTGAGGAAGGGCGTCCTCAAGGCGAGGAGCCGATCGCGTTTTCTGCGGTCGTTGATGTCCTCCAGCGTGGCTCCGTGTTCCAGCGCGTCGCAGCCGACACTGACCCCGCGCGACGGCGCCGTCTCTTGTCGCAATTGCAGAGTGGTTCCCTGCCGCAGGAGGCTGTCGATTTTCTCAGGCAGGCTCGCGAAGACGGCTTCGACCTTTTGCTGCTGATAGAAGAACTCCAAGACGGCCCGATCGAGAGTCAGGGGACGAACGGTCGGTGGCCGGTGACCTTCGCTACGTGGATCTTGTTGGGAGTCGGTGCGTTCATCCCTGATCGCACATTCGAGTCTCGCTCGGCGCTGCGCGTTTCGTTCCGTGAGCTTCAGACAGGAGAGGAGGTGGACAGCATTCTGTTAGTGCCTGGTCCTATCGACTTGTCGTTGACAGAGCGGAGCGACCTGATCGGCTTTATGATGTCGATCGTCGTGCCGCCCTTCTGGGTCGGTGACGATGAGGAGGTCGTGAATCGGTCGGTGCGCGACACGTCGGAGCGCCGCTTGCTGGTCTCGCTGGCTCGTGAGCTCAAGAGCGACATTCGGCGCCGGCGTCTCGGCGAGCGCGAGGTGGCTGCCATCTCTCTGCAGGACCTGAGGAGCGGTCCGACGATCGTCGTGGAGGCCGAGGAAGCGCTCAGCGTGGCGAAGCTGGTCGGGGGCGTTGACGACGACGTCGGTGAAGAGTTTGTTCGTCAGTTGATGGCTTCGCGCCAACTCCAGGGTGGTCGGTCACGATACGAAGCCCTGGTGCCGCCGAGCTTGCGCGGTCGTTTTCAGCTGCGTGTGGGCACGCTCCGGGGCGGCGTGTCGTCTTCGACGTTCCGCTTGGAGGAGCGGCGATGAAGGTCCCTGAAGGTCTCCGCGTCGGCACCTGTAGCCACACAGGCCTCGTCCGCGGCGCCAACGAGGACGACTACCTCCTGGCGACGTCAATACGCGCCGGCGCCGTCTCGTTCGTCGCTGCGATCGCGGACGGAATGGGCGGCGCGGCCGGCGGGGCAGAGGCGAGCCGGACCGCTCTCCGGGCGCTGGGCGCCACTTTGATCGACGGCGACCCGCGCGCTGGTATGAGCGCTGGTTTCGCGCGGGCTAGCGTCAACGTGCTGCAGTCTGCTGCTGCCGTCCCGGCGCTACGCGACATGGGCACGACGCTGACCGCGCTTTGGTTCCGCGAAGGTCACGCGGTCGTCGGGCACATCGGCGACACGCGTTTATATCGACGCCGGCGAGACCGCTTGGAGGTGATGACGAAGGATCACTCCTTGGAAGAAGGGCAGAACCTCCTGACGCGATGTATCGGCGCAGGACAGTCCGATTGTGATCCAGACTGCGCCACGCTTGACCTCGCGAGCGGCGATCGCTTTCTGCTCTGCAGCGACGGCGTCTGGAACGTCGTCGAAGAGCGCGCCTTGGAAGCCCTAGCTGCTCTCCGTGATCCGCAGCGGGCGGCCGACCGTTTGGTGCGGGCCGCGGTGAACCGCGGCGGCCCGGACAACGCGACAGCGCTCGTGATCGACGTGTTGGATCCGGCCCTCGGCGAGAGCGTCGAGGTCGAACTCCCACGTCAAGAGCGGCCGAGCGCGCGGACGCTGTGGCCGGTTGCGAGGTCGCTGCGGCGACCGTTGTGGCCATTCGCGCTGCTGCTGGTCGCCGCTGGTCTGCTGCTCTGGTCGGCGCTGCGCCTGGCAGGCTTCACGGTCTTTTGACGCGCCGGACCGGATCCTGAGGGCGCCCGCGAGCGGGGCCACGCCTTGCCCGTTGCCCCCAGAGTCGGGATGCGCAACGATGGGATCGCCCCTCACTCCCGACCTCTGTCGTAGATGCCGAAGAAACTCCAGCGCCGCATTTCTGCTCCAAAGGCCGTGCCCGCGACGAACCAAAAGCGCTCTGGCGGCGGTTCCGGCGGCAGCGGCGGGCTGTCATTTGGTAAGAGCCGCGTCACCGCTAAGGTGCTCGCCGAGTTCACTAGCCAACTCGCGGTGCTCTTAAACGCAGGGATCCCGATCACGAAGAGCCTGCGAATCCTCGAAGGGCAAATGCAGCAGGGCGCGATGAAGCGCATCGCTGATCAGCTGGTGGAGGACGTCGAAGGCGGCACGGCGCTCTCGGAAGCCATGGCTAAGCACGAGGCCGTCTTTGATCCCCTCTACACGAACATGGTGAGGGCGGGAGAGGCGGGGGGTGTCCAGGAGGAGATCCTCAACCGACTCAGCTCGTTTTTGGTGCAGAGCGAGTCAATCAAATCGCGCGTCAAGGGTGCGCTCGCATATCCGGTCGCGATCCTCGTCGTGGCGATCTTGGTCTTGCTGTTGGTCTTCGCGTTCGTGATCCCGAAGTTTCGACAGGTGTTCGCGACGTTGGGCGAAGGCAACCTGCACTGGACCACCGAGTGGGTCATGGGCATCGGCGACCACATGAAGTTTTGGTGGTGGATCTACCTGCTCGGCGTGGTGGTGTTGATCGCCGTCCACAGGCTGCTGATGGGTAAAGTTTTGGGTTACCGCAGCGTGATGCACCGCGCGGCCCTGCACATGCCGCTCTTCGGCGGGTTGGTGCACAAGAGCCTCGTCGCGCGCTTCGCGCGGACCTTCGGGACGCTGATCCAGTCTGGCGTCCCACACCTCGACGCGCTCGACATCCTCAATGCTTCGACCAACAACGTGCACATGAAGTCAGCGGTCGGCGACGTCCAGTCCTCGATCCGCGAAGGCGCGGGGTTCGCGGTGCCGATGGGTGAGAGCGGCATGTTTGACGATATCGTGATCAACATGGTCGACGTCGGAGAGCAGACAGGCGAGCTCGATGGCATGCTTACAAAGGTCGCGGATCGCTATGAGACCGAGGTTGACCAGACGATCGAGACGACCTTCAAGTTGATCGAGCCGATTCTCTTGGTGGTGATGGCTGTCGCCGTCGGATTTATCGTCTTCGCGCTGTTTATGCCGCTGCTGACGATGATGCAGCAGATGAGTAAGAGATAGTTCGGTGTCGCTTGCGTGGCGCATCTTGTTGTTTGCGCTGTTGCTGAACGTTTTGACGGTCGGCAGCGTGCAAGTCATCGTGCATCAAGCGCAGGCTCGGTGGTTCGAGCAGCAACGCGAGGTGCTACAGGAGACCGTCCAAGAGTCCTTCTCCGAGCTCGAGCGCGTCTACAACGCCTCCGCCGTCGATGACGCAGCTGCGAACGCCAGCGTCGTGCGTAGCCTGCTTCGTAATCGGTCACTGCGCGAGCTCTACGACGACGTGATCGTCACCAGCGGTCGGCCACCGTATACGGACGTGTTCCTGAACTCGCTCGGGGCGGTTCACCGCGACCCCCTCTCGTTCAGGCTCGACGAGGTCATCGAGGGCATCTCCAAGGCGCGGCAAGTAGATGGGCTGCTGCGTGTGTCGAACGGATATTGCAGAGCGCTGCGCCGCGGCGGGCGCGTCGCAGGCTATCTGTGGTTCGTCCCGAAGTTCCAACCGCGCCTTCCGACGAGCCTGCCGCTCTGGTCCGCGCTGCTCGGCGTAGCCGCGTCTACCCTCGTATTCGGTGGGGTCCTCTTCTGGTTGACGCGTCGTGCGGTGGCGCGGCCGCTGCAGGACGTCGGCGGGGCGGCGCAGGCCGTCGCGCGGGGGCGCTACGACGTGCGGTTGCCTGAGCAGCGCAGCGTTCCCGAGCTCGGCCCGCTGGTCGAGACCTTTAACCGTATGGCGGCGCAAGTCGAAACCCACACCGCGACGTTGGAGCGCGCGGTCCGCGAGGCGGTGCAGGCCACGGAACAGAAGGAGCGCGCTCTGGTCCAGAGCTCACGCCTGGCGACCATCGGCACCTTGGCCGCTGGGGTCGCCCACGAGATCAACAACCCCATCGGCGGAATGCAGAACGCCGTCCAGAGCCTGCTGCAGGCGGAGGGTCTGGACGAGCGACAGAGGGTCTATCTAGAGCTCCTCCGTGACGGCCTCGACCGCGTCGCTAGCACCACGCGGCGGATGTTGGAGTTTGCCCCCAAGGACGCTGAGCCGCACGCCTTCGACGCGGTGACCGCGATCGAGGGCGCGTTTGCGCTCGTCAAGCACCGCTGTCAGCACGAGGGGGTCACCTTTGAGCTGCAGGCGCAGGACGATCGGCCAGACGTTCACGGCGACGCCCATGAGATCCAACAGGTCGTCCTCAACCTGTTGCTGAACTCGTTGGACGCGATCTCTGGCGCGGGTGGCGCGATTCGGGCCTCGGTCCGCGGCGAAGACGACAAAGTGCTGATCTCGGTCGCGGACGACGGCCCGGGGATGCCGGCGGAGCTGCAGCCGAGGATCTTCGATCCGTTCTTCACCATGAAGACGCGCCCCGACGCGAGCGGCCTGGGCATGTTTATCAGCTACTCGATCGTGCAGAACCACGGCGGCTCGATGAGGGTCGAGTCTCGCCCCGACGCGGGCTTCCAGGTGTTTATCGAACTGCCGGCGGCGTGAGGGCCTGCGGGCTACTCGGCCGCTTCGGCGCCGTGCTCGTGGCCCTGCTCGGAGCCGCTGAACAGCCACACTTGGTTCTTGCCGCGCCGCTTTGCCTCCTGCAGCGCGCGGTTGGCGTTGCGGCGGAGCTGGTCGACGCTGCTGGCCTGCCTGCCGTCGAAGCTGTCCACGCCGATCGAGACGGTGACCTGCATATGGTAGGAGGCGTCGCTGACGCTCATGCCGCTGACGCGTTTACGGATCCGGAGCGCGGTCTGGACAGCTTCTGCAGGGGTCGTCTGGGGCAGCAGGATGCAGAACTCGTCGCCGCCGAAGCGCGCGGCGAAGTCGGTCTCGCGGATGTTGCCTTTGAGCGCGTCGGCGACCCGGCGCAGGACTTGATCGCCGAACGCATACTCGGTGCTGTCGTTGACCGTCTTGAAGTTGTCGACGTCGATCAAGAGCAGCGAGAGCGGGTTCTGGTGCCGCTGTGCTCGTTTCCACTCAAGCCCCATGATGCGCTTCATGTAGAGCTCGGACGTCAGCCCAGTCTTGAAGTCGATGCTGACCTGGCTCTCGAGTTGACGCGCGCGCGACTGCAGGCCCCGGACCCTCGTCTTGGTTTGTAGTGCGAGCTCGACGCGCTGTACGACCTCGGCGGAGCTGCTGGGCTTCACCACGAAGTCCCGGAACGGCACCTTCATGTTGCGGGCTTCCGTCAGCGCCTCGAGGTCGTCGACCAGCATGATGACCGGCACGGGGTCGTCCTCGCGCTGTAGGTGCTCAAGAAACTCAAGCTCGACTCCTCCTTCGCATCCGGTCAGCGCGTTCAGCACGACGACGTCGGGGCGCCCTTGCTTGGCGAGGTGATGGCTCTGGCTGAGGTTGTCGCCCAAGCTCACTTCGTAGCCGAGCCGCGCGAGCGCCGTGACGGCCTCGTCTAGCTCGTCGTCGCGATGGTTCATTACCAGGACCGACCGGCCAGTTGTCGTCGGCGGCTGCGGAGCGCGCCGGTCTTCGGGCAGAGGTTTGGGATCCGAACTGGACAAGGAGTTGGGTGTGCGTTGTCTGGGCGTCGGCGCAGTGGGAGGAGGAGGGCGCGTCGACGAACGCGCTCCCTGAACGCAGTCCGGGCGCCGGGGGGATGGGGTGGAGGGGCGTCCGCGCGTTTGCGCACGCCGCTCGGTATTCGCTTGAAGGGGATGGTTTACGGGTTCGGCGTGGCCGTATTTGTGTGGCTCGTTCGGGCTGGTTCGCCCGCAACGAGGAACGACGGCCACGTCGGATTCTGTCAGTCTAACAATCCGATATCCCTGCGAAAGGGGGCCGATTTGCGCATGTCGACGGAATGCAGGCCCCTGCCCTGCGGGGATTTCGGTCCAGAGCACCGCGGGGCGGCTCGTCGGCGTCGCTGATCTGCGCTTGACGGCAAGGTGCGCGTCCCTACAATGCTCCGCCCTTCATTCGTCCACCAAGCCCACCCCACCGAGGCAAGGAGCCCGCCGCACGTGCCGCTCGTTACTGCGCAAGAACTGATCGACGCCGGAGTCCACTACGGCCACCAGGCCAGCCGCTGGAACCCGAAGATGAAGCCTTTCATCCACGGGAAGCGCCACAAGATCCACGTCATCAACCTCGAAGAGACGATCCGCGGGCTCTACCAAGCGACCCACTTTGTGCGCTCCCTGGCGGCGACGGGGGCGCAGATCATGTTCCTTGGGACCAAGAAGCAGATCCGTCCCGTCGTCGAAGCTGAGGCCGGCAAGTGCAACATGCCGTCGGTGACCGAGCGGTGGATCGGCGGAACGCTGACGAACTTCTCGACCGTGCGCGAGCGCCTCACCAAGTTGGTGGAGTACGAGAACCTCGAAGCGACCGGCGCGATCGAGAAGTATAAGAAGAAGGACCAGTCGATGATCCGGCGTGAGATCAAGCGGATCCGTCGCAACCTCGACGGCGTCCGCGAGCTCCACGGCCTCCCTGGCGCCCTCGTCGTGATCGATCCGCGGCGCGAAGAAAACGCGATGCGCGAGGCCAAGCGGATGAACGTCCCGGTCGTCTGCATCCTGGACACCGACTGCGATCCGTCGCTCGCGGACATTGTGATCCCCGCGAACGACGACGCGATGAGCTCTGTCCAGCTCATCCTCAGCAAGCTCGTCGAAGCCGTCATGGAGGGCTGCTCCCAGTGTGACGAAGCGACGCTGCGCGACGCGCAAAAGGCCGCGAAGGAAGACGTCCGGTGCAAGGCTGCGCCGGGGCGCCGCAACGAGCGTGACGGTCGCGGTGGCGGCCCTCGCCGTGGTGGCCCTGGCGGCGGCGGCGGTCGCGGCGGCCGCGGCGCGCCGGGCGCGCCCGGGCGCTTCCAGGCTGGCGGGCACGCCACGTCTGTCTCGATCGGCGGCGACAAGTCCGAGAGCGGCCCCTCGGTCGCGCCGGAGATCAAGCCGGTCGGTGCCGAGGGCGCAGCGGGCGCCGCGGCTCCTGATGACGCGGCCCCTGAGGCTCCCGCAGGCGACGCGCCTGCCGCGACGACCGACGCTCCGGCGGCCGACGCTCCGGCGACCGACGCTCCGGCGGCCGACGCGCCGACGCCTGACGCCGCCGCGCCGGATACGCCCGCGAGCGACAGCTAGCACGGCCTCCCCGTGCTGCGCGGGTAGGCCCCTCGTCGCTGGCCGCGAGCCAGCGCCGCGCCCGCGGCGACGCGGGACAGAGCGGCTTGATTGCGACCCGCTCGCCCCAACATTCTCTACCCTATGAGCCGTCGGCGCGACGGCTGCCAACACGACGGCGCTCGCTTTGACTGGCGCCAACAAACGAATCATGACCAAGATCGACGCGAAGACGGTAAAGGCGCTGCGGGAACTCACCGGCGCTCCGATGATGGACTGCAAGTCGGCGCTCACAGAGACAGGTGGCGACATCGAGAAGGCCCGCGACGTGCTGCGAAAGCGCGGTCAACAGGTGGCCGACAAGGCCTCGGCCCGCGAGGTGTCCGAAGGTCTCGTCTACGGCTACACGCACCACAACGGCAAGCTCGGCGTGCTCGTAGAGATTGTCTGCGAGACCGACTTCGTCGCCATGAACGAGGACTTCAAGAAGTTCTGCCATGGCGTCGCGATGACGGTGGCCGCCTTCAACCCCAAGTATCTTGACAAGAGCGCCGTCCCCGCCGAGGACGTCGAGAAGGAGCAAAGCATCGTCACGGAGATGACCAAGGAGTCGATGGCCGGCAAGCCCGACAACGTCATTGAGAAGGCCGTGACCGGCCGCATGGAGAAGTGGTTTGGCGAGCACACGCTGATGGCTAAGCCCTACGTGCCTGACGACTCCAAGACGGTCGAGCAGATGCGCACCGACCTCGTCGCGAAGATCGGCGAGAATATCCAGGTCCGCCGTTACGTGCGGATGGAGCTCGGCGGCTGAGCCGCCGCGCGCTTCAGGCTGCTAGAGCCGGGGATTTGGTCTTCGGCGCCCCCGCCGCCGCGGCGCCCGCCGCTTAGCGGCGGCCTCTCTCTGCGGAGAAGATTCGCATCTGAAGGGGGCACGGGTAGCCTCCTGACATGAGCAGCTTCGACGCCTCACATACCTCCGAGGGGGGCGGTCCCTCAGAGCCCCCTCGCCAGATCAAGCGCATCCTGCTCAAGATCAGCGGGGAGAGCCTCGGTGAAGGAGGTGTCGGTGTGTCGCCTCAGGTGGTGGCCCGCGTCGCCGACCAGATCGCGCGCGTCCACAGCTTGGGCGTCGAGGTGGCCGTCGTGTGCGGTGGAGGCAACCTCATGCGCGGCGCGGCGTTCGCCCGCATGGGCACGAACCGAACCACGGCCGATCACATGGGGATGCTGGGCACGGCTATCAACGCGCTCGCGCTTCAGGACGGCCTCGAGCGCGCCGGCGTCGAGACCCGCGCAGCGTGCGCGGTGGAGATGAAGACCGTCGCAGAGCCATACATTCGCCGACGCGTTATCCGGCACCTGGAGAAGGGGCGCGCCGTCGTGCTGGCGGGCGGCACTGGCAACCCGTATTTCACCACGGACACGGCCGCCGCGCTCCGGGCGACCGAGCTCGGCGTCGACGCGATCTTCAAGGCGACCAAGGTCGATGGGGTCTACACCGCCGATCCTGCGAAGGATCCCGGCGCAACCCGCTACGAGCGCCTCACGTTTCGTGAGGCGTTGGACCGCGACCTCAAGGTCATGGACCGCACGGCCTTCACGCTGTGCATGGAGAATCACATGCCGATCATGGTCTTCGACATGTTCACGCCGGGGAACATGGAGCGCGCGGTCCGCGGCGAGGCGATCGGTACCTGGGTCATTTGACCCGACCCCGCGAGCCGCGCGGCCAAGCGCGGCGCAGCTTCGATAAGACCCTCCCCCCGAAAAGATCATGGAACCCTACGACATCATCTTGGAAGACCTCGCGGACAAGACCGCAAAGACGCAGCAGCACCTGCGAGACCAGCTCAGCACGATCCGTACGGGTCGCGCCTCGCCGGCGCTCGTCGACACGATCCGCGTCGACTACTACGGGTCGCCTACGCCGTTAAATCAGGTGGCGCACATCTCTGTGCCCGAAGCGCGGCAGCTGATGATCAAGCCCTTCGACGCATCTCCCGACGTGGTGCGAGAGATTGAGCGCGCGATCCTTAAGTCTGACCTCGGGCTCAACCCTCAGGGAGACGGCAAAGCGCTGCGGCTGGTGATGCCGCCGCTGTCAGGTGAGCAGCGTCAGAAGCTGGTCGCCAAGGTCAAAGACCTCGTCGAGCAGAACCGGGTAGCGCTGCGTAACGAGCGCCGCGACGCCAACAAGCAGGCCGACCAGATGAAGAAGGACGGCGACTTGACAGAGGACCAATTGAAGAAGACCCACGATCTCATCGACAAGGCCTTAAAGGCCTGTGAGTCGCAGCTCAGCGACGCCCTCAAGTCCAAGTCGAAAGAGATCATGGAGGACTGATTTCGTTGGGGCGGACAGGGTCCTCGTCTGAGGTTCGTCTCGCTTCGGCGTTTTCACGTGCGCCTCGCGCAGTCGTGACGTATTGAAGTTCTTGAATGGGGGCGTAGCTCAGTTGGTAGAGCAGCGGCCTTTTAAGCCGGTGGTCGCAGGTTCGAGCCCTGCCGCCCCTACCATTTTCGACGGCCTCCGAGGGCCTGCTTCGCGTCATGTTGGACCCTGATTTCTTGGCCATGTTGGTCTGTCCGACCTCACGCCAGCCGCTCCGGTTGGCGTCCGAGGCCGAAGTGGCGGAGGTCAACAGAGCGATCGAAGCCGGGGAGGCGCGAAATCGCGGCGGCGACCTCGTCGCGCAGCCTCTAGGCGACGCGCTCGCGACATCGGACGGCGCTTGGCTCTACCCAGTGCTGGACGGCATCCCGATTCTGTTGGCGCCCGAGGCGATTCGCGGCGACAGCGCGCAGGCCTCGTAGCCGCGATCACTCCAAATCTGGGTCGCTGTGGTCCGGCGCCTCGGCGTGCTGGAGCGTTGTTCAGCGAGACGTCCGGCGCAAATTGCGGTCTGCTGCGTGGGCTGCCAACACATTACCGGCTATTCTGTTAGCCCCGATGTCGACCAATCCTGAAACCCCCCAGTCCCAAGAGCCCGCTCCCGAAGAAGCCTTCGATGAACTGACGGGCGTCTACGGCTGGTTCCGCAGGCACCAGCTCAAGCTGCTCTACACAGCTGGCCTGTTTACGCTGGTGACGTTCTCCATCACTGGACCGCTGCAGAGCTTCTTCTCTGGCTTGGTAGACAGAGACGTCGAGCGCGGCTCGATCGCTGTCAACGGCGAGCGACAGAGCCTCACGAGCGAGGACTACACCTACGGATCGCTGATCGCGCGCTCGATGTTCCGCCTCCCGCCGGGCGTCATCCTGTCCATGCGCACGGGCGACGAGGGCAACTCCAACATGGCGCAGGCGCTGGCGATCCTGCGTCGCGCCGCGGTCTTGGAGGGCTTCGAGCCGTCGATGGTGGAGGTCGACAAGGCCATCGCCTCGCTTCGCGAGTTGCAGAGCCTTGAGTCCGTCGCCAAGCTCGCCCAGGTTTCTGGTTTCGCGTCTGCGCAGGAATATCGCAACGTCGTCGCAGAGGCGATGCGCATCGGCATGTATCAGCGCCTCCAGGCGATGGCCGTCGACACCTCCGACGCAGAGGTTATGCGGCAGGTGCTGCGTAACCGCGACAAGGCGACCTACCGTGTCGCTGTTTGGGACGCTCAAAAGCGCCAGGATGAGATGCTGGCCGCTTCCGAACTGACCGACGAGGACCTCAAGAAGTGGCTCGAAGAGCAGAATGAAGCTCAAAAGCGGCGCATGGGTGTCTTTGCTCTGCCGCGCGTCAAGCTGCGCATCGCCGCAGCGCAGTTCGGCGAGGGGCAGTTCGACCCGGCGCAATGGAAGGAGGACGTGCTCAAAGACGTCGATGTTCAAGACGACCAGATTCGCGCCTACTACGACCTCGACCCCGACGCGTGGAAGGACGACGAGGGCAACGTGCTCCCGTTTGAAGACGAGTCCGTCAAGGAGCGTCTGCGAGTCAGGGTAGAGGCCGAGCAGGTCATGAACGACCTCAACACCAAGCTGCGCACGCGGCTCGACGAGGTCGCGGCGCCGTTCGTCGAGAAGATCGCCGTAGCCCAAACAGACCTCGACAACGCGAAGCAGGCGCAGCAGAAGACCGCGCAAGAGAAGGCGGTCAAGGCCAAGGCGCTCGCCGACGCCGAGGCCGTCCTCGCCGAGTCTCCAGAGGACGCGGACCTCAAGGCCGCCGCTGAGGCGTTGAAGCAAGAGTCTGAGGCCGCTGCCGCAGCCGACTCCGCTGAAAATTTGCGACTCAAGCAGATGCAAGCGGGGCTCGAGGACGCCAAGTCGGCGAGCACGAAAGCGCGCCGGGACTTCGACTTTGTGGGCGAGTTCGCAAAGCTCACCGCGGACAAGACGGGTTTCTTGGTGCAGGAGACGGCAGAGATGTTGGACGCCGAGCAACTGGCCGACCTCGACACTGTGGGGTTGGACGTCGGGCTCGGTGCGTGGCCGAACGCTAGCGTCGCCGCGGCGCTCCGTGAGCCTGGCGCGATGGGCTTCGGCGCTGTCGGCACCTCGAAGGCCTCGATCATCTTCCAAGCGGTGGAAGTCGACCCGATGCCCCAAAAGCCTTGGGAGGAGCTCAAGCCGCTCCTCAAAGAGGCCTACTTCGCCAAGAAGGCCACGGACGAAGCGATCGAGAAGAACAACGCGATCAAGGACGCGATGCTGCGCTTGGCCAAAGAGCAGATGAAGGAGTTC
>NYVR01000151.1 GCA_002684655.1 Planctomycetota bacterium | reverse complement strand
GCCTACGAGCGCGAGCTCAAGCTGCTCTCGCGCCGGCACGAGGTCATCGCTGTCAGGCTCCGAGACCCCTTCGCCGCCGGTCTGGACCGCGCCGGCGGCGACGTCGCTCAGTTGCCTCGCGCGGGCATGCTGCACCTCGTCGATCCGGAGGGCGGCGGGAGCGTCGTCGTGGATACGCAGAGCCGCGCGGTGCGCGAGGAGCTGGTGCGTCGCTGGCGCGTTGAGCGACAGCAGCTGCGGGAGCTCTGTAGACGGAGCCGCGTCGACTTGCTCGATGTCGCGACGCAGGGCTCGGTCGCGGATGCGCTGGTGCGGTTCTTCCGCATGCGTGAGCTTCGGGGAGCGCGGCGTTGACGCGTCGCGCGCTGTTCTGTGCGTTGTATTTGCTGCTGGCAGGATGCGGCAGCGACGCGGCGCCTTGGTCCGAGCCGCCTTCGTCGGCCGTCGATCTCCGGGTCTCCGTAGCGCCGACTGAGGTCGCGTTGATGCAGCCGGTCACGGTCACGGTGGATCTCTACAGCCACAGAGACGCGGAGGTCTCGTTCGCCCCCTCTTTCGACGCCGACGAATGGGCCGAGGAGTCGCGGGATGACGGCGTCGTGCGACCGTTCGGCGACGGGCTCTGGCGACGTATCTCGTTCGTGCTCCGGCCAATCAGCGTCCCGGGCGAGCTGCAGATCCCGGAGCTACGGGCCGAGGCCCGGTCAGCCGAGGGTGACGTCCTCGAGGCCGCGACCAGCCCGCAGGTGACGGTGCTGGTGAAGACCGTCCTTTCGGGTCAGCACGGCGCCGAGGTCGAGGCGCCGGGCGCGCCGATCGCCGCGCCTGGACCGTGGTGGTGGTGGACCGCCGCGTTGGCGGGGGTCGTCGCGGTGGCTTTCGCGTGGGCCTCGCGCCGTCGCCGGTCGCAAACCGTCATCGACCGAAAGATCGAGGTGCCGGCGCACGTCCGCGCGCTGCGGGAGCTGCAGCGGTGGCGCCGCGCGCCGCGCGCTACAGATACAGAGGTGGCGTCGTTCTACGTCGGGGTTTCGCAGGTGCTGCGCGTCTATCTGGAACAACGCTTCGGGCTGCACGCGCCGGAGCGGACGACCGAGGAGTTCCTCCGGGAGCTCGAGTCTGGCGACGGGCTCGCGCGGCGACACCGGGCCGACCTCGAGCGCTTTCTCTCTCAGTGTGACCTCGTCAAGTTCGCCAACGTGGTGCCAGGTCAGGATGAACACGAGCGGACCTTCGCGCTCGCCGAGGCCTTCGTCGAGTCGACGCGCGCGGACCGCGCCGCTGCAGCGGAGGTCGCGACGTGACTATCTTTGGTCACACCCTGCTGGACCCATGGTTCCTGCTCGCGCTGCCCGCGTTGGGCGTCGCTGTTTGGCGGCGCGCGGCTGTCCGGCGAGCGGCGTTACCCACCGCTGCTGTGCACCTCTTCGCGGGGTTGCCAAGGACGACCCGACAACGACTGGCGTGGCTGCCGCTGGCGTTGCTCGCAGCCAGCGGCGTCGCGCTCACGGTGGCGCTGGCGAGGCCGGTGGACCGCGAGGTCGTCCCGATGCGCGAGGACGGCATCGACATCGTGCTGGCCGTCGACGTGAGCTCCTCGATGCTTCAGGAGGACATGCGTGACGACGAGTCGTATCGTCGAATGGACGCGGCGCGTGACCGCGCGCAGGAGTTCGCCGCGGCGCGTGACCGTGACCGCGTCGGGGTCGTTGCGTTCGCCAGGTTCGCTGAGCTGCGTTGTCCGCCGACGCTTGACGAGGACGCCTTGGGCGCCTTCTTGCGGGTGCTGGACACGGTCGCGCGGGGCAGCGAGTTTGACGCCACGGCGATCGGCGTGGCGCTCGCCAAGGCCGTCGACGTTCTGGCTGACAGCGACGCTGAGTCCAAGGTCGTGATCTTGCTCAGTGACGGCGAGAACAACATCGACGCGATCCTCCCCGAGCAGGCCGCGCGGCTGGCCAAGGATGCAGGCGTGCGCGTGCACACGATCGGCCTGGGACGCGGCCGCGCATCCTTGTTTGGCTTCGTGCCGCTCGCGTTCGAGTCCCTCAAGATGATCTCGGAGAAGACCGACGGGGAGTTCTTCCAAGCGCGCAACGACGCGGACCTCGCGGCGGTCTACGAGCGCATCGACGAGCTGGAGACCAGCGAGCGTCAGGACCCGCGGTATCGCACCGTAGATCGCTTCGAGTTGCCGCTCGCCGTCGGCCTGACGCTGCTGCTGATCGGCGTCTTGTTCGAGGCGTTGATCGTCAGGAGGGTCCCATGAGCGACGTCGAGTTCGCGCGAGCAGAGCTGTGGCCCGTGCTGTTGACGCTCCCGTTCGCGTGGGCGCTGTTGTGGCTGGCGCTCGACCGGTCGCGACGATCCATGTCGCAATACGGCGCCATGCCGATCACGCCGGTGGCTTCCCCGATCTGGCGAGCGCTGCGGCTCACGATCCTGCTCGGACTCGGGGTGGTGTGCTGGCTTGACCCGCGCTGGGGAGAAGAGACGGTCGCGGTCGAGCGTCGCGGCCTCGACGTGATCTTCTGCCTCGACACCTCACAATCGATGTTGGCGCGGGACATGCAGCCGACGCGCTTGGCAAGGGCGAAGCGCGACATCCGCTCGGTGCTCAGGCATGTGGAAGGGGGGGATCGCGTCGGGCTCGTCGTGTTCGCGGGTGAGGCGAGGTTGTGGATCCCGCTGACGCACGACGTCGATTCTTTCGCCGGGCTCCTGGACGAAGTGGACACCGAACTCGTGCGCACGGGCGGCACCGACCTCGCCAAAGCGCTGCGACGAAGCCTCGAGCTTGCGGACCCCGACGACGTCGCCACGACGGTTGTGGTGCTCATGACCGACGGGGAAGACCTCGCGGGCGCAGGTCAGCAAGCTGCCTTTGAGCTCAAGGCGCGAGACCTCACGGTGTTCAGCGTCGGCTACGGCAGCGCTTTGGGTAGCAAGATCACGATCCAGCGCGACGGCGCCGAGGAGTTTCTGCGGGACCGCGCGGGCAACGACGTGGTTTCGCGGATGGACCCGGAGAGTCTGCGCGACCTCGCCGAGGTGACCGGCGGGGAGTTCGTCCGGGCCGAGGCTATGGCGCTCCCTCTGGTCGAGCTGCACCAAAAGCGCTTCGTGCCGATGCAGAAGCGCGCTTACGACGCTGGCGAGGAGTCCGGCAAGCAGGCGCGTTATCAGCTGGTTCTTTTGCCGCTGTTGCTTCTGTTACTGTTAGAGATCGCCTTCGCGCACGGACGCCATCGATGAATCTTTACTTATCTTCGCTCGCGGCGCTGCTGGTCGCCTTCGGCGGCGGTGATCGCGAAGAGGGCCTCGAGCACTACCGGGCGGGTCGCTTCGCGGCTGCGCAGGCGGCGTTCGCGCGCGCGCTGGATGCGTCCCCTGAGTCCGTCGACCTCCAGTGGAACCTCGCGTTAGCAGCGTGGCGAGCGGGCGACTTGGCGACAGCTGAAACTGCCGTGGCGAAATACGCTGCGGCGACGGGCGAAGACGCCGAGCACAGGCATCGCGGGCTGCTGGGCGCTGTTCGGTATGCAGAGGCCGAAGAGCTTGAACGTCGTTCCGACGCCGCGAGCGCGCCGTCACCGGCCGCCGCGATCCCGGGTCAGGTCAGCGCGCCGTCGGTCGACCCGGTGCAGCTGCTTGAGCAGGCGGTCGAGAAAGCTCTGCAGGCAAAGGATCACTTCGTGAGCTCCGTCCGCGCAGCGTCGAGCGAGGAGGGGATTCGGAACAGTGAGCGCGCGATCCGCAAGCTGGACGAGCTCAAGAAGAAGCTAGAGGAGCTGCGAAAGCAGCGTTCGTCCGATTCTCAGCAGGACGGGCAAGACGGTGAGCCCGGCGACGATGGTCAGGAGCAGCAAGGCGACCCTTCGCGGCAGAGCGGTGAATCGCAGCAGGGCGAAGAGGAGCAATCAGCTGGCGAGAGCGAGCAACAGCAGCCGCCGCCTGGCTCCGAGTCCGAGGGCGAGCAAGCGCCTCGGTCGGGTGAGGGCGAAGCGCCGGAGACTCCTGAGCCGCAGCCAGAGCCGAAGGAGGCGTCCGATCCCGCACCGAGCGAGGGACAGGAGCCCTCGGCGGCCGAGCCTGACCCGGGTCAAGCAGAGTCCGCCGAGGGTGACGCGGCGGCGCCGCCGGAGCCGGAGCCAGGGGAGCCGCGCAACGACGCGCCCGGCGAGGGCGGCGGCGGTCGAGAGCTCACGCCGGAACAAGCCAAGCGGGTCATGGATCGACTGAAGCAGCTCGAGAAGCAGCTGCAGCAGGCAAAGACCCGCGCGCGCGCAGGCCGTAAGCCCGTGGAGCGCGACTGGTGAGCGGGATGCTGCGTTTCGGTTTGGCGCTCGTTGCCCTGTCGGTCCTGGCGTTTGCGCAGGAGCAGCTCGAGGTCTCGCAGCCGGAGCCGGGCACGATTCGGGTCGGAGACTCTGCGCGCGTGACCATCCGCGTGGAAGGCGCGTCCGCCAATCCCCGCGCGCCGGAGCTTCCGGCGGTCGACGGACTACGGATGCGTCTGCTGGGCCCGTCGCGCAACAGCTACACCTTCTATGACGGCCGGCGACTGATCGAACGCGTCGGCGTGCAGTACATCGTCGAACTGCAACCGACGCGCGCGGGGATCTTCGAGGTCCCGTCGTTTCCGATCTGGACCGGCAGCAAGCAGCAGGACACGCCGTCGCTCCGACTGGAGGCGCGGGCGGATCTTGTCGGCGCTGAACTGGGCTATCTCGAGGTCGAGGTCGCGCCTCGTCGGGTCTACGTTCACGAGCCTGTTCGCGTACGCCTCGACTACGGCGTGCAGCGAGGTGTGAAGCTCGCCGACGCGGTCGCCGATCGCTACCGCTATCAGGACATCGAGGTTCGAGCTTCGTGGCTCGATGAATTTCCTGCTGGCGAGCGGCTTGAGGTCGCAGATCCCGCGGGGGAAACGCGCATCGCGGTCTGCAACGGCGCGCTTATCCGCGCCGGTTACGACAGCGCGCATGACCGCGACGGTGAGCCCTGGCAGCAGTATTCCTTTGACCGAGCGTTCTTGCCTACGCGGCTCGGTCGTCTCAAGCTCCCGGCGCCGATGTTGCGGTTCCGCGTGCTCAGCGGCCGCGTTCGCACCGACCGTTTTGGGAGGCCGCTGGGGCAGGGGGCAGAGAACTACTTCGTCTACGGCGAGCCGATCGAGCTCGAGGTCCTGCCGATCCCCGAGGAGGGGCGTCCGACGCCGTACTTTGGCGCCGTGGGGCGCTTCACGTTTACGGCTGACCTTGACCGGCCGCAGGTCCGGGTCGGAGAGTCGGTCAAGCTGACCTTGACCGTCCGTGGGCGCGGCAACTTTGAGTTCCTGCGCTTACCCGAGCTCGACGAACTCGAGGGCTTCCACAAACTGGGCGCGAACGAAGCGCAGCGCGACGCGACCAGGGTTGTCGTCACCTACGACCTCACGCCCCTCTCGCCAGAGGTCTCGGGGATCCCGTCCATTGGCTGGAACTACTTCGACACCACGCCCGGCGTCGAGGATTTCGTCGAGGTCGTGACGTCGCCGTTGCCTCTTGACGTCCAGCCGTTGGCGAACGGCGAAGCGCTCGCGCCGGTGCTCGGCGCGGACGTCAGAGCGGTCACTCCGGGAGTCGACGACATCTTCGACTTGCCGCCGCTCGACGGCCCACCGGCGCTGCGTCGCGAACTCCCCTCCTGGGTCGCAGGGATCGCGGCGCTGGGGCCGTGGCTGATGGCGCTGGGGCTGCTCCGCTGGCGGCGCGCGCGTCGCCTCGCCGCAGCCGACGTCGCGGGGCAGCGGGCGCGCGGCGCTCGACGCGCGTTCGAGCAGGCGCTGCAGCGCGGTGAGCACGCTCTCGACGCCCTCGCAGCCTACCTCGGGGATCGGCTCGACGTGGCGGCTCCCGCGGTCATCTCCTCTGAGCTGGCGTCCATGTTGATCGATCGCGGGCTCGCGGAGCCGTTGGCGCGCGACGTCGCAGCGGCCATCGAAAAGGGGACCCACGCGCGCTACGGCGGCGGCGAGACGTTGGCGGTCGACGACGCCCGCGCGTTGGTGGAGCAGCTTGAGGGCCGCTCGCTGAGCAACCGACCGGCGTCGAAGTTGGCGCTGGGGCTGTTGGCGCTGGCTTTGTTGGGCGCAGGAGGTGACCTGCGCGCGCAACAGGGAGACCAGGGGCAGATCGACCCGGTGCAGGCCTACCGGCGCGGTGACTACGCCGCAGCGGACGCTGGCTTCCAGGCCGCTTATCAGCGCACATCGGACCACAGGCTGCTGCGTTCACGGGGGAACTGCCAGTTCCGCCTCGGAGACTATGCGCGCGCGCGTTGGTTGTTCGAGCGCGCGCGCCTGGGGCTGCCCCGCGACGCGGAGCTGCAGGCGAACCTGCGGGTCGTCAGCAAGCGGCTGGATCTCCCGGTGGACGCGCGGGGTTTGGGGGCCGATCTGCGAGGTGTCCTCGATCGCCTTCGTCCGCTTGAGCGGGTCTCGCTGTGCTCGGGCGCGATGCTCGCTGCGGCCTTGTCGCTGCTGTTTGGTTGGCGCCGCCTCGCGCTGCGCTGGCTCGGCGCAGCCCTGCTGGTTCCAGGCGTGATCCTCGTCGTCGACGCGGTCTGGCTCGCGCCGTCAAAGCCGCTGATGGCCGTCGCGCTCGACGAGCTGCGGGTGACGGCCGAGCCACGCGAGGGTATGGACGCGGTCGCGACCGTGCGCCCTGGCGTGATGCTGCCGCTCGGCGGCGGCGCGAGCGGCAGCTTCGTCCGGGTGGAGGTCAACGGCCGGGTTGGTTACGCGCAGCGGGACCTCATCGGCGTCGTGGAATAGGCGCGAACGTGTCAGCCGAGCATCCGCTTGGCGCGCCACGCGACGATCAACAGCAGGCCGCCGATGACCAGGAAGATCCCTGCGACCAACCAGCGCAGCAGCCATTCGTTGAACAGCAGCAGCAGCCCAAAGAGCGCCGCGCCCGCGCCGAGCATGGTCAGCAGCAGCGGTAACTGCGGGGGGATCGTCGGCATGCCGGGCATGCCACCGTTTAAGCGGATGTCCATGAAGTTGGGAGGGTCGCGTTGGTGCGGCGAGGCGTCGGGCGTAGCGCGGTGTGGCCGTGTGTGACCGGCCCTGTTCCGCGTGTCGCGAGCATGGCCGCGCGGGCCGTCAGGGTCCAGCGCGGTTCTGGGAGAGCTCGGCGTTCGCCCCGCCGCCCGCGCTGAGCGGCCATGCAGAGCTTTGCGGGAGGCCGCCGTCCGTGTAGACGTAAGGGCGTGCCTTCGCCTGTTCCCGCTCCACTGCAGCCGCCCCCCGCCTCCGTGACGCTGGCTGCGGGGGCGCTGTTGTCAGCCGCGCTGCTGAGCGCAGGGTGTGCCAGTCCCCCAGAGGCCTACACGCCCGGCGAGATGAGCCAGGAGCAGTTCGCGGCCTGCAAAGCCGTCGCGCAGGCTTACTACGACCGCGACGCAAACTACGAGTCGCTGCGCGACGCGCTGCGCAGCGACGCGCTCGCGAGCAAGTGGTTCGTGCGTTACCTCGTCCATGACGTCGTCCGCATGCGCGAGGGGCAGTCGGTCCTGCTGTCCGAAGAAAAGGTGCGCTACGAGGCGATCGGCGACCTGGGCGCGACCCCCGCGCAGTTTGACCTGCCCGGTCAGCGTGACGACCTGCGCGCGATTGGCGAGATCCTCGCGATGGGTTCGCCTGCGGTGGAGGTCGTCGTCGAGGACTTGCTTAAGGACCGCCAAGCGTTCCTCCGCACGATCGCGGTCGAGGTGTTAGCAGCGTTCGGCGACCGGGCCGTGCCGGCGCTGTTGAATGTCGCATCCTCCGGTGATGTGCGGGAGCAGGGTTACGCGGCGCGCGCGCTGGGCGCGATCGGCGCGCGGGGCGCGGCGCTGGACGCTCTGCGCACGCTGACCCGCTCCACGGAATGGCGCGTCCGCAGCGCCGCCGCCCAAGCCCTGGCGCTCGGCGGGTCTGGCGCGCGCGCGTTGTTGGTCGACATGCTCAACGACCCGGACGCCTTCGTACAGCGCAAGTCCGCCGAGTCGCTCGGGAGCCACAGAGACCCGGACGCGGTCGATGCGCTCGTGGCGTTCCTCGAGGTCAGCAAGGCCCGCGACCAGTGGTCCGGTGAGCTGGCGGCGCAACAGGCGCTGCAGAAGATCGCTGGCAGCAGCGGTCCTCGCACCGCCGAGCGTTGGCGACGCTTCGCCGAAGACTTTCGCAGCGAGAGGCAGTAGTCGAGATCATGGCAGACGAGTGGAAGATCCAGCGTGACCGCGAAGGCTGCCCTAAGCCTGGTTGTGCGCCGCCGCAGACATCGCCGTATTTCGCCGTCCTGGAGTGGGGCGCGCGCGAGGTGAAGTCCAAGTCTGGCAAGCCGACCGGAGTAGAGGTTCCGGTTTGCATCCGTCGTGATCTGTGCGAGGTCTGTTTCGAGGCGTATCGGACCAAGTGCCCAGATGAGCAGCCTCCGATCTTCTGGCGCACGGTCCGAAAGGCCGCCGGTAGCAAGGAGCCGGTCTTGGATCTCGTCTCTCTCCGCGCGTTGTTCGACCGGCTCGGCACCGTCGATGACGGCCGCGCGCGCGCGCTGCGGTACTTTTGCGCCCTGTTGTTGCTGCGCAAGCGCGTCCTGAAGATGGTCAAGCCCAAGACCCGCGAGCAGGAGCAAGCAGACCTCGTGGTCCGTGACCCTAAGCTCAAGGAGATGGAGCCCGTCGCGCTGTTCGCGCCCGCGATCGACGCGACCGACATGTCCACCGTCAAGGACGAGCTGCTGGCCGCGATTGGCGAGACCAGCGGCGATACCGACGGCGTCGACGAGCCGGTCTAGCGTTGAGCCGCGGGCTCCCCGAGGGGGTGGAGCTGCTGCCGTTCTAGGCGCTGGCGCAGAATCATTCGTCCTGACCGGATTCTTTCTGTGTCCGCTGCGGCGCCTTAGGTTCTAGGTGTTCGCCACTTAGGCTTTGTCGTAAAAGGTCTTACGTCGGATTCGTCGACTCGGATCCGCTTTGGCCTTCCCGACGACAGGTGGAGCGCCCGGTGGCGCTCCGACCGCGGCGCCCTCTCGCGCAGCGCGAAGCGATCGTGGCCATCGTCGTGTTCGGACGAGCACGCGGTCGAAGAAGCGGGGCATTTTTTTTCGACCCGCCGATCTCTTGCTCGTCGATCACTTGTGGTCTCACCGTATTCGGCCACACCATGGAGGGTATAGCGGTGTTTTGAAGGGGCATATGGTGGGTGATTGTGGTCGAGCGGTGGGGCTGCGTGGTTGACAGTGGTTCAGCGGGCGATAGATTTCCGCGTGACAAGGGCGCGGGTCGCGTCCAGTTCGCAGCGACGATGGGCACCTACTTCGGCAGCTCGGAACACGGCATCGATGACAAAGGCAGGTTGACCCTGCCTGCGCGCATCCTCGACGAGGTTCCGAAGAAGCAGTGGAAGTTCCACCTTAGCGCCGGGCTGGACCGTTGCCTGCTCCTGCACGACGCGGAGGGATTCCAGGGGCTCGTCGACCAGATCGGCCGAGCCGTGCCAGGCAGCCGGGCTCACCGGGCCCTGTGCCGACGGTTCCTTGGTCACTCCGAAGCGGTCGTGCCTGACGGCAACCGGCGCATCCGTGTGCCCGAGCCGTTGCTCAAGTATGCGGGGCTCGGCGCCAGCCAGCCCGTTGTTCTGGTGGGGACGGGCCGGGTCTGTGAACTCTGGTCGCGTTCTTATCTGGACGTCGCGCTCGCCGAGGCGGGCCCCGAGGAAGAGCAGCTCTTTTCCAGTCTGGTCGGTCCTGCCACGCCAACGACGCCCGCGGACTCGTAGTGACGAAGATCGTCGCACGACTCCACGATAGGCAACGTGGTAAGGCGTGTTCGTGCACCCTCGGTCAGGGTGCGTATTCGGTGGCTACTGTCGGGTGGTCAAGGGATGTAGCGCATTGAATGCGGACACGCAGGGCGGCGGCGGCGGCGAGCACGGCAACAGGCATTCCGTGCACGTCCCGGTGCTGCTTCAGCAGACGCTGGCGATCCTCGATCTCCGCTGTGGGCTCGTGGTCGTCGATGGGACGGTTGGGGCCGGTGGTCACGCGACAGGCATCGCGGCAGCCATCGGTCCGGACGGTCACGTGGCAGGGCTCGATCGCGACAGGGAGATTCTGGCGGTGGCGCAGGATGCTTTGGCGAGAGCCAAGGCCTCCGGCGCCGGCGCAGGTTTCTCCCTGCACCATTCTCCTCACGGCGATATGCGCGAGGTCCTAGCAGGTATTGGTCAGCCCTGCTGTGACCGCGTGCTCCTCGATATCGGCGTGAGCTCTCTCCAGTTGGACCAACCCGAGCGAGGGTTCTCCTTCATGGCCGATGGGCCACTAGACATGCGCATGGATGCCTCGGCGAAGCTCACCGCTGAGCGGTGGCTCCACGCCGTCCCGGAGCAAGAGCTGGCGGACACGCTGTATAGGCTCGGGGAGGAGCGGCACAGCCGCCGTATCGCCCGTCGCATCGTCGACGAGCGCCGCCGCTGCCGAATCACCCGCACCAGTCAACTCGCCGAGCTTGTCGTCGCGGCGATGCCGGCGCCCGCTCGTCGGGGCCGGATCCACGCCGCGACCCGAACCTTCCAAGCTGTGCGTATGGCGGTCAACGACGAGCTCGGAGCCCTCGAGCGCGGGATGCAGGCCGCTGTTGACTGTCTGCGGCCGGGCGGTCGCCTCGCCGTGATCTCTTTTCACTCTGTCGAAGACCGTGCCGTGAAGCACTTCCTGCGCGATCAGCTCGAAGTCATCACCAAGAAGCCGATCACTGCGACCCCGGCTGAGGCGAGGGAGAATCCGCGCGCGCGCAGCGCCAAGCTGCGCTGCGGCGTCAAACGGGAGCAGCCAGCATGAGGTGGATGATCGCTGGGTTGCTGTTTGCGCTGGCAGTCACGCTGGCCATCGCGACAGCGGCGCTGCGCGCCGACAACGTGCGCGCGCGCCGAGAGCTAGAGCAGCGATATCGCCGCGTCCGGACGCAGATTGTTGAGTTCAAGCGGCTAAGCGTGCAGCAGCTGGAGTCCGTCTCACCCGATGAGTTGGCGCGGCTGCAGTGGGGTTGGCTGCAGCGCGAGGGCGCGCGGCGGGAGGGGCAGCAGCAGTGAGCCCAGCCGAGCGCAAACGAATACGCTTCGCTTTTGGCGTGCTCGGCTTGGTGCCGGTGTTCCTCGTTGGGTGGTTCGGTTTCCTCCAGGTCGCTCAGGCCGGATCTTTGGAGCGAACCGGGCGCGCCCCGCTGCCGCTCAACGCGCAGATCGCGGACAGCTACGCCGCGCGTTCGGAGAAGATGCCCGCGCCGCGCGGTTCTATCCTGGACCGCAACGGCGCGACGCTCGCCGCGGACTGTGAGTCTTACGAGGTCCGCGCGCGGATCGCCGTGCCGAGGACCAAGCGGGCAGACCTCACCTTGTTCCGACCGTGGCTGAAGCGGCTCGCAGACAGCCTCGCGATCGCGCTGGTCGCAGACCCGGAGATCCACGACCGCAGCACAAAGTATGCAGCGCACCGGGAGCGTCTGCGGCGGCTGATGTGGCGTGGTTGGAAGGTCGACTCGCTGCCGCTCAGCGGCACGTGGCCGGCGCAGCACGATCGCGTCGTGGACTTCTTGGTCGCGACTGGGGTGGACCGTCGCAAGGTGCTCGACGCGCTCGACAGTCATCACAAGAGCAAGGCGTATCCGACGGTCTTCCTCGAGCGGCTGCACTCCTTTAAGCGCGTCTACCCCGAGCGTGACCTGACCTACGGTCTCGTCGGCCACACCGATACGTACCTGGCGCTGATTGATGGGCGCGAGCGTTTCCACACCTACGGAGTCTGCGGTCTCGAATCGTTCGCGGCGCTGACCCCCGATTCGGGCGCAGTGCGTCGCTTCCTGGCAGATGGTCGTCATCGCCCCTACTTCATCGCGCCTGTAAAGGGCGCGCCCGATCCGGTGCGGCTCCATAGCACGATCGATCTCGAACTGCAGCGCGTTTGCGTGCGGGAGCTCGCGATGCAGTGCCAAGCAGGTATGCGGGGCGCCGCCGGCGACAAGCCGATCTGGGGCGCGATGGCCCTCGTCGAGGTGTCGACGGGTGACGTCTTGGCGGCGTCGTCGTGGCACGGCGGCGAGCTGCACCCGAAGGCGACGTCCTTCACCCCCTTTCAGAGCCAGTTTGACCCCGGCTCGATCGTCAAGCCGCTCGTCGTGGCCTACGCACTGGAGACCAAAGCCGTCGGCTGGCATGAAGCCTTTGACTGCGCGCCAAACGGCGAGATGTACGCGCGAGAGATCCGCAGCTTGGGGCGGCGAAAGGCCGTGCGTGACGACCACGACTGTGGCGTTTTGACGCCGCACGGAATCTTGATCAACAGCTCGAACATCGGCGCCGCCATGATCGGTCTGCGGCTCTCGCGAGAGCAGTGGCAGGACTATATGTTGACCTTCGGGTGGGGGAGGACGCTGGGCTTGCGGTTGCCGCATGAGACCCTCGGCGGGCACCCCGGCCGGTCGTTTGCTGCCGACGTTCGGCCGCGCAGTTTCCGGGCCAACAGCGCGATATCGTTCAGCTTCGGCTACGAGATGACGACGACTGCGCTCCAGGTCGCGCGCGCATACCTGCGATTGCTGCAGGGAACCGAAGCCGAGCTGCACCTCGTTCGTGGTTTGGACATCGACGGCGAGTGGCACCCGGCTCCGCGTCCCAGCGGTATCGGTAGGCCGTTCCGTGGCGAAGTCCGCGGTCAAATCCTCACGGCGATGCGCGATGTTCTTAGCAACTTTGAAGGTGCCACCGGTCGTTCGGTGGTTCAAAGGTTCGAGAAGCAGGGCGTAGACCTACACGGTCTCGTCGGCGGCAAGACCGGCACCGCGTTTGGGACCGTGCGTCTCGCCGGTGGCGAGACGGTCACGATGCGCAACGCGAGCTTTGTCGGTTTGATGCCGGCGGAGGACCCGAAGTGGCTCGCGGTTTGTGTCTTGCAGAAGAAAGGTGGACGTGCGCGGTTCTATGGCAGCAGCTATGCTGCGCCCCCAGCAGTCAGGATGTTGCTCCGGTGCCAAGAGCTCCGCGGGCGCGACCTGTTGCGCCAGGGGCCGCGAATGGGTTCGGGTGGTCAGACCCGAACAGGACTTCAGGCTCCTGATCACTCAGGCTGGGGATCGTCGGTTGGGGCCGGCGACGCCAGGGATACTCGTTAGGGCGGTTCATGACTGATTTGGCATTCCCGTCCGGGCTTCCGTCCGGACAGGGCTTCGTGCGCTTGCGTGAACTCCGCGACTGCTTGCAGCCGCGCGAGGTGTTGCACTGGCGTGATCTGGCAGTGGATGGCCTCGCCTTCCACTCCGCCGAGGTCCGCCCAGGCAACCTGTTCTTCGCGATCCGTGGCGCTAAGAGCGACGGGGCCGCCTACGCCCAACAAGCGGTCGCGAGAGGCGCCGTGGCGGTGGTCGCCGAGGAGCCATTGTCGGTGTCGGCGCCGGTGCTCGTCGTCGACAACTGCCGCGAGGCGCTCGCCGATGCGGCGCGCTTTTACTACCGCGAGCCGTCCAAGGCGCTCTCCGTCGTGGGCGTGACGGGCACCAACGGTAAGACCACGACGGCGCACTTGATCAGGGCTTGCCTTCAGGCGGACCGCCGTCAAGTCGGTCTGATCGGAACGATCGCCTACGAGTTTGGCGGACGGCGCATCCCGGCCGCGAACACGACGCCGGATCCTGTGCGCATCCACGGTTACTTGCGCGAGATGGCGGACCGCTTCGCGAGCGCCTGCGTGATGGAGGTGTCGAGTCACAGCCTCGATCAAGACCGCGTGCGCGGCGTGCATTTCGCGGTGGGTGTCTTCACCAACCTCTCGCAGGATCACCTGGACTACCACGGCGACATGTCCGCCTACCGCGCGGCCAAGGCGCGCCTGTTCCAGGGGCTGCAGGCAGGTTCGACGGCCGTGCTCAATCGCGACGACGCCGTCGCTCGAGCGATGGCCGACGAGCTCGCCGACGGCGTCAAGATCCTCTGGTATGGCACATCTCCGGAGGCCGATATCCGCGCCGAGAACGTCGAGCCTGGGCCGGACGGCACGCGCCTTCGGATCGTGATGCCCAACGGCGCGGTCGAGTTGTTCTTGCCTATCGTCGGCGTGCACAACATCGAGAACGCCTTGGCGGCGGCAGCGTCGGCGCTCGCGCTCGGCGCGAGTGAACTGACCGTTGCCTCGGCGCTAGAGGACGTGCGGCCGGTCCCCGGTCGTCTCGAGCTCGTCGAGGCGCCCGGCGGCGGGCCGCGCAGTGAGCGGGTTCGGACGTTCGTCGACTACGCGCACACGCCGGACGCGCTCGACAAGGTCTGCGAGACCTTGGCCAGCGTTTGTGAGGGAGACCTCCACGTCGTGTTCGGCTGCGGCGGCGACCGTGATCGCGGCAAGCGCGCGCCGATGGGGCGGGCGGTGGCGCGTCACGCGCAGTGCGCCTACTTGACCAGCGACAACCCGCGCAGCGAAGACCCCGAACAGATCATCTCTGAGATGAAGGGCGGGCTGGCCGAGAGCGAGTGTGAAGTGTTCTCGGTCGTCGACCGCGCCGAGGCGATCCGGCTGGCCGTTCAGCGGGCGAAGCCAGGCGACACGGTGCTGGTCGCTGGCAAGGGCCACGAGACCTACCAGGTCTTCAAGGACAGCGTCGTGCCGTTCGACGACCGGCTCGAGGCAGGCCGCGCGTTGGCGGCGAGGAGGGCTGGGTGGTTGCACCGATGAACGAGGCTGCCAAGGCAGCTCGCCCGCAGCGCTCTTGGTTTACGGCGCGTTCGATCGCCAAGGCTGCAGGCGGCGCTGTGGTGCAGGGCGGCGCGACCGGCCAGGGCGTCGCGACTGACAGCCGCGCTGACTGCGCTGGTAAGGTCTTCGTCGCGCTCCGTGGCGATCGCCATGACAGCCACGACTACCTAGCGCAAGCGGTTAAAAACGGCTGCGTGGGCCTCGTCGTCGACCGTGACGTCGACGTCGCTTCGCTGCTGCGCGAAGCCAAGCTGCAGCGCACGCGCGAGCCCTTCGTGGTCAAAGTTGAGGACACGCGACGCGCGCTGCTCGATCTCGCGCGCGAGCATCGGCGCCGAAGCCGGGCCCGCGTCATCGGGATCACGGGTTCGTGCGGCAAGACGTCGACCAAGGAGTGGCTCGGCGCCGTCTTGGAGTCCGTTATGCCAGCGGTGCGGTCGCCTGGCTCCTACAACAACCAGGTCGGCGTCCCGCTGACGCTCTTCCAGCTGCGCGAGGAGACGCGCGCAGCGGTCGTCGAGATTGGCACCAACGCCCCCGGAGAGATCGCCCAGTTGACCGAGGTCGCGCGGCCCGACATCGGCATCGTCACGTGCGTAGCGCCAGCGCACCTGGAGGGGCTGGGCTCGCTCGATGGCATCGCGAGGGAGAAGTCCTGCTTGCCGCAGGGTTTGCCTCGCGACGGCGTATGCATCCTGAACGGTGACGACGCGGCGTGCCGCGAGATGGCTGCGTTGACCAAGGCGCGCGTCGAGTTCATCAGCGTCTCGCGCGAGGCAGAGTGGTATGCGACCGACGTCCGGTTCCACGCGCTGGGCACGACCTTCTTGCTGCAGGGCGAGCGGCCGGTCACGTTGCCGCGCTTAGGCCGCCACAACGTCTACAACGCGCTGGCGGTGATCGCCGCTGCGCACCACTTGGGTGTGCCGGAGGACGAGGTCCTCCGACAGCTGGCCCGCGTGCCGTCTGCCGCGCGCCGGTTGGAGCCGAAGTTGGCGGGCGGCGTGACGATTTTTGACGACACGTACAACATGAACCCCGAATCGGCTCGCTCGGCTCTGCAGGCCATGGCCGGGCTGCAGACCGCCGGCTCAGGCCGTGGCTTCGCGGTCTTCGGTGGGATGGCCGAGCTGGGGCACGACAGCGTCGCGCTGCACCGACTGCTCGGTGAGCAAGTGGTCCAGAGCGGTCACGATCGGTTGGTCTGCGTCGGCGCCGACGCGCAGCCGATCGCAGCCGGCGCCTTGGGCGCCGGCATGGCGAAGGACACGGTCACCTGCGTGGAAGACCTCCAGGCCGCCCACTCCTTGCTCCGTCGAGAGCTGCGTGAAGGGGATCGCGTCCTCTGTAAGGCATCGCGCCGGGTTCAGCTCGATCGTCTGGTCGACCGCCTAGTCGCCGAACTTGGCTCATCCGCCGGCGAGTCCGGCGCGGAGGTCCAGCGCGGATGATCCACTGGCTGGCGCCGTACGTGTTCTCGGAGGATGTCTGCCGCCTGTTGGGCTACATCTCTGTGCGCGCTGGCGGTGCTGCCGTTACTGCGTTCTTGCTCGCCGTGTTGTTCGGGCCGCGCGTTATCGGATGGCTGCGCCGGCAGGGGATGGGCGAGCGCGTCGACGGCACGGGATCAGAGAAGCTCGAGGAGCTGCACAAGGACAAGGCGGGCACCCCGACCATGGGCGGCTTGTTCGTCATCGGATCGATCCTCGCCGCGGGGCTGCTGTGGCTGCGCTTCGACGGCGTCAACCAGTTCTCGCTGCCTGGCCTCATGTTGATCGCGGCCTTCTCGGCGATCGGATTTTGGGACGACTGGACCAAGCTCAAGCAAGGGCAGAGCGGTGAGCAGAAGCGAGGTATCAGCAAGCGCCAGAAGCAGGGCGCGTTGACGGTCGTCGCTGTTCTGATTTGTCTCTGGTTGACGGGGCCGGCAGGGCTCCAAGCAGACGTCGGCGGACCGCGGCTGTACGTGCCGTTCGCGAAGGATTGGTCGCTTGATTTGAGCGTGATGTGGGGGGTCCCGTTCCTCGCGTTCGCCGTGATCGTCCTGACTGGGTCGGCGAACGCGGTCAACCTGACGGACGGCCTCGACGGCCTCGCCGCAGGCTGCATCGCCACGTCGGCCATCGCCTACGCAGCGATCACCTACGCTGTCGGGCGCGTTGACTGGGCCCAGTACCTGCTGGTGCCGCATGTCGGTGGCGCGGGTGAGATGGCCGTATTGATGGCGGCGCTGCTCGGCGGCGCCCTCGGCTTCCTCTGGTTCAACGCTGCGCCGGCCCTTGTGTTCATGGGCGACGTCGGGAGCCTGGGCCTCGGCGGCGCGCTCGCATACGCTGCCCTGATCAGCCGCACCGAACTGGTGTTGTTGGTGGTAGGCGGGGTCTTCGTCGCCGAGGCGCTGTCGGTGATCCTCCAGGTCGGCTCGTTCAAGCTCAGCGGCAAGCGCATCTTCCGGTGCGCGCCGCTGCACCATCACTTCCAGTTTGGCGGCATGCCCGAGACCCGCGTCGTCGCGAGAACATGGATCGTGTCGGCGCTGCTCGCGATGTGCAGCCTGTTGCTCTTCAAGGTGCGTTGAGATCATGGGCGCCGCCACCAAATCTCACCGCGCGGCGAGCCCAGGCGTACGCGAGCTAGACTGGCTCATGCTCGTGGTGATGGCGCTGAGCTGCCTGGGCTTGGTGATGGCCGTCTCCGTGCTCGGGTCTCAATCCGACGAAGGCCCCCTGGTCGTGATGAAGCGGCAGGGCGTCAAGCTCATGTTGGGGCTCGTCGCGTTCGTCGTCTGCGCGACGACGCCGATGCGTCTGCTGCGACGCATCGCGATGCCCTTGTTCTTCGTCGGCGTCGTCGCCTGCCTCCTGCCGCACGTCACTGGCGGGGACACCAAGGGTGCGTCGCGCTGGATTCGCTTCGGCGGGCAGCAGTTCCAGCCGGTGGAGCCTGCGCGCTTTTTCCTCATGCTCGCCGTCAGCTGGTTGTTGGCGCGCGCAGGCCACGGCCTCGCCAGTTTCCGGCGCGGGTTCTTACCTGCGATGGGCTGCGCGGTGCTGTTGGCGGCGGTGCTCGCGCTCCAGCCGGACAACGGCAACGCTTTGCTGGTGATAGGGTTAGCGAGCAGCCTTGCGCTGGTCGCCGGCGTCAGGTTCATCTACTTCGCGCCGCTCGCGGGCCTCGCGGCCGCCCTGATGATCTTCTTCGCGACGCAGCACGAATACGTTCGTCGACGCATCGAACAGCTGTTCGACACCTCGCCGGATTCCCAGGTCGGCCTCGGCCTCGTGGCCGTCGGCTCAGGCGGCATCTTCGGGCGGGGGCTCGGGCAAGGGTGGATGAAGATGAACTACGTGCCTGAGGCGCACAACGACTTCGTCTTCGCGATCATCGCCGAGGAGTTCGGGTTTCTGGGGTCCTTGTTCGTGCTGTGTGCCTACTCGGCTTTCGGCTACCTGTGCTACAGGTTGGTGGTTCAGGTCAGGGATCCCTTTTTACGCTACGTCGTCTGTGGCTATGCTCTGATGATCTGTATGCAAGCGGCTGTGAACCTACTCGTGGTCAGTGGGTGGGCTCCTGCCAAAGGTATCGACCTGCCGTTCGTTTCGACGGGCGGCACAAGTCTCGTTTTTTGTCTGGCGGCGGTTGGCCTGATTGGGAACGCGGTGCGATCGGATCGCACCGGTGCGTTCTCGACCAGTGAAGAAGCTGCAGCGGTTTCCTGATTCGGATTCCGAACGGATTCGGAGGGTGTCTGATGGGTCAGCTCGAAAAGTACGGCCTCTATGTAATGTGTCTGGTGATCTTCCTCATCCTGGGCGTGACGCTCTGGGGGGAGCCGGCGACCGCTCGGTCGTCATCGGCGCGTCAGAACGCAGCGATTCACGCTGGCATGACGGGCTCCGCCAACGCGCGCCCGGTCCGCCGCCGCGCCAGCATGGACGATCTGCTCAGCGCCAGCCGAGAGCGTCCGGCTCGTGCCGTCAGCCGCCGCGCTGAGGGGCTGGGCAGCTTGCTCGACGACGAGGGCGGCGGCAGCGCGAAGCCGGCGGTTAAGGAGCCGACGGTCAAGCCCGCGCCGGCGGTGCCCGCAGCGCAGAAGGTGGCGACCGACTCCGCTGGTAAGCCGGCGAAGAAGCCCCAACGGCAGCCCGCTGCGAAGATGCGCACCTACACCGTCAAGGACGGCGACGACCTTACGAGGATCGCGCTTCGCCAGCTGGGCAAGTCGAGTCGCTGGCCGCTCATCGTCGAGGTCAATCCAGACCTCAAGAACCCGGACCGTCTGCAGGTGGGTATGCAGCTGCGACTGCCTAACGTGGCGGTCAAGAGCGGATCCAGTGGGCGCAACGCGTCAGCCGTGAAAGACCTGCACCGCACCTACAAGATCCGCAAGGGGGACAGCTACTCCCTGATCTCCCAGAAGTTCTTCGGCACGGTGAAGCGCGCCGCGGAGATCAAGAGAATGAACCCCAACGTCCCCGAGCACCGGATGAAGATCGGCAGGGAGATCAAGGTCCCGCGTAAGTAGCTCCGGCTCCCAGCAGGTGAGGCTCCAAACCAACGGATCGTGAAGCACGTCGCAGCATCGACCAAGGTTGGCGCGCCAGCAGGCCGCCGCGTCTGCCTCGTCAGCGGCGGCACCGGCGGCCACCTGATGCCGGCGCTGGTCCTAGGGCGCTCCCTGCTCCAGTCGGAGCAGGCGCCGCTGTTGATCACCGAGGGCCGCGACGTTGAGCGGGAGTTCGTGCAGCGCGAGCTGCCCGACATCTGCTCCGTAGAGGTGCCGCGTTCTGGGCGGTCGCCGCTGGCGCTGCCGTGGTGGCTGATCCGGGCGACCGGCAAAGCTCGGCGGCTCCTGCGCCGTCACGACGTCGGCGGGGTGATTAGCACCGGCGGCCGCGCGTCGGTGCCGGTGGCGCTGGCGGCGCGCAGCCTGGGGCTGCCGGTGTTCCTGCTTGAGCAGAACGCCGTGACCGGCCGCGCCAACGGCTGGCTGCAGTCGATCGCTCGGCGCACATACACGGGCTTGCCCGGCGCCGACTCCAAGAGCCGGCGGGCCTTGCACACCGGCACGCCGCTGCGGCACGGGTTCGGACAGGTCGACAAGGCCGAGGCGCGGCGCGCGCTGGAGTTGCGCAGCGACGTGCCCGTCATCTTGGTGACCGGTGGCAGCCAGGGCGCGCGCGCCATCAACGAGCTGGTGCCAGCGGCGCTCCAGCAACTCGACCGTCGCCTTCAGGTCATCCACCTCAGCGGCCTCGGCAAGGATGCGGACGTCCGCGAGCGTTATCACGAAGCTGGCGGCGACATCGACGTCGAGGTCCGCACGGTCGCCGCAGACATGGACCGCTTGTTCGCCGCTGCTGACCTGGTCATCTGCCGCGGCGGCGGCACCACCGTCGCAGAGCTGATGGCCGTCGGTCGTCCCGCGGTGGTCGTGCCTTATCCGCACCACAAGGACAAGCAGCAACTCCACAACGCGCGCGTCCTGGAGCGCGCAGGCGCCGCGGTGATCTGTGAGGAGAAAGACACCGACCCAGGCCGATTGGCTGCGGTGCTCGGCGCGTTGCTTCGGGATCCGGCGCGGCTCAGCGCGATGGGCGACGCGGCGCGGCAGCTCCGGCGGCTGGACGCGAGCCAGGCGATCCTCGACGACGTCCACGCCCAGATCGCTGGCCGAGCGTCAGCCAAAGTCGCCGCAGGAGGCGTCGCGTGACGACGACTCCGGCGCGCCTCGCGGGCGAGCGCCCGTCCGCGGATGAAGGCATCACCGGGACTTCGTTCGTCTCCCGTCGCTTCCACTTCGTCGGCGTCGGCGGCGCCGGGATGAGCGGGCTCGCACGCCTGCTCGCAGGCGTCGGCGGCGACATCAGCGGCAGCGACGGCGGCAGCTCCGGCGTCGTCTCTTGCCTCGTCGATGAGGGCCACGTGGTCTGGTCCGGTTGTCAACCAGCGCAGATCCACGGCGAGGACGGCTACGTGATCCGCAGCGCGGCGGTGCCGGCTTCGGATCCAGAGGTTCAGGAGTGCGTGCGCCGCGGCTTCACCTCCCTGCTCTACGCCGAGGCCGTCGGCCGGCTCAGCGAAGGGCGCAGGACGCTCGCGATTGGCGGCACCCACGGCAAGACGACGACCACGGGCCTGACCGTCGCCGCGATGCGCGGCGCCGGGCTTGACCCATCTCACCTCATCGGCGGAGAGGTGCCTGAGCTCGGCGGCAACGGCCACGGCGGCAAGGGCCAGGGCTTCGTCGTCGAGGCCTGCGAGTTCAACCGCAGCTTTCACAACCTGCGGCCGTTCGGCGCCGCGATCCTCAACCTCGACCACGACCACTTCGATTGCTACCCGTCGACGGACGAGCTGATCGAGGCGTTCGCAGGCTACTTGGCGCGCATCCGCCCTGGCGGCACCGCGCTCGTAGAGGAGTCGGTCCCCAAAGCTGTGCTCTCTAGCCTGCGCAGCGACGTCGAGATCCTCACGGTCGGCTCTGGGCTGTGGGCAGACCTTCGCGCGCTGGATGTCCGCGAGCACCTCGGCTGTTGGTCGTTTGTGCCGGTCTTGAACGAAGAGCGCCTGCCGCGCGTCGAACTCTCCGTGGCCGGTCGTCACAACATGTTCAACGCGATGTTCGCGTTGGGGCTCGCGCACGTCGCGGGCGCAGACCTCGCGGGGGCGTGCGCGGGCATCTCGGAGTTCGTCGGCGTGCGCCGCCGCTTTGAGCTTCACGAGGGCGCCGGCGGCGGGGTGCTGGTCAACGACTACGCCCACCACCCGGTAGAGATCGAGGCGGTGCTACAGACCGCGCGGCGACGGTTCCCGGACCGGCGCCTAGTCGTCGCGTTCCAGCCGCACCAATACCAGCGAACGCTGCTGCTGATGGAGTCCTTCGCGGCCTCGCTCGCTGCGGCAGATGTGACGTTGATCGCGGAGATCTACGGCGCGCGCGAGTCGGACGAGATCATGGCGTCGGTGAGCGCCGGCGACCTCGTCGCCGCGGTCCGCGAGCGCGGCGGCGACGCGCACTACGGCGGGCCGGTCGCTGGCCTGCCCAACGTGTTGGCTGAGCACCGCTGCGCCGGCGATGTTGTCCTGGTGCTCGGCGCGGGGGACATCGACAAGGCGGTCGGAGGGATCGTTGCCGGGATCTGACCTCGCGGCTGCGTTGGTCGACCACGCCTCCGTGCGCCGGGATGTCCCGCTCGCGCCGATGATGCACCTGCGCATCGGCGGCGTCGCCGAGTGGTTCGTCGAGCCCTTCGATGAGCAGGGCGTCGCCGCGACGGTGCGCGCCTGCGCGGAGCGCGGGCTGGCGCTGCGTATCCTCGGCGGCGGCAGCAACGTCGTGGTCGCGGACGCGGGTGTCCCCGGGGTCGTCATGCACCTCGGCAACCTCAACCGACTGCAGCGGGAAGGTCAGCGGGTGACGGTCGGCGCGGGCGTGACGATGGCGGGCCTGCTTCGTTCGACCCGCAGCGCCGGGCTGGCCGGGCTCGAGAAGCTCACCGGGATCCCCGCCGAGGTCGGCGGCGCGGTCGCGATGAACGCGGGCACGCGGGACGGCGAGACCTTCGAGCACATCGTCTCGCTGACCGTTGTCGAGCGCGGCGGGGGGCTGCGGATCCTCGGGAAGGAGGACTTCCAGCCGCGCTACCGGAACGGCGGCCTCGGCGACGCCGTGGTGGTGCAGGCGACCTTCGAACTGAGTGAGGACAGCCCCGACGCCATCTTCGCTCGCTTCTCGGCTTCGCTGCAGAAGCGCAACACCAGCCAGCCGGTCAGCCTGCGGAGCGTCGGCTGCGTCTTCCAGAACCCCGAGGGCGACGCCGCTGGGCGTTTGATCCAAGAGGCGGGCTGTAAGACCTTGCGGAGGAACGGCGTCCAGGTCTCAGAGCGTCACGCTAATTACTTCGTCAACGACAACTCGGGCACCGCCGCGGACTTCCTCGCGCTGATGGACGACGTGCGCGACCGGGTGGCGGACGCTTTCGGCGTGGAGCTTCGCCCTGAGGTGAAGTTCTGGGGCTTCGACGATCGGTAACTCTTAGCCACGCAGCGTCTCGCAGCCGTCGCGCTGTGACTCGTCTATGGACGAAGTCGCAGAAGGGGGCGGGTCACTCGACCTGTTCGGTCGATGAATGATCTCCGACGAGGAAGTTGTATGAGCCAAGACGAAGACGTCACGATCGAGTTTAAGGGTCGCCACGACCACATCACCGAGCGCATGCAGGAGCATGCGACCAAGAAGCTGCAGCGCCTCTCGCGTTTCGGTGCGGCGCTGACGCGCGTCGAGGTCGTCGCAGACCACGCGCACGAGCACCCTGAGGTGGAGTTGATCGCTCACCTGCGCAAGGGAGCGCCGCTGGTCGCGAAGGAGCGCGGAGAATCGTTCTCCGGCGCGATGGACCTGCTGATCGACAAGCTGGAGGTGCAACTCCGCAAGTGGAAAGAGAAGCTGACCAACCACAAGTTCCCTGACGCAAAGGAGGAGCGGGCCCGCGCCGCCGAGCCGGCGGCTGGCGACGACAAGCCGGCTGAGGAAACATATGAGGAGGTCGTCCGCAAGTCGCTCGACTGACGCCGCGCTGCCTCGATCGCCGGCTGCGACCGGTCGCCTGTCTCCCGGCCACGCCGCAGGCTGACCTGGCCGCCCCGCGGGGTGACGGGTCCCTTGCAGGGCCCCGCGCGCGACTCTGAGACATCGAACATTGCGCCGGGGGCGCGCTTTCCGCACACTCCTCGCCCCATGATTCGCAAGCTGGTCGCACGCGCTGGACTGATCCAAGAGCTCGAAGCCTCCACCAAGGAGGCCGCGCTCCAAGAGCTGCTCGGCGCCGCGCAAGACGTCGGCGCGTTCCCTAAGAAGGTCAGGAAGACGCTGCAGAAGCGCCTCTCCGACCGGGAAGCGATCGGTTCGACGGGCCTCGGTAACAGCGTCGCGGTGCCGCACGTAAAGGGTGATGGCGTCGACGAGATCACCCTCGTCGTCGCGCGTTGTCACCCAGGTATCGAGTGGCAGGCGATCGACGGTCGCCAGGTTCACGTGCTGTTCATGCTCGTCTCCCCGATGGACGACCCAGAGTCGCATCTTAAGTGCCTCCGCTGGATCGCAGGGTTGGCTCGAAACACGGACTTCCGTCGGTTCCTCCTCGACGCCGACGGGGATGACGCGATCCGTGACCTGCTGGTGGAGATGGGCGGCGACGGAGACGAGGCATGAGCGAAGCCGCGCACGAGCCCAGGAAGGCGCGGGTTACGCTGCGGAACCGACACGGTCTGCACGCGCGGCCGGCGCACCTGTTCGTCCAGACCGCCAACGCCTACGCCAGCGACCTGCGCGTCGGCAGGATCGATAACGAGGAGCGCGTCGACGGTAAGTCGATCATGGGCATGATGATGCTAGCCGCCGAGAACGGCGTCGAGCTAGAGCTGGAAGCGGCTGGACCGGACGCGGACACGATGCTGCGAGCGCTCGCCGAGTTGGTCGACGCGAACTTCGGCGAAGAGTAGCGGCCCGTCGCGCAGCTGACGCGAGGCCAGGAAGCTGCGTTCCCAGCGCCGCTCTGGCGTTGACGGCTCATTCCGGGCGGATTGCCGCGCTCGTCTGCTCAATATCGCCCGTGCGATGGTCCGATAGCAGGACGTGAGTGGGCCCAGGTCCACGGCCAAGGAGCGTGCATGCTAAAGCAGCGGAAGAGCATCGTCGGTCTCGACATCGGCACGAGTTGCATCAAGGCGATCGAGCTGACCAGGG
>NYVR01000150.1 GCA_002684655.1 Planctomycetota bacterium | reverse complement strand
TGTCCGCCTGCAGCAGGCGGCCCGCCCCGTGCCAAGACAAGGTCTGCTCCCCGACCCGGCGCAACCAGCCTTCACGATCCGCGCGCTCGACCTGCAAGACCTCGGCGAGGATCGCCACGGCCGTCTCGGCGCTCCATTCAGGCTTTCGCCCGTAGATATCAGGCTGCTCGCCGCAGAGCAGACGCTCCAGCTCGGCGATCGCGCCGTCGAGGTCGCCCGTGGAGACCAAGACCTTGCAGAGCTCGCCCACCGCCGGGAGCGCGTCGTCGTCGTAGGCGAAGCGACCGAGCCGTCCGCTCCGCAAGCGCGCCATGCGCTCCTTGACCGCCCCGAGGCGCTCCTGCAGCTGCGCGGGCGAGACCAGCGCGGGCCAAGCCTTGAGCGCTGCCAGCAACATCGACGCCGAGTCTTCGCGCGCGAGCTTATCGTCGATCAGCGCCAACGCCGTGTCGCGTCCGAGCTGCCCGCCCAAGCGAGCCTGCACGTCCGCGATCAGCTCGGCCGGCTCCTCGTCGTCGCGCTGCGAGAGGAACGCGGGCATCCCCTCGCCGCCGGCGAGCACGCCCAGGCGGTAGAGGTCCGCGGCGGCCGCCTTGCGGTCCTGACGCGCGAGCTCATGCGCGATGTTGCGCAGCCGCGCTTCGTCAGGGCTCTCCGGGCGACGCAGCAGGACCTCGACGACCTGAGCGCGCCGCTCCGCCGAGAGATCGTCGCCAGCGAGCTGCATGAGGAGCTGCACCGCCTCGGCCGCGCCGCCGCCGCCGCCGGCCAGGGTCTGCAGCAGCGCGCGCGCCGACGCGTCCACGTCCGCAGCGGCAGGCGTCACCTGGAGCACAGGTCCGAGCAGGCTGTCCGAACCGAGCTCGCCAGCGTCCTCCAGAAGACGCCGCATGCGCCGCGACTCGGCGACCGCGAACTCCTTGCCCGCCATCGCCTTCAGGTCTTTCTGCGAGATCGAGATGTCGGCAGAGCGCTCGAAGAAGACCACGCTTTGACGATCGCTGCCCCGCCCACGCCACATGCGCCGAAGGTCGCGGCGAGCCGTCGCCGCGTCTTTTAGCTTCAACAGCTTGGCGACCTTCGGCGACGCCGGCGTCGGCGCCGCGCCGCCGAACACGGACATCAGCTTGCCGAAGAGCCCGCTGACGGCGCTGCCGATCGCCGCTGCGTCGGCGTCCTGCTTCGACGGCTTCGCCGCCACGCCCAACGCCGCGGCGGCGGCCTCGTTGCCGAGCTCCCGATGCAGCGCCGCGAGCTGTCCCTTCCACTTCTTGGCGCGCTCCCCGTCAACCTCGACCAGCTCCGCGAAGATCGCGGCCGCTTCGACCAGGCGGCCGCGGGCGCGCAAGAAGCTGGCGCTTCGCGCCAGCAGGTCGACCGACGGGTCCTCGACGTCGAGCGCGGCCTCCACGAACAGGACAGCGCCCGGAAGCCGCGTGCGCAGCTGCCAGTTCATGTAGCGCAGACCCGCGTGGTCCGGGTTCTCTTCGAGCTTGCGCGCGACCACCGCGACAGCGCGCGCGCCGAGGCCGTCCTCGAAGAGCTGGCGCACCGTCTCGTCGATCTTCCTCTTCCCCTGCGCCTTCGCGCGGTTCGGGGCCGCGGGAGCGGAGTCGTCGGCCGTGAACATCGCGGGGACGCCGTCCTCCAAGAGCTTCTCCGCAGCAGCGATGTCGCCGAGGTCGGCGAGGACGTGCAGCAAGCGGAGCCACTGTCGGTGGTCAGCGCCCTTCTCTAGCGACGTCTCCAAGCGCAGACGCGTGATCCGCCTGCTGCCGCCGTAGGCGTAGGAGAAGCCAGCACGAGCCCGCCCGCGCTTGTCGGCGCGCTCGAACTCGCGGCGGAACACGCCCTCGTACCAGCGCAGGAACTCGTCTTCGAGCGGCTCGACCAGGAACTCAGCGCCCTCGGTGAGCACGTTCATGCGCTGACTCCGCGGCGCGGCGGTGTAGAGCTCGCGCACCAGCGGCGCCCGGCGCTGCTCGGGCAGGAAGTGGAGCAGCCCCATGCTGCGGAGTCCGTACTGCTCGCGGGCGCTGTTGGCGACCTCGACGCGCAACATGTCCTCAATCTTTTGTGGGTCGAGGTCGAAGCCGCGCTCGCCCTCCAGCTCGTATTGCAAGCTAACGAGCTGCTTGGCGCCTTTCGCTGCCGTGCGCTCCACGCGGTAGTCCAAGAGGCGACGGCGAAGGCCAGGGTCCAGGCGCGAGGCGAGGTTGAGGATCGCGCCAGCGCTCTCGCGGTTGCTCAGGATGCGATCGCGCTGACTCATGCTGGCGAGGATGCGCACGCCAGCGCGCGCGATGCGTTCGGCGGCGTCCTCGGCCCCGACCAGGATGCAGGCGCCGAGCAGCAGCGGGACATCGTCGACGTTGTCGACGTCGATGGCGGCCGCGTCGACGTTGTCGAGCATCTCACGCAGCGCCGCGCGGCGGTCGACCAACATCGGCACCACGTTCGCCGCCGCGACCGCTGGGGAGACAGGGCCGTCGCCGACCCCTGCCGCCGTCCACCACGCGAACGCGGGCATCTCAGCGAACTCGCCGTATTGCAGCAGCCGCTTGGCCGCGACGTGGAAGCCGCGCTCGGCGCGGTAGCCGATGCTCGCCTCGGCGAGCCCCCGGTCGGTCGGGAACCGCTGCAGCAGCTGGGCGTCGACCGCGTCGCTCACAGGCAACTGACGGAAGCACAGACACAGGCGCCGCAGGGCGTCCGCGCGGCTGCGGAGACGGGGATACTCTTCGATCGACTCTACGGCCCCCGCGTCGGCGGGGCCGAGCTGCTCGAGGTCGCGTCGGACGTCGGCGGCCATCGCCTGGACATACGCAGGCGCGGCGGCCTCGGCCAGCGTCACCAGCAACCCCTCCAAGAGCTTCGGGATCGCCTGCTGCAGGGCGTCGACGTTGCGCTGTCGCCCGAAGATCGAGTCGAGGTCGTCGGGATCGGCGGCCGCCTCGACGGCGACATGCACGCGGTTCGCCGTCTGCTGCAGCGCCGACGCCAAGCCCTGTTGGTAGGCCGCGCACGCCGCGTCATCCCGACCGACGAGCTCCTCAAGGCGGCCGATCTTGGCGATCAACGCGACGTCGGTCGCGTCTACCGACAGCAGGCGGCGGTAGAACTGCAGCGCCGGCTCATAGCGCTTGGCTTGCTCCAACACGGCCGCAGCCTGACGGCTGACCTCGGCGCGGTCGAGGAGCTCTGCCGCGCGCGAGAACGTCCGCATGGCGTCAGGCACCGCGTCGGCGTGGAGGAACACCGCCGCGAGGTCCATGAAGACCTGCGGCGGCACGACCTCGCCCTGACCCAGCAGGCGGCGACCGATCATCACGTAGGGCTTGAAGTCCCACTTCTTGCTGATGCGCATCGAGCGCCCCCCGCCGAACATGGTGCGAGCGTTGCCGTCCAGCGACCGGATCTTGCCGAGGATCTCGCGCAGCAGCGCGGTCCGACGCTCCCCGGCGACCGGGAGGCCTGCGGTCAAGGCGCGGATCGCCATCGGCATATCTCCCAGCTCCTCGGCGAGGTCCGCGGCGAGCCGGTGCAGGTAGAACCGATGGGAGCGCTGCGCGAGGCGCTCCAAGGTCACGCGCATGGCCCACTCGACGAGGTCGTCGGGGACCTCGCTTTCGCGCTGAGCGCGCAGGTTGAGGATGCCGTCGATCGCGATCGTGAACAGGTCGTCGCGTTCGGCGGTCGCGGCCAAGTATTGGAAGCGACGCGCCGCTTCCATCTCGCTGCCGGTCTCGCGCATCAGGTTCGCCACCAGCAGGTGCGTGTCGATGCGATCCGGGTAGCGGCCGAGCCCCTTGGTGTAGCTCTTGAGCGCCCGCTCGTTTAGCCCGGCGAGCTGGAAGATCCCGGCCTCGAACTCGTCGGCGATGCCGCCGTCCGCTGCTGCTGCGCGCAGCTTCGGGAGTTCCTCGATCGCTTGAGCGCGGCGTCCGCGCTCCAGCCGACTCAGCGTCAACTCGCGCATGTGCTCGACCCGGTTTTCGGGGTCGCGCTCGATCAACTGCTCGATCAGCTCCTCGTATTCGCGGTAGTCCTGACACGCGAGGTAGATCGTGGCCTTGCGACGGATCAGGTCCACGTCGGCGACCCCCTTGCCCCGCAGCGCCTGCTCGGTGATCTCGGTCGCCGCGGCCGAGTCGCCGACCTTGATGTAGAGCCGCACCAGCAGCTCGACGTCGGTGGTGTCGGCGGCGCCCGCGTCGAGCCGGTCCTCGAGCTCGATCGCAATCTTGGCGAGCACCCCCAGCCGCGACGCGACCGTCATCATCCGGTCTTCGACGTAGCGCCCGCGCGGCGTGCTGCGGACCTTGCTCCAGAGCGAGCGCCAGACGGCGAGCGCGTCTTCTTCACGGTCGACCTTCGACAGTAGCAGCGCGTACTTCATGTCGAGGTCGGTCCCGAGGGAGCCGCCGTAGGCGGCCCTCATGCGGTCGAGCACCGCGACCGCGCGGTCCAGCCGGTCGATCCGCTCGTAGATCCCCGCGACCTCGCTCAGCACGCTGTCGCGGCCGTCGGCCCCCTGCTCGAGCTGATCGAGCATGGTCGTCGCCTGCTCGAACCGGCCGCGGTCGACGTGCAGCTTGACGACGAACATCTGGGCCGCGCGGCGCAAAGAGTCGCTGACGGCCGCGCGGCGCGCCCGCGCTTCGGCCAGGTCGTCGAGGCCGAGCTCCATCAGCGAAAAGGCAGCGTCGAGCTCGGCCTGGGGATCTTCGCGACCGTCGCCGAAGCTGGTCCACACGCGGGCGGCGCGGTCACGGTCGCCGTTCTCCAGGTAGTGCCTGCTGAGGCCGCTGCGCCACTCCAGGTTGGCGGGCTCGGCAGCGATCAGCTCCTCAAACTGGGCGATCAAGACCTCCTCGCGGCCGGTCTCACGGCAGATCTCTAGCAGCTGCCGACGCAGCGCGGGCGTCCAGGCGCCGTCGCCGTCCTGCTTGAACAGCCGCAATGCGTCCTCGACGCGCCCCTCGTCTCGGAGCAGATCGATCCACACCTGCCGCGCGTCCTTGTCGAGCGTCTCGGCCGCCTCGAAGCGCTGCAACAGCGCGGCGACCTCGTCGCCAGCCCGGTAGGCCGAGACCACGGTCGTCAGCGCGTAGCGACGATCCCGCCGCATCTTCGCCGACGACGCAGCCTCCCACGCTAGCTGCTGCGCGCGCGGGAAGTCCTTTGCCGCGAGCGCCCACTCCGCGAGGCGTATCAACCGGCGGAAGCGCTGCGTCCCCTCCCCGGTGACCTCGTAGAGCGCGAGGGCGTCCTTGGGCTTGTCCCGCAGCGCCAGGATCACGGCCGCTTGGTTGCGCTGATCCCGGTCGTTGCTCGGGCTCTCCGCGAACGCGCGCAGCTGCTCGATCGAGTCGGTCCCGACCAGCGCTCTGCGAAACAGGATCTTGCGACGCAGGTCGGGGCCGAGGTCCCTAGCGAGCAGCTGCTCGTAGGCCGCGCCCGCCTCGTCCCCGCGCGCGAGCGCGTCGAGCAGCTCGGCGCGGAGCAAGAGGTCGCGGTCGGTTCGCGACGCCGCCGGGATGCCCTCCAGCGCCCGCAGCGCCTGCCGCGCGCGACCCTGATAGCGCAACACACCGCACAGGACGCGGCGCACGGCGGGCTGCTCGTCGGACGCCAAGCGCGCCCGAAGCTCTTCGACCAGCTGCGTGCACTCCCCGTGCGCTGCGGCGGCGGCCTGCCACAGTCCATCGGCCGCCGCCTCCGGCGACCCGCTGGCCAAGGCCTCGTCGAGCTGCTGCCGGACGCTCGCCGCGAGGCCGCTGGCTTCGCTCTGCGCGTCGAGCGCGACGGGCGAACACCACAAGGCAGCGACGACAGCACCGATCCGCAACATGGACATCAGGCGAGCCTCCCGGCGGGGACCGCGCGGCGTCGGTCAAACACATCGAACAAGAAGAGGAGGAGCGACAACAAGACGACCCAAGGCCACAGCGGCACGACCTGCAGCGGCGAACCCGAGCGCCGCAGCTCAAGCGCGGGGACGGCCTCGCCCGAAGCGACGAACGCGCCGCCCGTGTACGCCGCCAGCGCTCGCAGCGGGAGCGCGGCGCGCGGATCGACTTGCCGCTCGTCGACGCTCGCGTCGAGCGCGTCGCTCACCACGAGGTGACGCCAGCCGGAGCCGTCCTCGGCCGTCAACAGCACGTCGTCTCCCATCGCCGCGGCGCGCGCGCCGCGGAAGACGCCGGGCGCGACCTCGCGCAGCGCGAGAACCACGCCCCCCTCGACCGTGACCTGCGGCGACGAGCGCCCCTGCGCGGCGCGGCGCGCCTCGACCTCGACGCGCTCGGCGTCGCGGCGTGCAGCGATCACGAACGGCGGCTGCGCGGAGCGCGAAGTCTTCAACAAGAGGCGCGCCAGCATCGGGCCGTAGCCGTCCCACTCGCGCCAGCCGCGCGTGCCCGGACCGACCGGTTCGGTCGTCATCGCGGTCACGCGCCCGAGGCCGTATTGCCAAGAGGCCAACACCGGACGGCCGCTGCCGACGACCGACATCAGCACGTCGGCGCCGTCGCGCGCAGACGTCTCCACCAGCGTGCGCACCGGCGGAATCTGGGTCGGGTCGACGCCCCCCCCCCAGCCGCTGCCGCCGCGGGTCTGCAGCTCGTAGGTCCCCGGTCGGTACGGCGGCAGCATCGAGGTGCTAGGCTTCTTCAGCAGCAGCTCGGGCAGGTTGAAGCGGTCCGGCGAGTGGTAGTAGCGCCCGCCCCCCCAGTCGGCGAGCTCCACCAGGAACTCGCTGTGCCGGCCGGGGCCGACCAACACCGTCGAGACCGCGATGCCTTCGTCGGACATCTTGCGCAGCAAGCTCTCGTAAGGGCCGGTCTCGACGCCGGCGTCGGTCACGACGAGCACGTGCTTGTAGCGGGTCTGCACGTTCTTGAGCGCGTAGTAGCACTCCTCGATCGCCGGGAAGAGGACCGTGCCACCTGACGCGCCGAGCCTGTTGATCGCGCGCTGCAGGTCGATCGAGTTGGCCGCCGACTGGATCGGCGCGGCCCACTGCTTGGTGCCGTAGAACTCTACGATGCCCACCTTGTCGTGCGGCAGCAGACGCCGGATCGCGAGGCGCGCGACCTCCTTGGCCAAGGTCAGGCGGTTGCCGACCATCGAACCCGAGGAGTCGATGACCACCGTGAGCGTCGTGCTGGGGTCCTTCTTCTCCTCCTTCTGCACGTATTCGACCGGCGAGATCGTCTCGATCACCGTGTCATGGAAGCCGCCAGGCCCGAACGCCGAACGACCACCGCTGACGAACAGGCCCATCCCGCGCTGCCGGACCGCGTCGGCGATGGCAAGCTGCCACGCCTCGGGCACGTCGACGGCCGCCCGGTCGTCGAGCACGGTGACGTCGACGTCCGCGAGATCGAGCGCGTCCCCCGACGCCTCGCGGAGCTCAAAGCCCGCGCCGAGCAGCTGCTGCAGATATGGTCCGCCCTCGTCGACGCGACCGCCGAGATAAAGGACCTGCAGCGGCGCCTGCACGGCGACTGTGCGGGACAAGACGTCGGTCGTCGCGTCTGCGTCGACGGCGTCCGTGCGCGCGACCTGCGCCGACAGCTCGACGAAGCCGGCCTTCTTCGGCGTGATCGGCAGGGGAACGGTCCCGACGCCTTCGCACGAGAGCGCGACCGGCGCGCCTGCGGCGTCTCCATCGACGCGCAGGCTGACCTGAACCTCCGCGCGGTCGGCGGCGACGGTAACGCGCACATAGCCTAGGTGACCGACCCGCAGCGCCTCGAGCGGCTCGATCGCGACCAGGCGCACGTCGTCCGAAGCCGGCTCCAAGGCGACGCAGTGCAGCGGCAGCCCGCGGCCGGTCAGCTCCTGGACCGCGTCGTGCCAACCTGCGTCCGTCGCGTGGCCGTCGCTGATGAGCGTCACCGCGCCGCCCGCGCCCTCCGGGATGCGTCGCAGCGCCTGCGTCAACGCGTCACCCAGCGGGGACCGGCCGGCGGCGGCGACCCGCACCAGCTCGTCGAAGTCCTCGGCGCCCGGCGAGGCGCCGCGATCGCCGACCTCAACCAGCACGCGGCGCGCGTCGGCCCCGAGCTTGGCCGAGACGCGGACGAGCGCGGCGTCGCCGGCGCGGTCATCGGCGACGCTGTCCGTGCGGTCAAGGATCACGACCTGGTAGTCCCGCCACGTCCGCTGCAGCAGCACCGGGCGCGCGAGCCCGACGATCAGCGCGACCAGCACGAGCGAGCGGAGCAGCGGCCGCCGACGCTCCACCCGACCGCGCGGAACAAACCAGACCGCGACCACCAGCGGCAGCAACCACAGGAAACCAGGATAGGTGACGTTCATCGATGCGGCCTCGGTTACGGGATGCGTGACGAACGGAACAAGACCCACTCCGCTGCCAGCAGCAGCAGCGCGGACAACAGCAGGATCGTGACGAGGTCGAGGCCACCGCCGATACCCGCGGACAGCGCGTCGACCTCGACGGCGCCCGCGCGCGGGACCCCGGTCGCGACAGGGTCGAGCAACGAAGCGTGCAGCGGCGCCGCGCCCGCGGGCTGAACGCGACCGGCGACGCGCGGCACAAAGCGCTCGGAGAAGCTGCGCGCGCGGCGCGCGTCCGCGGCCACCTCGACGTCTCCCACGGTGACGGATTCACCCGCGGCGACCCGGACCGGCCCCGGCTCGACGCCAGCCAGCCAGCGAAGCCCCAAGCCGACGAACAGCGGGAACGACCGAGAGCGCACGAAGTCGTGGTCGGGATCGAGCAGCGGCCGCCAGACCGCCAGCTCCCGGAGCGACGCCGGCCTCACGCCGACGCTCACGTCGCGCCCAATCGCCGCGGCCGCGGCCATGGCGTCGATCTGGTTCAGACCGAGGTCCTCGTAGAGTTGGGCGAGCACCGCCGCCGGATCCAGGCCTTCCTCATGAGAGATCAAGAAGGCGTTCGCGACCCGCTGCGGATCCGACAGGACCAGCGAAGGCAGCTTCTTCTCCAACGTCGTCCCAGACATTCGGACCGCCACGACCGCGTCCGCTGCGCGCACGACGAGGCCAGGGTCGGTCGCGACGACGCGCCGGATCACCGCCGGCACGTCGGGCCCGATCGCGACCGGGATCCGGCTGCGGTCGGGCAGCGTGAAGGCGGCCGCGTCGTCGAGCGACAGCGCGTCGCGCGCGCCGACAGAGACCTCGAGCAGCTGCCCCTTCGCGGGGACGTCGACGTAACGGAAGCGGCGGCCGCCGTCGAAAGACTCGCCGACGGGCACAGCAGACCAGGCGCTCCCGTCGAGACGCAGGGCCGGCGGCGAGAGCTCCGCGCCGCCGGCGCCCGACAGTTCGACCAACACGTCGACGGCCTCCGCGCGCATCGACGCCGCCGGCCGAACGCCGAGCGCCGTGACGCCGACGTTGCCGCCGGTCCGCGCAGGCGCGGCGAGCCGCAGCAGGTCGCACGATTCTGGCAGGAGCGCGCGCTCGTCCGCGGTGATCGGCAGGTCACCGACCACGCAGACCGTCGTGGGGACCTCGGCTCGCGACCGCACGATGTCGAACAGCTCCGCGATCGTCGAAGACGGCGCCGCCACCGGGCCCACGTCGTCGAGGCGCCGTCGCAGCAGCAGCGCGTCCTCACCGGCTCGCAGCAGCGTCTGCGTCCGCCCTCCGCAGAACAACACCGTGCGGGCATCGACTGGCAGCCCCTCGGCATATTCGGCGGCGGCCGCAGCAGCGCGCGCGAAGCGATCGCCGTGCGCCATCCCTGCGGAGCCGTCCAGCAGCACCACGTAGCGGCGGTCGCGGCCGGCGTCGCCCTGCAGGCCAGCGAACGACAGCCACAGCAAGCTGCTAATGAGCAGCAGCAGCAGGTAGGTCCACGGGTGACGGAACCGCTGCGTCAACACGCGGGCGCGCGACTCCTCGACGGCCTGCTGCCAGAACAAGGCGGTCTCGACCTGCACCGGGCGGTGCCGGACGCGCAAGCGCTGCAGCGCGAACAGCAGGCCCGCGATCGCCGCGAGGCCGAGCACACCGACGACAGCGGGTACGAAGCCGAAGCTCATACGACCAACGCCCCCGTCTCGAACAGCTGCGAGAGCTGCGGCAGCACAGGCTCGTCGACGTCCACCTGCACGAGGCCTGCCTGACGCTGCAGCGCGAAGTCGTTGAGCGCGGCCTGGTGCGCTTCATAGGCGCGCCGATACGCCGCCAACACGTCGGGGGTCACGGAGACGTCGTGCTCCCGGCCGCTCTCGCAGTCGGTGAGCAGCAGGTCACCGCGCAGGTCCGGGTCCCGGTCGCTCTTGCGGACGAGCTGGACCATCACCACGCGGTGCCGCTGCCGGGCGAGGCTCTCGCGCACGGCGTCGACGCCGCCCGGATCGAAGAAGTCCGAGACCACGACGAGCAGACCCCTTCGCAGGCGCATGCGCGCGAACTTGCCGAGCGAGGCCACGAAGTCCGTCTGCCCGCCCGGCGTCTGCGACGCGAGCGCCTCGGCGACGCGCAGCTTGCGCACGTTGCCGCTCTTGGCCGGTAACGCGACCCGGAGCTGATCGGCGAAGGGGAACAAGCCGACGCTGTCGTGCTGGTTCAGCGCCGCGAGCCCGAGCGCGAACGTCGACCGCAGGCCTGCGCGGACGCGCGGGTTCTCTCCCTGCCACATGCTGCCGCTGACGTCGGGCGCGAGGTAGACCGGCAGGTCCTCGAACTCCTCGAACAGCCGCAAGAACACGCGGCCCAGCCGACGGTAGATGTTCCAGTCGATGGCCCGCAGGTCGTCGCCGGGGACGTAGCCGCGGTAATCGCGGAACTCCATGCCCGCGCCGACGTGGCGGGACCGCTGCTCGGCCTGAACCCCGCCGCGCGCGACGCGCTTGGCGAGGATCCGGAAGCGGGAGGCGGCGGCGAGGAACTCCGGATCGAAGAGCTCTCGTCTGGTCGGCGCGGTCGCGGGCATCGTCTGGGGTGGCGTGGTTCTCGGACGCGGCGCTACTAGACCGGAGGCCGCACGTGGCCGAGCACTTCGGCGATCACCCGGTCGGTGGTCACGCCGTCGGCTTGGCCGTGGAAGTTGACCAAGACGCGGTGACGCAGCACGTCGTGGGCGACCGCCTTAACGTCGTCCGTGCTCACCGCGAAGCGACCCTCGGTCAACGCCCGCACCTTGGAGCACAGCATCAGCGCCTGGACAGCGCGCGGCGACGGCCCGAGCGCCACGAACTCGTTGACGAGCTTGGGCGCGTGCTCCGAACCCGGCTGCGCGCCCACCACCAGGTGCACCGCGTAGCGCTTGGCGCGCTGCGGCACTGGCACCGAGAGCGCGACCTTGCGGAGCTCCATGATCTCTTGGCTGCTGGAGACCTTGTGGATCTCAGGCTCTTGCCCCGCGGTCGTGCGGTCGACGATGGCTTCGTACTCCTCGACCTTGGGGTAGCCGACGACGATCTTCATCAAGAACCGGTCGAGCTGCGCCTCGGGCAGCGGATACGTGCCCTCCTGCTCGACCGGGTTCTGCGTCGCCATCACGCAGTACGGCTCCTGCAGGCTGATCGTCCTGCGCCCGACGGTGATCTGACGCTCCTGCATCGCCTCGAGCAACGCCGACTGGGTGCGCGGCGTCGCGCGGTTGATCTCGTCGGCGAGCACCAGCGACGAGACCAGCGGCCCCTCCTGGAACTGCAGCTCGTGGCCGCCGCCTTCGGTCTCGACCAGGACGTTCGTGCCCTGGATGTCCGCCGGCATCATGTCCGGCGTGAACTGGATGCGGGAGAACGGCACGTCGACGGCCTGACCGATCGACTTGACGAGCATCGTCTTGCCGAGCCCCGGCACGCCCTCCAGCATCACGTGGCCGCCCGCGAACAGCGCGGTCAGCGCCGCGTCGAGCACCGGCTCTTGGCCGACGATGAAGCGCTGCACCTCGCGCTTGATCTTGTCGTGCACGTCACGGAATCGTTGGGCGTCGCGCTCGGCGACCTCGGCTTGTTCGTTGGCGTTCATCGCTGCGTTTTGCCTTCCGTTCGAAGGCTCAGGTAGTAGCTGCGCACGAGCTCCTGCATCCAGGGGCTCAGGGGGCTGCGCGTCATGTGGCCCATCGAAGCGTCACGCTCGCCGCGGCTCTCGCCCGGGATACGGTCGCCCTGCTGGGCCTGTGGTTCGATCCGCTCCTGGGTGATCTTGGAGATCCCCGGATTCGGCTTCGCGCTGACTTGGTCTGGGAAGGTCACGCCGAGGACAAGCTGCGCGACGCCGCGCTGCTTCTTCGGTCCACCCGGTCCGCCACGGCCGTTCGCGTCGTCAGGCGGCTGGCCGCTGCCCATCGAGATCTGCAGGTCGCGGTTGACCGGCGGCTTGCGCTGGCGGAGGTTCGGCTGAACGCCGCCGCGGGCCTTCGACTCGTCGTTCTCGTCGTCGACCTCTTCGTCCTCGTCCGGGTCCTCTTCTTCGTCGGTGACGACCTGGTCCTTGGCAGACCACGGCGACGCGGTCGGAGACTTCGACGAGCCCTTGCCGGAGCCGCGACCCTGCGTCGAGCCGGACTCCTGCGGCGGCTCCTCGGGCGCTTCATCAGGCTCACGCTCGTCCTCGCGCGCGTCGCGCTCCTTCTTCTTCTCGGGCTTTTGGTCCGCGTTGCCCTTGGTCGACTGGGCCTGGTTGCTCGGCTGCCCGCGCTCACTGCCGCCGCCAGCTGCCGTGCGAGCTTCGGCGCTGCGGCCCGAGCCCATCGGGTTACGGCCGCGTCGCCGGGCCTGGGTCGGGCGCTCGTCTTCGCCCGCCGACGACGCCGCCGCGTCTTGCTCGCCGCGACGCGGCTGGCGCCGCTCGGGGTCGACACGGCGCGGCGCGGGCGTGGCCGCCTCCTCGCGCTCGTCTTGATCGAATGTGGCGGCGACCTCGGCGCGAAGCCCCGGCGCCGGCGAAGGCGCAGCTTCGAACGTGCTGGGCGCGACTGCGGCGCTGAGGTAGAGGGCCAACGCCGCGACGACGCCTGACAACCAGAGCGGTGCGGCGTTGTCAGGGTCACGCAGACGCGCCCTCGGTATCCGGCCACGGACCGCCGCCGCGCGGACGTCGGCGTCGTGCATCGCCGCCAACATGAACCCGTCCGGAGCCGCTTCCTGGCTGAACTCGTGAGCAGCCGAGAGCCGGTCGGACAGCGCCAGCTCTTTGTCGAGGATCGCGAGCGCTTCGACCTCGCGGACCCGCAGAGTGCGCGCCGCGCGCCGGCGCAGGTAGATCCGCAGACCCGGAACCGACAGCGTCAACGGCACCAGCGCGAACCACGGCAAGCGGATGTCGACCCCGCCCATCGCGCACAAGTAGGTCGCGACCAGGTAGGCGACAGGGAAAGCCAACAGCGGCGCGGCGAGCCCGCGCAACGCCGTGGTCTCGTCATGCACGTGCCGAGCCTCAATGTCGGCAGACACCGGCGCCGCGAGTCCCGCGAGCGCACCGCGCACCTCGGATGAGCTCTTGCGGGCGTCGGTCACCGCTGCTCCTCCGACGAGTCGACGACCTCGACCTCGCAGCTCGCACATTGATCGACGCGGCGGCTCCCAGGGTCTCTCACGATCGCGACCACGACCAGCTGGTCCGCGGCGATCGCGGTCGAGAGTCGAGACGCAGGCGACCCGCCCCTCGCCTCGTAATCCTCCAAGAACGCCAGGTTGTCGGCGACGACCTGCTCAAGAGGCCTCGCGAACGGCAAGACCATGCCGCCGTCTTTCGGACGCCACGCGGCGCCGAACACCGAGGACGTCAAAGCGGCGCGAGCGACCATGCGGTGCACGACCGTCGCGCCGAGCCCTGGGTAGATCGCGCCCTTCTCGGCGAGCACCAGCTCGATCCGACGGCCTCGGGCTGGTCCGCGGATGCGCGCCTCACCGCGCACGACCCCGTCCTCGACGCGCGCCTCCAGCTCGATGCCGAAGCTGCTGCTGCGCTTGAGGCGGGCCGCTGCGGCAGCGCGGACGTCCTGGTAGACGGTGTCGGCGTCGGGGTAGCGGCAGGCGCCCGGTCCGGCTTCGGACCCGTCGACCAGGAACACCGGCCGCTTCTCGACCGACTCTGCGACGATCAACGACAGCTCGTTCATGATCGCGACCGGCCGCGGCGCGTCCGTGTGGTAGCCCAGCATCACGACGTGCTCAGCCGGGAAGTGGCTCTGCAGCGCCTCGAAGGCCATCGCGCCGCCTTCGGTGAAGGCCCGCCAGCTCTCGCCCTGCTTCTGGCCGAGGTGCGGGTTGGTGACGTGCTCGATCAACACCGTCCGGTTGGTCACCGACTTCTCCGACACCTCAAAGCGTGTCGGCGCGCTCATGCTGCGCACCTTGCCAGAGATCATCCGATCCACCAGCGCGACCGAGAACGGCTCGCCCCCCATCTTCTGCTGGAGCATCTCGATCCGCGGCACGGCCTGCGGCCCGAACTCGGGCGAGATCACCGCCTGCACGTAGCGAGACATCGCCCGCTTGTTCTTGCCCTTGCGCTCGTAGACCTGACCGAGCAGTAGGTTGACCTTGGCGCGATCCGCGGAGCCGAACGCGTCTGTCAACCCGAACGCCGCCGACATCAGGTGTTCCCACGCGCCGCGGGTGTCGTCCAGGCCGAGCAGCAGTTCACCCAGACGCACGTGCAGGCGGTGCACCGCCTCTGGGTAACGGTCTCCGCGGCCGTCGGAGACGCCCATCCTCCCTGCGATGACGGCGAGGTCTGGGCGGCGCGCCTGCACCAACGTGTCCATCGCGGCCAGCGCTTCGGTGGCGCGCAGATCGCGCGGCCGCGCCGCGTGCGCCCACTGGAGCGCCGGCACGACAGCTTCCTTGGGCGCGCCTTCGTCGACCTGCATCTGCAACAGCAGGTCGGCGCATTCGCGGCCGAGGCGGCTCGCGCCGTGCTCCTTGATCCAAGCCACGAGCGCGTCCGCGTCCTCTTCGGCGCGCGCCGCGAAGAAGGCCGCGTCCGCCGCGGGGAACGGCGCTTGGCGCACGCGCGTCAACCCGATCCAGCCGTTCTTCGCGTCGACCTGCACGCGGAACTGCTGCAAGAAACCGATCCCCAACGTCGCCAGCGCCCCGTCGCGGTGGACGAGATCGAACAGTTCGGGCCGCCACGCGACCACCTTCGAAAGGTCGAAGTCCGCGCGCTTGAGGTCGGTTAGTGCGACCCGCCCGATGCTGCCGCCGGGCTGGTCGATCTCGTAGCAGTAGTCCTCGTCGACGACGCTGTCGTAGCGCGTCGAGCCGAGGCCGATCATGCGGGTCGTGCCGTTCGCCAGCGTGGCGGGCATCCAGACGACGTCCCCCGCGACCGAGGCGGGCACGTAGAGCGCTTCGGGGCCGCTCGGTCGCTCGCCGCCGCGGTCTACGGCGCGCTTGATGCGGACCTGGCCGCGCGGCAGGTCAAAGGTGACCTCGTAGTCGGCGAGGACCTTGGCGCCGATCGTGCCGGCGCAGGCGACCTCCTCCATCTGCGGGGCCCACACCCTGGTGAAGTCCTCCATCGCCTGCTCGTCACCGTGCTCGCGCGTCGGCACTTCGATGTCGAGGCCGGGCAGTTCGATGGTGATCGGCAGCGCCGTCCCGTCCGCCTGCTCCACGGCGAGGCCGCTCGCGACCTTGTTGTGCAGCTCAAGGCCGACGGGCTTGTCAAACGCGAGCCAAAGATTGACCGGCGCGCTGTTGGTCGGTGACGACAACTGGCAACGCGCGACCAGCCGGCCGCCGAGCACCTTGACCGGCACCCGCGCCTCCTGCGCGCTGACCCACGAGGTCGCGAAGCCGCCTGCTAGCAGGGCCGCGATCCAGATGCGGCGCGCACGGATCATGTGTCGGGGTCGTTCCGTCGAAGGGTGGGACGCCCGCTCAGGCAGCGGGCGCGGGGCTGGGATGTCGACCGCAGCAACTAGAGGCTGCGGGGACTGCCGACGATCTCGCCGAAGGCCCAGTTGTCGAAGACCATCTCGATTTGCAGGTCGTTGATGTTGTCCGGCACGCTCACGGCGACCGGGTCGAGGCCGCGGCTTCAACAGCTCCCCGGGAATCTGGTCTCGGCGATCAACTCTCCTGTTGAGCGGTCCATGACCATGATCCGCGGCGACTTGCCGATCGGGTTCCAGTCTTTGTACTCTTCGTCGTTGGCGCCATAGAACCAGATGGCTGCGGGGTCGAACTTGAGCTCGCCACCGGCGTCTTGGTAGGCGAACTCGGCCTTGGCGGGCCCGCCCCAGGCGAGCTCCTCGACGCGGTTCGCGGTCACCCGCAGAGACTTGCTGCGGCCCCTGACCATCGTCACCCGGCTGCCCGCGAGCGACAGCACGCCCGAGTGCAGCTGGTAGTCCCCGACCGGCACGACGACGTCGGTCTCGTGCTTGTTGAGGTGCACCGAGTAACGACCGTCAATGCTGTTGAGCACCGCCGCCATGACCTTGCCGCCGGTCACCGCGCGCAGAGAGAGCGTGCCGGTCGCGCCGGTGAAGGGCTGGTAGCGCAGCTTCGAGCCGTCCGCGGCGATCTGCACCTTCTTCAGCGCGCCGCCGATCGAGATCACCTCGCTGAGGAACGACGCCGCCCGCCCGTCGCCGACGACGATCGCGTCGGCCCCGACGTCATCGAAGCGGCCGTTGTGGTTCTGGTCGATGACGCGGACCTTGGTGCCGCCGATCTCGCCGGTCACCACCGACCCGGCGACGAAGCCCCACTGCATCTTCTTGACCAACGAGACGCCGTAGCGGCGGCCGTCGTGCTCGAGCACCACGAAGCCCTTGTCGCCTTCGACCCGGGTCTCGAGCTCGCCGTCAGCGTCGGCGTCGATCAGCAGCGCTTCGCCGTCGACGTCTGCGCGGAAGTCAGCGCCGATCCCGCGCTCGAAGTGGAACCCGGTCGCCACGGCGGTGAGCGCTTCGTTCGGTAGGAGCAGCTTCTGGCGCCGCTGAATCTTCGTCTTCAGCGCGACCTCGCCGCTGTCGGGCAGCGCCTGCGCGAAGGCGGCGCCGGCCAACGCGAGCGCAGCCATCAGAGTGTGTGTTGTTTGCATGTTGGGTTCGCGGCGGGGAGCACCGACTCAAAATAAAGTAGCCGATCGACCACCGCTCTGCACCCGCCGCGCCGTGTTACGAAATGGACACGTGCGCCACGCCGGGTTCGACCGACGCGACGCGCGCTCCGGACGCTCGCTGCGAGCAGCCGATGGCATGCGAGCCCCAACCCGGCTAGCCTGCCGCTCATGAAGCGTCTTACCCCCGCGGCGCTGGCCTTCCTGGCCGCCTGCTCGTCGATGACCGACCTCCCCACTCCCGCCATCACCTCACGAGGCTTCGGCGCCGACGCCGACGGCCGCCCCGCGACGCTGTGGACCCTCCGCAACGGCGACGTCGAGGTCGACGTGTGTGACCACGGCGCGACGCTGGTCGCCGTCCGCGTCCCCGACCGCGCCGGCTTCCCGGCCGACGTCGTGCTCGGCTTCGACGACGTCGCCGGCTACCAGAGCGACAGCAACCAGTACTTCGGCTGCACGACAGGGCGCGTCTGCAACCGGATCGCCAACGGCGCGTTCACGCTGGATGGCTACGACTACGTGCTCGCTACGAACAACGGCCCCAACCACCTGCACGGCGGCGCCGAACGCAGCCTCGACAAGGTTCACTGGGACGCCGACTACAGCCTCGACGAAGACGGCGCGCCGTCGATCTGCTTCCGCTACCTCAGCCGCGACGGCGAGGAGGGCTACCCCGGCAACCTACAGGTCGCGGTGACCTACACGCTGCGCGCCGACAACAGCCTGACCATCGACTACCGGGCAGAGACCGACATGCGCACGCCGGTCAACCTGACCAACCACGCCTACTGGAACCTCGCGGGCGCGGGCGCGGAGACGATCCTGGATCACGTCCTGCAGGTCGACGCCAGCCACTACACGCCGACGGACTCGACGATGATCCCGACCGGGGAGATCGCGCCGGTGCTCGGCACCGCGCTCGACTTCCGCGCACCCACCGCCATCGGCCTGCTGTTCGACCAGGTCGCCGAGACGCCAGCGCAGGGCTACGACCACAACCTCGTGCTCGACGGTGAAGCCGGCGCGCTGCGACGCGCTGCGCGCCTCTATCACCAGCCGAGCGGTCGCGTGATGGTGGTCGAGACCACCGAGCCTTCGCTGCAGGTCTACTCCGGCAACTTTTTGTTCGGCCAGACAGGCAAGGGCGGCGAGACCTATCCGCTGCGCAGCGCGGTGTGCCTGGAGACCCAACACCACCCCGACGCCATCCACCACCGCGGCTTCCCAAACACGGTGCTCGAGCCCGGCGAAACGTTCCGCTCGACGACGCGGATGACGTTCAGCGCCGAGTAGCGGTAACATGCAGGCGTGCTCCGCCCGCTGCTCTGCATCACGTTCGCGCTCGGAGGCGCCGCAGCCCAAGGCGCGGCGCCGCGCACGGCCCCTCCAGCGCCTTCGTTCCGGTTCCTGAAAGAGCCGCCCAAGGGCTTGCCGAAGATGCCGGCGCCAGTCGGCTACGAGCCGACGGCCGCGATGTTCGAGCTCGGCCGCAAGCTTTTCCACGACGGCATCCTCAGCGGCGACGGCACGGTCTCGTGCGCCACCTGCCACCCCGCGAGCACCGGCTTCGCGCACCCCGCGGTGAACCCGCCAGGCGTGCACGGCAACGTCGCCGAGCGCCACGCGCCCAGCCTCTTCAACCGCGGCTACGCGCCGCTGCAGCGATGGGACGGCGGCGCGCCGAGCCTCGAGGCGTTCGTGCTGCAGCCGATCGGCGACCCGAACGAGATGGGCAGCAGCGTCGGGGAGATGCTCGCACGCCTGAAGCGCGACGGCGACTACCGGAGCGCGTTCCGCGACGCCTTCGCCAAGCCGGTCGACGCGCGCAGCGTGCAGCGCGCGCTCGCGACGTTCGTGCGCGGCATCGTCACCGGCGACGCACCCTACGACCGATTCCTCCGCGGCGAGGTCGCGGCGATGACCGCGCAGGAGCGCCACGGGCAGTGGATCTTCGAGAGCAAGGGCGGCTGCTGGAAGTGCCATACCCCGCCGCTGTTCACCGACGAGGGCTTCCACAACACCGGCGTCGGGGTCGTCAACGGGCATCCTGAGCCAGGCCGCGCCGCGGTCACCAAGGACCCAAAGGACCGCGGTAAGTGGAAGACCCCGACGCTCCGCTCGGTGCGGCTCACCGCCCCTTATATGCACGACGGCTCGCTGAAGACGCTCAAAGCCGTCGTCGACTTCTACGCTCGAGGCGGCAACCGCAACCCGCACCTCGACCGCAAGATGAAGCCGCTCGACCTCAGCGAGAAAGACCGCGCGGCGCTGGTCGCGTTCCTCAAGTCGCTGTAGCCGCGCGGCGCCGACGCCGCGCCCCTGCTACGCGCTCAGTGCTCAGCGGCCGGCGGCGTGTCTTCCTGCTCAGGCGCGCGGATCTCGGCGACCAGCTCGCGCGCCGCGGCGCTCGGGCCGCGGCACAGCGGCGTCAGCAGCCCCGCGACCGCGAAGTTCACCGCCATGCCGACGGCGCCGATGCCCTCTGGGCGGATGCCGAAGCACCACTTGTCGCCGCCAAAGAAGACCGTCGAGAGGATGTAGCTCGCCGTGAAGCCGATCCCGCAGATCATGCCGAGCACCGCGGGCGCGGTGCCGACCCGCACCGAGAAGATGCCGAGCACCAAGACCGGGAAGAACGACGACGCGGCGAGGCCAAAGGCGAACGCGACGACCTGCGCGACGAATCCGGGCGGATAGATCCCGAACAGGCCCGCGACGACCACGGCGAACCCGATGGCGACCCGGGACAGCCGGAGGCGCTCCCGCTCGGACGCCGACGGACGGATCATCCGGTAATAGAGGTCGTGCACGAGGCTGCTGCTGATCACCAACAGCAGGCCCGACGCGGTCGACAGCGCCGCGGCGAGGCCGCCGGCGGCGACCAGCGCGATGATCCAGGCGGCGAGCCCCGCCATCTCCGGCATCGCGAGCACCATGATGTCGCGGTCCGGACCGCTCAGCCCCTTTTCGCGAAGCGTCGGTCGGCCGTCTTCTCCCGCAGCGCCGTTTGAGGACAACCACGCACCGTGCTGCGCCCGGATCTCGCTGAAGGAGGCCGCGCTGAGGCTGCCTCTGCGAAACACCTCGTTCTTGTCCGCTTGGTCTTCCCCGTGATACGCGACCTTGCCGTCGCCGTCGTCGAGCCAAACGACCAAGCCCGTCTTCTCCCACGTCTGGAACCACTCGGGCAGCTGTTGCTCGGTTTTGCCGTGCAGGCTGTCGAAGACGTAGTAGCGGGAGAACGCGGCCGTCGCCGGCGCCGTCAGGTAGAGGATCGCGATGAAGAAGATGGCCCAGAAGCCCGACCACCGCGCCGCCTGCACGTTCTTGACCGTATAGAAGCGCACGATGACATGAGGCAACCCGGCCGTGCCCGCCATCAGCGCCAGCGCCGTGCAGAACACGTTGACCTTGTCCCAGCTACCGGTGAACGGCTCGGTGTACGAGGAGAAGCCGAGGTCCTGGTGCAGCTGGTCGAGGGTCGCAAGCAGCCGCTGCCCGCTCGCCTTTAGCTCGCTGCCCATGCCGAGCTGCGGCACCGGCTGACCGGTGAGCTGCCAGCTGATCGCGACGACGGGGATCAGGAACGCGACGATCAGCACCCAATACTGCGCGACCTGCGTGTAGGTGATGCCCTTCATGCCGCCGAGCGTGGCGTAGACGAACACGATCGCCATGCCGATCACCACGCCGACGGTGACGTCGACCTCGAGGAAGCGCGCGAACACGATGCCGACGCCGCGCATCTGGCCGGCGACGTAAGTGAAGCTGATGAACAGCGCGCACAGCAACGCCACCAGACGCGCGAACTGCGACTCGAAGCGGTCCCCGACGAACTCGGGCACCGTGAAGCGACCAGACTTTCGCAGGTATGGCGCCAGCAACAGCGCCAGCAGGACGAAGCCCCCGGTCCAACCCATGAGGTAGACCCCGCCGGCGTAGCCCATGAACGAGATCAGCCCCGCCATCGACAGGAACGACGCCGCTGACATCCAGTCCGCCGCCGTCGCGATCCCGTTGGCGACCGCCGGCACCCCGCGGCCTGCGACGTAGAAGCCGCGCGTATCGCGCACGCGCGCGCGCCACGCGACGAACAGGTAGAGCCC
>NYVR01000149.1 GCA_002684655.1 Planctomycetota bacterium | reverse complement strand
GCTGGCGGGATGTTTCGGACTTCGTGCTGCATGCGCCGACGCGCTGGTTGGGATCGGCGCTAGGCGCCGTATAGAGCGTCGATGGCGTGACGCAAGGTGTCGAGGTCGGTCGGCTTCTTGATCGGCAGGAACCGCGAGTCCGCGCCTTCGCGCGGGATCTTCAGCCAGTTGGTCGACAGGTGCGCCGTCATCTCCCCGATCAAGTGCTCGATTTGGACCGCCGCGCGCCCCTCGACGGTCTTCTTCACGAAGTAGCGGCCGAGCTCGACGTCGCGGTTCAGCGACGCGGCCGTGAAGGTCATCGTGTTGCAGTTGAAGACGTCGACGATGCCGGCGTCAAACCCCTCGGGGTAGCGGATCTGCTCGACCAATTGCACGCGGCCCTTGTAGAGGTAGGGGGCTCCGCCGACGTCGCCGTCATACTTTGGAGCTAGCTCGCAGGTGGTCTCGCGGCCGCTCCGGATGTGGTGGCCGAGCACGGCTGGATCGGCCAGCGCGCCCAGGTTGTCGACGTTGCGGACGAAGACATACTTGCCGCCGGCTTCGAGGAAGCGCTGCAGGCAGCCGGACGCCCGAAACGCCGGCGCAAAGTCGCCGTGGCCGGGGCCGTATGCCGAAAGCGTGCCGTCGTCTTTGCGGAACAGTTCGCCGTGCTCCGTCATGCGCAGCTGGACGAACTGGGTGAAGTGCTCGATGTCGTCGTCTGCTACGCCGAAGTTCTCGTGCGTTGCGAAGTGTTCGCGCGTCGCCGCGTCCGTCGCGAAGCTGTTCATCAGCATGACGCGGACGCGGCCGCCTGCAGCGCGGCCTAGCTCGCGGGCGTTGTCGAGCGCCAAGCCCAGGAACGAGCGGCCGTCGCGGACCTCGACCACGCCCTTGACGACGCCGCCGAAGCGCGTCGCCATGCCGCCGTTGAGGACGCAGACCGCCAATTCTCCGCGAGCGATGGCGTCCATGCCCAGCGCGCGAAGCTCGGCATGTTCGGTCGTGCCGGATGCAGGCATGTCCGAGAGCTCCGCCGCCGGCGGCGCCTGCAGGGGCGCGTCGACGAGGTTCTTTGAGGCCGCGAACGCGCCGTCGGCGACGCCTTTTTGCCATGATCGCTGTAAGGCGACGTCGTAGCCGTAGCTCTGTAGGACTCCGATCTGATCTTGGTCGTTGGCGCTCACGGCGCAGAGGCTATCCGGGCGCGCTGCGCGTTCCACCCGAGCGCCTGGATTCAGGTCGTGAACATGCAGCCCTTGGCCTATCTGACCGTTATGGTGTCGAGTCGATGAGTTGGTTGACTCGTTGCGACACGTGCTCCGAATACTCGGTGAGATCGAAGGTGCGCCGCAGCGCCCCTTGCCTTGGAGGGTTGCAGTTTGGCCTTACGGTATACCGACGCAGCAGTCGATGCCTGACGAAGCCGCCTCTCGGCGCCTCGAATAACGTCATCCATCGAACTTAACCAGCGCGTTCATCCATGAAGATTGCCGTTGTCGGAACCGGCTACGTCGGCCTTGTCACAGGATCCTGCCTCGCGGACGTGGGCATGGACGTCATCTGTGTCGACGTCGACGCCGAGAAGATTGCCAATTTGCACAAGGGCATCCTGCCCATCTACGAGCCAGGCCTAGAAGACATCGTTGAGCGCAACGTCAAGGCCGGTCGCTTGCAGTTCACTACTGACCTGAGCGCCGCCGTAAGAGGCGCGGAAGCGGCCTTTATCGCTGTAGGCACACCTCCTGGTGAGGACGGCAGCGCCGACCTCCGCTACGTGCTTGCCGTCGCCAAAGAGATCGGCGAGCAGATGACGGACTACCTCGTCGTCATCACAAAGAGCACGGTGCCCGTCGGCACGGCGGAGAAGGTGCGCCAAGAGCTCGCCAACGCGTTAGCGGAGCGCAGCTCTGACCTGCCCTACGACGTGGTCAGCAATCCGGAGTTCCTGAAAGAGGGCGCCGCGATCGAGGACTTTATGAAGCCCGACCGGATCGTGTGCGGCGTCTCCAGCGACCGAGCACAGGACGTGATGGCGCGCCTCTACAAGCCGTTCACGCTCAACGGTCACCCGGTCTACTTCATGGATGTGCCGTCGGCAGAGATGACCAAGTACGCCGCGAACGCGATGCTGGCGACGAAGATCTCGTTCATGAACGACATCGCCAACCTCTGCGAGATGCTCGGCGCCAACGTCAACGCAGTCCGCAAGGGCATCGGCAGCGACCCTCGCATCGGCAACCGATTTATCTATCCTGGCATCGGCTACGGCGGCAGCTGCTTCCCCAAAGACGTCAAGGCTTTGGTGCGAACCGGCTCGGAGAACGGCTACGAGCTGCGCATCCTGCAGTCCGTCGAGGACGTCAACCAAGACCAGAAGGCCGTGCTCTTCAACAAGGTGAAGAAGCACTTCGGGGACCTCAAGGGCAAGCACTTCGCGATGTGGGGCCTGAGCTTCAAGCCTGAGACCGACGACATGCGTGAGGCGCCGTCGCTCATCCTGTGCGAGCAGCTGCTCGCAGCCGGCGCGACCGTAACAGCCTATGACCCGGTCGCGTTGGAAGAGGCGCGCCACATGATCGGAGACAAGATCAACTTCGCAGAAGAGGCGTACGCGGCGCTCGACGGCGCGGACGCTCTGCTCCTCGTCACCGAGTGGCGTGAGTTCCGCGTACCGGATTGGGCCAAGGTCAAGTCGCTCATGAATGGCTCCGCGGTCTTCGACGGGCGCAACATCTACAGCGGTGAAGAGATGGCCAAGCTGGGCTTCTTCTACGCCGGTATTGGCGTCGCCGACGCATCGCCATCGACGTAGTCCAAGCGACAGAGCAATAACTTACATGCCACGAATTCTGATCACCGGCGCCGCCGGCTTCCTGGGATCGCACCTCTGCGACCGCTTCATCGCCGAGGGCTACGAAGTGGTCGGTATGGACAACCTGATCACAGGCGACGTCCGCAACCTCGAGCACCTGTTCCCTAAGCAGGAGTTCACGTTCTACAACCAGGACGTCAGCAACTACATCCACGTCAGCGGGCCGCTCGACTACATCCTTCACTTCGCGTCGCCCGCCAGCCCGATCGACTACCTCAAGATCCCGATTCAGACGCTCAAGGTCGGGTCGTTGGGCACGCACAACTGCCTCGGTCTGGCGCGTGAGAAGGGCGCGCGCATCTTGGTCGCCTCGACCTCCGAGGTCTACGGCGACCCTTCGGTGCACCCGCAAAACGAGGAATACTGGGGCAACGTCAACCCGGTGGGCCCGCGCGGGGTCTACGACGAAGCGAAGCGCTTCCAGGAGGCCATCACGATGGCCTACCACACCTACCACGGCTTAGAGACGCGGATCATCCGCATCTTCAACACCTACGGCCCAAGGATGCGGCTCAACGACGGGCGCGTGTTACCCGCCTTTATCGGGCAGGCGCTGCGCGGCGAGGACTTGACGGTGTTCGGCGACGGCAGCCAGACGCGCTCCTTCTGCTTCGTCGACGACCTCGTCGAGGGCATCTACCGGTTGCTCCACAGCGACTACCCGCACCCGGTCAACATCGGCAACCCTTCGGAGATCACCATCCGCGACTTCGCCGAAGAGATCATCAAGCTGACGGGCACGAGCCAAAAGGTCGTCTACAAGGACTTGCCTAAGGACGACCCGACGCAGCGACGCCCAGACATCACCAAGGCCAAAGAGATCCTCGGCTGGGAACCCAAGGTTGCCCGCGCGGAGGGACTCAAGATCACTTACGAAGCATTCAAACAGCTCCCTGATGAGGTGCTCTATAAGCAGGAGCACCGCGACTTTGAGCGATACGTGCGCAAATAGAGCGCGATCCAAATGAGCAAGATTCTGGTTACCGGCGGACTCGGCTACATCGGGTCTCACACTGCAGTTTTGCTGCTAGAGAGCGGTCATGATGTATTGATCGCAGACGACCTCTCCAACTCCCGCGCGGAGGTGCTGGGCGGTATCGAAGCGATCACTGGGAAGCGCCCGGCCTGGGAAAACGTCGACCTGTCCGACGCCGCCGCGACCGCCTCCTTCCTGGGCCGGCATCAAGACGTCGACAGCATCATTCACTTTGCGGCATATAAGGCCGTCGGTGAATCCGTGGACCGCCCGCTCGACTATTACCAAAACAACCTCGGGTCGCTGATCAACCTGCTCAACTTCGTAAAGACGAAGCCCGAGTGCGCGTTCATCTTTAGCTCGTCGTGCTCGATCTATGGCCAGGCAGATGAGTTGCCGATTCGTGAGGACGCGAAGACGAAGCCGCCAGAATCGCCGTACGGCAACACGAAGAAGATCGGCGAAGAGATCCTGCGCCACGCCGCGAGCGCGCACGACTTTAAGGTCATCGCGCTGCGGTACTTCAACCCGGTCGGGGCGCACCCGAGCGCGAAGATCGGCGAGCTGCCGCTCGGCGTCCCTCAGAACCTCGTGCCTTTTGTCACGCAGAGCGCGGCTGGACTGCGCGGACCGCTCAAGGTCTTCGGCAACGATTACCCGACGCGCGACGGCACCTGTATCCGCGACTATATCCACGTCGTCGACATCGCCAGGGCGCACTTGCTCGCGATGGAGCGCCTCGTCGATGGCGACGGCGATTCAGGGCCCGTCGAGGTCTTCAACCTCGGCACTGGCGCTGGGTCTACGGTGCTTGAGGTGCTCAACGCCTTCACCAGCGCGACCGGCGTCGAGATGAAGTGGGACTTCGCCGACCGCCGACCTGGTGATCCGGCCGAGGTCTACGCCGACACACAAAAGGCAACCGACGTGCTAGGCTGGAAGGCAGAGCTCTCGCTGGAGCAGTCGATGGCCGACGCGTGGCGTTGGCAGCAGTCGCTCCGCGACAGCTAGACCAGAGCAGGCAGAGCCTTATGCGCATCGCAGTCTTTAGCTACGAGTATCCGCCGGAGACCGGCTTCGGCGGCATCGGCACCTACTCTTACTACCAGTCGCGCGCGCTCGCGAAGCTCGGACACGACGTCCACGTCTTCGCAGGCGCGACGGAGAACGGGATCACGCACGCTGAGCGCGACGGCCTCAAGATCACGCGCATCAAGCGTGAGGGGTGGTTCCACAACTCGCTCGAGAGCCTCAGGCAGCGCCGCGCGTGGTGGTCGGAGAACCGCCTCAAGACAGGCTTCGGCGCCTTCGAGGCGTTCCTTCACGAGCACGAGAAGCGACCGTTCGACTTCATCGAGGCGCCAGAGTGCGGCGCGGACTCGCTGATGACGAGCACGCTCCTGCAGGTGCCTACGGCGATCAAGTTCCACTCGCCGGCCCGGCTGATCATGGGCATCTACGACACGCCCCGCATCGACCGCGAGGTCTGCGGGTTTGTCGAGCAGCTGGGGATCAACCAGGCCGAGGTGCTGACCTCTTGCAGCCGCTTCCTGGCGGACGAGGTCGCGACCAAGATGGGCGAGCGGAAGCCGATCCACGTGATCCCCAACGGCATCGACGTCGAGATGTTCGACCACGACGACGGGATCGACATCTACGAGAAGTTCGGGATCCCGAAGGATAAGAAGCTGATCTTCTTCGCCAATCGGATGGAGGAGCGCAAGGGCGTCCACATCCTCAAGGAGATGGTCGAGAGGACGCTCGCGGACTACCCGGACATCGCGTTCGTCTTCGGCGGCCGCGACCTGTTCGGCTGGATGGAGAAGCGCATCCTCCCTTGGGTGAAAGACAACGGCCTGCAGGACCGCTTCTTCTACCTCGGCCAGCTGGACCTGCCGACAGTGCGCGCGTGCCTGAAGGCGGCACACATCTTCCTGATCCCGAGCCTGTGGGAGAACTGCCCCTACAGCTGCATCGAGGCGATGACAGCCGGGCGCGCGATCGTCTCGTCGGATTGTGGGGGGATGCCAGAGCTCATCCGGCACCGCGAGAACGGCTTGATCGCGAAGAACGGCGACCCAGACAGCTTCGTCGAAGCTCTCAAGGAGATGATCGAGGACGACGACCTAGCTGACAAGTGTGGCCGGAACGCGCGCGCAGAGGTCGAGGCGCGCCTCACCGACGTCAAGATCGCGCAGCGCAGCGTCGACGTCTACCAGAGCTATATCGACGGCGACCCCATGGCCGCCGAGACGCGCGCTGAGCGGGTCGCGCGGCTCTCCGCGCCTGGCGCGGCTTCGGATGAGGACGTCGACGGGCTGCGTGATCAGGTGAAGCGGTTGAACGCCGAGCTCGCGGCGAGCAAGCGACGCGAGGCAGACTTGCAGTCGAGCACGGACTTCCGGTTGGGCCGCGGACTCCTCAATGTGTTGACTCTGGGGAGCCGCCGGAAAGGTCGCTGACGGGCTTCGCAGGCGCTCTGTCGATTACTCTGCCGTTGTCATTCGTCGGCGCGGGTAAACAGCGGGCTGCGCTGCGCTGGTGCCGACGCGACCACGTCGCGCGCGGCCCGATCTGGTAGAAGCCGACGACGCGCCTAGCTTTTCGCGAACTAGGCACCCCGCAGTGCTATCGTCTGCGTCGGGCGTCGGCGCGAGCAGCCGCGTGATGGACAATGCCACAGAACCCTCCTGCTGAAATCGGATTCTTCGATCGGATCCTCGACCAACTCCAAGGGGCTCCGGTCGACTCTTTCGTGGGCGCCTTCACGGTCCTCGACATCCTGATCGTGCTGTGCCTCTCGTTCTCGCTCGCGTTGGTGATCGGCAAGACATACCAAGCGACCCACAAAGGGATCTCCTACTCGCAAGGGAACGTCCAGACCTACGTTCTCATGGCCGTGGTCGTAGCGGTGATCATGCTGGTAATCGGCAGCGACATCGCGCGCGCGTTCTCTCTCGTCGGGGCGCTGTCGATCGTTCGGTTCCGCAACGCTGTCAAGGAGAGCCGCGACGTCGGCTTTGTGTTCTGGGCGATGGCCGTCGGCATGGCGTGCGGGACGAGGTTCTACTTGATGGCTGTATGCGCCACGGGCGTCATTGCCGCGTTCGTCTTTGTCATGCACCGCTTCAACTTCTTCGCCCGGGTGGTGCGTGAGCGGATCTTGCTGGTGGAGGTCGCGCCTGACGTCGACCCTGAGGCGCTCTTCCAGGATGTGTTCTCGCAGGCCTTTCACGAGCACTACCTGATCAGCATGGAGACGGTGCCCGACTCCGGGAACCTCCAGCTGGCTTACAGCACCACAGTGTTGGGGAAGTTCGACACCTCTGGTTTCCTCGCCGCTGTCCGCGCTCTCAACGGCGACCTGAAGGTCAGCCTGATCGAGGGGCAGCAACAGCTCGACCTCTGAGCCGCCGGCGAGATGGTGAATCGCGCCTTGTGCTCCCCCGGAAACGCGCATCTGCCGGCCTGTCCGCCGCGCGCGGCGTCCGGCGGCTCGTCGCCCTTCGTCGCGGGGTGGCTGTCTTGATCAAGCGTTTCAACCGCTTTGAGATCAAGTATGCGATCCCGGCGTCGCAGCTCGCGGCCTTCAAGCCGGATCTGGGGCGGTTCGTGAAGGGCGACGCGCACGGTGTCCGGCGGGGCTTCTACTCGGTCGCGTCTCTGTACTTCGACACGCCTGGTTTGGACTGCTATGCCAACAAGGTGGACGGGCTGAGGTTCCGACGCAAACTTCGCATCCGTATGTATCCGGGCTCGGACACCGACGCCGCGTTCGTCGAGATCAAACAGCGCGTCAACCGGACGGTGCAGAAGCGCCGGTTGGCGATGTCCTTGGCCGACGCATATCGGCTCTGCTCTGGCGCGGCGCGGTTCAAGCTCAGCGACGCGGACGACCAAGAGGTGGCTGACGAGGTGCGCTACCTGGTGACGTCTCTGCAGCTTCGTCCTAAGAACGTGATCGCATACGCGCGTCAAGCTTTCGTCGGGTACGCGGTTGATCCAGGTATGCGTTTGACCTTCGACACGATGATCCGGACTAGGCGCGCGGGCTTTGACCTAGAGCGGCCGCGTCGCATGCAGCTCGCGTATCCCGCGCAGATGGCGGTGATGGAGGTCAAGGCCAACGAGCGCGTGCCTCACTGGCTCGTCAGTCTGCTCGCGCGTTATCAATGCACGCTGACGCGGGTGAGCAAATACTGCGCGGGCATCGAAGCGCTTGGCCGGCGGCAGCGGCAGGTGCGAACGCGGACCTGAGCGCTGCGGTCGGCGCGACATTATGCCCGGCCTCCGCCGCTGCCGGCGCGCCCTCGAGCACCTACAGGCGGCGCATCCCAGCGCAGCTCACTCCTTGGCTTCGAGGAAGCCGTGGATGCGCTCGTGAAGCCGCTTTTCTGTGACCTGGATGTCGAAGTCGCGATCAAATCGCGCGCGCGCAGCCGCGGCCATCTGTTGCTCAAGCTTCGGGTCGGCGATGACCTTCGCGAGGGCTTCGGCGTAAGCCATGCTGTCGCGCTGCGCGACGACGATGCCCTCGACGCCGTCGTCAACGACCTCGACGATGGAGCCGGAATCGGTCGTGATGATCGGCAGGCTGGACGCGAGCGCCTCCAGCATCGCGGTTGGGATTCCGTCCTTGTCTCCGGATTCGGTCTCGACGTAGGGGGCCACGAACGCGCGGCACTTCTCGATGATCGGTGGCATCTCCTCCTGCTTCATCATGCCGTGCAGGATGACCTGGTCTTGGAGGTCGTGTTCGGCGATGCAGCGCTCGAACATCTGAGCGTATTCAACGCTGCCAGCGCTGTTCGGGTCCTCGCTTCCGATGATGTGCGCGATGACGGTGTGGCCGCGGCGCTTCAACTCGGCCATCGCCTCGACGAGGTGTGTCAGGCCCTTCTTCGGCTCGATGCGAGAGACCGAGAGCACCTCGAAAGGTTCGTCGGCGCTGCGCGGCGGTCGCTGGCGCGGCGGGAAGCGCTCGCCGTCGACGCCGTTGGGTTTGACGACGATCTTGTCGTCATACATGCCGCCAGACAGCTCTGAGAGCTCGCGCTTGATGCGCGCGCTGGTCGCGACAACGACGTCGGCGAGCTCGATGTGCAACGGCACAAACTTGAACTCGTAGTCGTCCATCATGTGGTCCGCGTAGCACGAGACGCCGCGCGGGATCTCAAGCAGCCACGCTGCGAGCATCGCCATGAAGGACTGGTCGTAGAAGAAGTAGCTGTGCAAGTAGCGCGCATTAGCGAGCTCGGCCATCCGCGCGAACGAGCAGGCCTGCATCACGATGGGGGCCTTCTCCAGCTCTTCGACGCTCTTGCCGCAAAGCGGCGAGATTCGCTCAAGGAACGATCGCAGGCGCCCAGGGCGCGTCTGTTCAAAGTGCTCTTTGTCTTTTTGGTGCGTGGTCCACTCTGGCTGCAACTGCGTGCGGTTGTCGTAGAGGTATTGGAACGCTTTGTGGAGTTGGTCGGTGCTGCCGAGGTCCCAGTGAAACAGTTGGACGTCGAGCCCGGTCTCCCGTAGCGACACCATCTCTTGGTAGACGAAGGTGTGCGAGTAGATCGGCCACTTCCAGCAGGCGGCGACCACTGCGGCCCCCTCATGTTGCCTGCTGCTGCGGCGCTTCATCTTGGCGCGAGCTTTCAGATTGAAGAGTCGCTGATACCACTTCTTAGACATGCGAGATATGCGTCCTAGGGGGAGCTTGTTCCAAAGGAAGTTACCCAAGCGGAACTCGTTGGTGTGCAGCAGGCGCTCGATCTCCTGTTGGAGCTCTCGAACCTTCTCGGACATAAGACTTTTCGCCTTATGAAGGGACGCGACCTGAGCCGTTTCCCGGGCGAGCTCTTCATGAGAGCGCCTGAGATTCGCGCTGGCCCGCTGGAGTTCCTGATGGGTCGATGCCAAGGACTGGTTGGCGCGGTCCAAGTCCTGCTTGCGAGCCTCTAGGCGCTGCTGCACGCGGTCTCTGTGCCGCTCGAGGTCCTGGGATCGTGAGCTCGCTTGTTGCAGGCGGCGTTCGGCCGCCGCCAAAGCGGCGCGCGCCTCTGCTACCTGCCGCTCGGCCTGTTTGCGCTGCGCGCGTTGGTCGTCGCGCGTCTGGCAGGCGTCTCTCAGCCGCTGCTCCAGGTCCTCGGCCCGCTTGATCCGGAGTCGCTGGTCCTCGAACAGCTTGGCGATCCGCTGCTCTTGTTCTTCGGCGCGCTTGATCCGAGCCCGCTGGTCTTCGAACAGCGTGGTGATCCGTTGCTCCTGCTCATCGGCGCGCTTGATCCGAGTCCGCTGGTCCTCGAACAGCGTGGTGATCCGTTGCTCCTGCTCATCGGCGCGCTTGATCCGGATCCGCTGGTCCGCGAACAACTTGGTGATCCGGCTCTCTTGATCCTGCGCCTGCTTGATCCGGCGCTGCTGGTCCTCATAGAGCCTGCGCTTGTTCTCTTCTAGCTGGTCGCATGCCTTGTTCGAGTGATCAAGGCGCATGATGAGGCTTTCGACCTGTTGCGCGAGCTCGGCGTTTTCCTCGCGGGCGAGTTTGCCGAGGACCGCTTCGTCGTTCTCGGAGGGCGTGGAGCCTAGTACGGCGGCGTCATTGGTCGGCGGGGCGTTTGCGTTTGCAGCGTGTTCGTTGAGGGCCTGAATGAAAGTCTGCACGTCTGGGTCTTCAACGGCGGCCGCGTCGAGCTGCACTCGATCGAGGACCGCGTTGAGGAAGAGCGCGACTCCGTCGATTTCGTCGTTGGCCGTTAATCTCTCGGCGGCGGCCGCGATCACCGTCCGGAAGCGCGCTTGCATGTCACCTGGACCGCTCGCCAGGTAGCTTTGGATCGCCTCTGCGGCGACCCGGTTGACCTCGAGGTAGTAGGCCCAGCGGCGACCCTCACGGAACCAGACGGTGTTGGTGGCGTGCAGGCGATAGGCGATAAGCGGTGCCTGCAGGTGGCGGAGGCCGCCCTCTAACGCAGCTTGGAGGAACAGCTGCCAGTCGAGGCAATATTTAAGGCTGCGCAAAGCCGCGGCTTGGGACTTCAGCCAGTCTGTGCGGGCGACGAGGTTGCTGCTGGTGACGAGGAAGTTGCGCTCCAACAGCGCCGGGAACAGCTCTTCGTGGGACAGCAAGCCGTCGGGCCGCGCCCCCTCAAACCAATGGACCCAGTCGTAGATCTTGCGGCCGTCGAGGAGGAGGCTGGCGTTGTCGGCGTTGATCTCGCCGCCGTCGCTGTCGATCAGCTTGACCCCCGTCGTGACGAGCTGGGCGTCTGCGTCGCCCTCGAAAACCTCTAGGCATTGCGCGAGGTGGTCGGGGTGGAGCAGGTCGTCAGAGTTCAGCAGCGCGACATACGGGGTCTCGATGTCGTCGAGCGCGTTGAGCACGGAGTTTCCTAGGCCGAGGTTGTGCTCGTTGACCCGGACATCAACCCGGGCGTCGCTTACTGCGCGCGCGTTTGCCACCGTCGCGTCGGGAGATCGATCGTCTGCGATCATCACAGCGACCCCGCGGTGGCGCTGGGCGAGCACGCTCTTCACCGTGTCTGCGATGAAGTCTTGGTGTTTGTACGAAGGGATCAGGACGGTTACGTTGGCCGCCGCTTCCGTGGGCTCACTCGCAGGTCCGATTTCGAACGGCGCGACGCGCGCGCTCGTGTCCGCAAGACCGAGTTTTTCGATCCACGGGCCTCCGAAATCGCCGAGCCCGAACTCGGTCGCGAACTGGTGATCTTGGTCGACGAGCGCGCGCCGCTG
>NYVR01000148.1 GCA_002684655.1 Planctomycetota bacterium | reverse complement strand
GCCGTCGACCTCGTCGTCGCTGGGCAGCGCGGGGATCTCGCCGGCGCGGGCACGTGCGCGCATCGTCGCTGGTAAGGCGTCCCAGAGCTTGAGTTCGTCGAGGTCCCGCTGCAGCGTGTCGACCCCAGCCGCGCAGCGGACGGTTGGGCCGGACGCGATGCTCTCGAACCCGCCCGGGACGTCGCTGATAAACAGCGTCCGACGTTCGCGGGCGCAGCGCGACGCCGACGCGAGCCGTCCGCCCTTGACGGCTGACAGCCGCATCCTGACGGCGTTGATTCGATCGATAGGTGCGCCGCTCGCGATCAGCGCCCGCTGCAGGAGCCGCCACTCCTCGACCGTGACGCCAGGATCGATGGGTAGATCTAACACCGCGGACCCGCCGCCGCTGACCAGGAACACGACGAAGTCCTCGGGGCCGGCGCAGCGCGCTAGCTCGAGCGCGCGTTTCGCCGCGGCGAAGCTGCCCGCGGTGGGTAGCGGGTGACCACCTGCGACGACCTCTAGCGGCGGCATCGGGTCCACGTCGTCGTTCGCGGGCACGAGCAGGCCCGAGGTCCTGTCGCGGACGGGGGCGAGCACCTCGACGGCGCTTCGCGCCATGGGTCTGGAGGCTTTGCCAAACGCGATCAGGATCACGCGTCCCTCCGGGCGGATCGCGTCGTTGATATCGCTGAGCCCCTCGGTCACTCCAGCCTCGATTCGGTCTGCGATGTGTGCGACCGTCGACAGGAACGTGCGCCGCAGGAGCCCGGCGATGTCTGTCACCGCAAGACCTCTGGATTCACGACATGGCTCGGCGGTTCATGCCCGCCCAAGACGGCGGCGCAGTCGCGCGCTGCGAGCGCGCACATCAGCGAGCGCACGCTGCTCACGGCGCTGCCGATGTGGGGGAGGAGCACGACGTTGTCTAATTCAAGCAGCGCTGGTGGGATCGTCGGTTCGTGTTCGAACACGTCAAGCGCCGCCCCGCCGATCAGGCCTTCCTCGAGGGCCGCGACCAGCGCGCGCTCGTCGATGACTGGTCCTCGCGCGGTGTTGATCAGGATCGCGTGCGAGCGCATCGCGCAAAGCTGCGGTACGGAGATCATGTGGTGGGTTTCGTCCGTGAGCGGCACGTGCAGGGAGACGTAGTCGCTCTCGGCGAGCAGGGTGTCTAGCGGCAGTCGAGTCGCCTGCAGCTCTTCTTCGAGCGCGTGTTCGGCCTCGTGCCGCGCCGTATAGAGAACGCGCATCCCGAAGCCGCGGGCTCGTCGGGCGACCGCTTGGCCGACCCGGCCCAGGCCGACGATCCCGATGGTTTGGCCGTGGACATCGCCGCCGCAGAGCAGGTCGACGTCCCAGCGCTGCCACTTCCCGGCGCGCAGGTAGCGCTCGGCTGCCGGAAGCTTGCGGGCTGCGGCCAGCAGCAGCGCGAAGGTCATGTCAGCGGTGGCCTCCGTCAGCACCCCGGGGGTGTTCGTGACGACGATGCCGCGCTCGGTCGCTGCCGTCACGTCGATGTTGTCATAGCCGACAGCGACCTGGGATATCACCTTCAGCTTTGGCGCGGCCTCGATCACTGCCCGGCTGATTGGGTCGGTGAGTTGGCAGACGACGCCTTCGGCGAGGGCGAGCTTGCGCATGAGCCTTGGTTCACTGAGGACCTCATAGCTGTCCTGATAGTCGACGACGCAGTGCTCCTGCAGGATCGGTATAGCCGCAGGATAGACGTGACGGGTGACCAGCGCGCGAGGCTTCATTGCAGGCAGGTTAGCCGTGCGCGCCGTCCGGCGCGAACGTGAGCGGGCTGGGACATCGCTGAACAAGCGCTATGTTGCTGCCGATGACCGCTCGTCGCTTCACGTATTGGCAGGAGCCGCTGTGCCTGCTCGCCGTGCTGCTGTATTCGTGCAATCACTTCTGGTTAAAGGCGTGTGTCGCGGACAAGTCTTCGTTCGTGCACTGTTATCTGAGCGACGCCCTGTGTCTGCCGGTGTTGCTGCCGATCACCTTGTGGTTGCAGCGCCGTCTCGGCCTCCGCGCGCACGATCACGCGCCGAGTTATTACGAGAGCGCGGCCCACTGGGCGCTCTGGACGTGCTGCTTCGAACTGCTGGGGCCGGCGATCCCGGCGCTCGCGCCGGGGGCCGTCGCGGACCCGTGGGACGCCGTCGCCTACGGCGCGGGCGGGCTGTTGGTGACCTGGTCATGGCGACGCGGGGCAACTGACGGCGCCGGGCGCGCGCCGCTGGCGCGGCGGAACCCAGGTATCGCGGGTCGTGCGGTCGTCGCTTTGGCCGTCTCTGGGCTGGTCCTGTGCGCCTACCGAGTCGGAGCGGCCGCGGCGTAGGGCCTGCTGCTGGTGCTGCCCAGCACGATCTGAGACGCTCTCTGAATGCGCGCGCTCGCAGCGGTCTCGCTCTCTACGGTCTTCGCGCTGGGCGCCTCAGCGCAGCAGGTCGCCGATCTCGGCGAGATGCTGGCGCCGATCCGGCGTCAGCACAACGTCCCCGCGCTCGGGGTCGCTGTGCTGCAGGACGGCGCGCTGTCTGGGCTGGGTGTCGTGGGCTTGCGTAAGGTCGGTGACCCGACTGAGGTCTCCGACAGCGACCGCTGGCACTTGGGTTCGTGCACGAAGGCGATGACGGCGACTTGGCTGGCGATGCTGGTCGACGACGGCGACCTCGCGTGGGAGACGACGGTCGCGGTGGCGCTGCCTGACCTCGCGTCGTCGATGCACCCTTCAGCGCGAGAAGTGTCGCTCGCGAGTCTTCTCTGGCACCGTTCGGGGCTGCCAGCCTCGCCGCCAGCGCCGCTGTGGGCGCGTTTGTTCCGGTATGACGGCAGCGATGGGGAGGCTCGACTTGAGGTCGCGCGGGCGCTGTTGGCGGCGCCGCTAGAGGCTGCACCCGGAGCGCGGTTCCTCTACTCGAACGCCGGCTACATGATCGCAGGCGCCGTCGGTGAGGCCGTTGTCGGGTCGAGCTGGCAGCAGCAAATGCGCGCGCGGCTCTTTGATCCGCTCGGGATGTCACAAACGGGCTTCGGGCCACCTGGTGACGAGGCCGCCGTCGATCATCCTTGGGGTCACGTGGTTCGTGACGGCGAGCGGCAGCCTGTATTCTTCGATAACCCTTCGTCCTTGGGCCCCGCTGGGACCGTCCATGCCAGCCTGAAAGACTGGGCGAAGTTCGCGGCGCTGCACCTGCAAATCGCGACCGAGGGCGGGATCTTATCCGAGCGGTCGCGGCAGCGGCTACGCGCCCCGCCTCGAGCAGGACGCTACGCCCACGGCTGGATGGTCACGGAGCGACGTTGGGCGCCCGGTCCGGTGTTGACGCACACAGGCAGCAACACGCTGTGGTTTTGCGTCGCTTGGTTGGCGCCGGAGGCTGGGTTCGGTGTGTTGGTGACGTGCAACCAAGGCGACGCAGCCGCGGCGTGTGACGCCGTGGCCGCGGCGTGTGTGCGCCGGTTCCGCGATTGACTGCGTCCTGGCTGTCGTCTGCGTCCGCCAACTTCGCGAGGCGTCCGTCGTCCCCGCGGCCGTGGCTGGCCGCGTCGGGCGAAAGCACCTCGACGCCGCGCGCGGCGAAGGCGCGCCCGTCGCCGACGTGGACGGCTCCGCTGGCTCCGTAGCCATGGAGGACGATCACGCTGCCGCGCAGCGGGCCGACAGCCGGGAGGCGTTCGCAGACGGGCGGTTGCACGTGTCGATCGCATCGCGGACTGCTTATGCTCCTGCGTATGAACTCCCCGACTCGTCACGTCACACGGTGCCTCGTCGGAGGCGTCGTCGCGCTCCTGCCGATCGGCGGCGCGGCGCTCGGGCTCGTCTACGCGGAGACCTCTTTGGCGAGGTCCTGGCGCGACGAGGTGAGCTGGTATTTCCCTGGCCTGGGCATCCTGGCAGCCCTCGTGCTCGTCTACCTCGTGGGCCTGTTTGTTACGACGTTCCTCGGCCGCTGGCTGTGGCGCCAAGCTGACAAATTGCTCCAGCGGTTGCCGCTAGTCGGCACGCTCTACCAGTCCTTGAAAGAGGTGCTCGGCTATGACACGGAGCGGGACCGCTTCTTCGAGTCGGTAGTCGCTGTGCGCGTAGACGATGGATTTGAGATCGGCCTCGTCACAGGGCGCGCCGATGGCCCCGATGGCACCGAGCACGCCATCGTGTTCGTGCCGAGTTCGCCAAATCCATCGAACGGTCGCTTGTTGCTGCTGCCTCCAGAGCACATCAAGACGCTGGACCTCCGCGCTGCCGACGCTCTCCGTGGCCTCGTGTCGATGGGCAAAACGCCGGTGAATGGCCGCAAGTCCTGACCGCGCGTCCGCCTGATGGTTGCAATCTGAGCGTCAAGTGCGGATCGTTTTTGCATAGATGTCTTGGCTGCTTTCATTCTGGCGGTCGTCGATAGGCGGCAAGGTGACCATGGCGGTCACCGGCCTGATGCTGTTTGGATTTGTCGTGGTTCACATGCTCGGCAACCTGCAGTTCTTGTTCGCAGAGCCAGAGAAGATCAATAGTTACGCGAAGATGCTCCACGACCTCGGCCCGTTGCTTTGGGTCGCGCGCATCGGCCTGCTCAGCGTCTTTGCGCTGCATGTGACGACGGCGATTCGCCTGTCGCGCGCCAACCGCTCGGCGCGGCCTGTCGCGTATCAGCGGCCCGGCACCGTGCAGGCCTCCATGGCATCGCGATCTATGGTCCTCAGCGGATTCTCGGTGCTTGGATTCGTCATCTATCACCTGCTCCACTTCACCCTCGAGGTCCCGGCCATCACGCCAGAGTTCGAGGCGCAGGTGAAGATCGGCGAGGAGTTCACGAAGAACGTCCACTCGATGGTCAAGACCAGCTTTGACAACTGGTACATTGTGTCCGCCTACGCCGTCTTCCAGGTCATCTTGTTTTTGCACCTGAGCCACGGGATGCAAAGCCTCGCTCAGACGCTAGGGCTGCAGCACAAGCGGTATACTCCTATAATCAAGCTGACCTCGTTTGGCCTCGCGCTTGTGATCGCCGGCGGAAATATGTTGATCGCGCTGTCCGTAAAACTGGATCGTTTTCTGCCTGACCTCGGCTTAGTTGGGTAGTGGATATGAACCTCGACGCGAGAATCCCGGACGGACCTATCCAAGACAAATGGGACACGCGTAAGTTCCAGCTGAAGCTCGTCAACCCCGCCAACAAGCGGAAGTATCGAATCATCGTCGTTGGCTCAGGCCTCGCTGGCGCGTCGGCTGCTGCATCGCTCGCGGAGCTGGGATACGCCGTTGATTGTTTCTGCTACCAAGACAGCCCGCGGCGCGCGCACTCGATCGCGGCGCAGGGCGGCATCAACGCGGCTAAGAACTATCGCAACGACGGTGACTCTATCTGGCGGCTGTTCTACGACACCGTCAAGGGTGGTGACTTCCGCGCCAGGGAAGCCAACGTCTATCGTCTGGCGCAGTGCAGCGTAAATATCATCGACCAAGCCGTCGCGCAGGGCGTGCCGTTCGCGCGCGACTATTCGGGCCTGCTCGACAACCGTTCGTTCGGCGGCGCGCAAGTGAGTCGTACGTTCTACGCGCGCGGTCAGACCGGCCAGCAGCTCTTGCTCGGCGCCTACGCGGCGCTGTCACGTCAAATCGGTCTCGGGACCGTGACGATGTACAACCGCTCGGAGATGCTCGACCTCGTCAAGGTCGACGGCCACGCCAAGGGCGTCGTCGTAAGGGACCTCGTCAGCGGCGAGGTTCGGAGCCACGCAGCGGACGCGGTCATCATCGCGACCGGCGGCTACGGCAACGTCTTCTACCTCAGCACAAACGCCAAGGGCTGCAACGTCACCGCGGCGTGGCGCGCGCACAAGCAGGGCGCAGGCTTCGCGAACCCGTGCTACACGCAGATCCACCCGACCTGCATCCCGGTCAGCGGTGATCACCAGTCGAAGCTGACCTTGATGAGCGAGTCGCTGCGCAATGACGGCCGCGTCTGGGTGTCGAAGAAGCAGGGGGACAAGCGCCTCGCGCACGAGATCCCCAACGACGAGCGCGACTACTACCTCGAGCGTAAATACCCGAGCTTCGGCAACCTCGCGCCCAGAGACATTGCGTCGAGGGCGGCCAAGGAGGTCTGCGACGACGGCCGGGGCATCGGCGACACGGGGCTCGGCGTGTATCTGGACTTCCGCGACTCGATCGAACGTCTGGGAGAGCCCGCCATCAAGGCGCGCTACGGCAACCTCTTCCACATGTATCAGAAGATCACCGCGGAGAACCCCTACAAGCAGCCGATGCGGATCTTCCCCGCCGTGCACTACACGATGGGCGGTCTTTGGGTCGACTACGACCTGCAGTCGACGATCCCAGGGATGTTCGTTTGCGGCGAGGCCAACTTCAGCGACCACGGCGCCAACCGCCTCGGCGCTTCGGCGCTGATGCAGGGGCTCTGCGACGGCTACTTCGTCGTGCCCTACACCATCGGCGGCTACCTCGCGGGGCAGCGCCCCGGCGCGGTCGACACGAACCACCCAGAGTTCCGCAAGGTAGAGCAGGAGGTCGAGGACCGCACGAAGCGCTTGCTCGCCGTCAAGGGCAAGCGCACTGTCGATGACTTCCACCGGCTCCTCGGCAAGACGATGTGGGACGGCTGCGGCATGGCGCGCAACAAAGCTGGCCTGGAGCAGGCGATCCGTGACATCCCGGTGATGCGCGAAGAGTTTTGGCAGGACGTCAAGGTTCTCGGCTCGGCGGAGACCATGAACCAGTCGCTCGAGAAGGCCGGTCGCGTCGCCGACTTCTTAGAGTTCGGCGAGCTGATGTGCCGCGACGCGCTCGCCCGCGAAGAGTCCTGTGGGGGTCACTTCCGCGAGGAGCACGAGATCGAAGGCGAGGCCAAACGAGACGACGAAAACTTCGCCCACGCGGCGGTCTGGGAGCACACGGGCGAGATCCACAACTCAATCCGACACCAAGAGGAGCTGGTGTTCGACAACGTCAAGCTGGCGGTGCGGAGCTACAAGTAGAGATGAAGGTCAAGCTCCACATCTGGCGGCAATCCAAGAAGAGTACCCGGAAAGACTTCAAGCAAGACGGGAAGATGGTTTGCTACGAGGTGGACCATGTCTCGCCTGACATGTCATTCCTCGAGATGCTCGACGTCCTCAACGAGGACCTGATTCGGAGCGGTGAAGAGCCCGTCGCGTTCGACCACGACTGCCGCGAAGGCATCTGCGGGTCTTGCGGTGTCATGATCGACGGTGTCGCTCACGGCCCTGAGAAGGGCACGACGACGTGCCAGCTCCACATGCGGAGCTTCCAAGACGGCGCGGAGATTTACATCGAACCGTGGCGCGCCTCCGCTTTCCCCGTGATTCGCGACCTCGTCGTAGATCGCGCGGCGTTCGACCGCGTGGTGCAATCGGGGGCCTACATTTCGGTGAACACCGGGGCCCCGCAGGACGCCAACGCGATCCCGATCCCCAAGCCCGACGCTGACAAGGCGTTCGACGCGGCCACGTGCATCGGCTGCGGCGCATGCGTCGCCTCCTGCAAAAACGCTTCTGCGATGCTGTTCGTCGGCGCCAAGATCTCGCACTTCGCGCACCTGCCGCAAGGCAAGGTGGAGCGCGAACAGCGCGCCCGGAACCTTGTCGAGCAGATGGATGAAGAAGGTTTCGGGAACTGCACCAACCAGTACGAGTGCGAAGCTGTCTGCCCGAAAGAGATCCCGATCCGGGTCATCGCGGACATGAACCGCGAGTTCCTGCGCGCCAAGGCCAAGGAAGAGTAGCGAGCGGCGCCCCATGTCGGCAGCGTCTCGTGATCTCGACGCGACCCAGCCGCCGGGCTTCGTCGGTTCGATCCAGCTGTTGCCGTGGCGAGCACAGGTCGGCGCCGCAGCGCTGGTGCTGGCGACGGGGCTGGTGCCCTTCGCCAAGCTGCCGTCGAGTCTAGGAGCGCTCGGGCTCTTCGCGGTCGCGCTGGCCGCGAGCGTCCCGCTGGGCTGGTCAGGGCTGAGCGCGCGCCGGGCCGGGCTCGTGGATGCAGCGGAGCGCGAACGCGCGCTGGCCGAGATAGACGAGCTGCGAGGCGCGATCGAAGCCGCGCGGGCGCGGGGCGCTGCCATCGACAGGGTGCTCACCAAGCGGGGATACACGAGCGCGCGTATTCGTCGTTGGATCGCGCGCGAGGTCTGCGCGGCGTCTCCTAAGCGCCCGCTCTGAAGCGACGTCACGCGGCCGCGCGGGTCTCGCTGGTGCCGTCGGGCGCCGCCGAGCGCCCCGATCAGCCGGCCAGCAGCAGCGTGACCGTCGCGAGGTAGATCGCGGCGCCGGTCAGGTCGGCGATGGCGGTCACGGCAGGCGTGCTGATCATGGCCGGGTCGCCGCGGAGCTTCTTCACGACGATCGGCGTGCACGCCCCCAGGAGCGCGGCGGAGAGCACGTGGCCGACCATCGCCGCGCCGATCGCGATGGCGATCGCGGTGACCGCCTCGAACGCGACGGGCTCGTCCTTGATGCCGTTGACGAGCATCGTGTCGATGCTCGCGATCACGCCCAGCAGCACGGCGATCGTTCCTGCCACCCGCAGCTCTTTCCAGAGTACGCGTGGGATCGTGTTCTTCTCGACGTCGCCGATTGTTAGCGCGCGGATGACCAGCGCGCTCGCCTGTGTGCCGACCATGCCGCCGGTCGCCATGACCATCGGCAGCATCCCGATCAGCAGGCCTGTCAGGTGGTCCTCGAACGCGCCGATGACGGCCGACGTGGACACCCAGAACAAGGCGAGCAGGCAGATGACCGGCGCGCGGCGACGCACCTGGCGCAGCACCGGTTCGTCCATGTAGTCGTAGTCGCCGGGCTCGACGCCATGGCCGGTGACGCCGGCCATCTTCTCGAAGTCTTCCTGGGCCTCCTCCTCGACGATGTCGACAGCGTCGTCGTGTGTGACGATCCCTACGAGGTTGCTGGCGGAGTCTACGACCGGGAGCGCGATCAGGTCATAGTCGCGGATCAGGCGCGCTGCCTCCTCTTGGTCGGCGTTCGCATTGATCGAGACGAGATCCGTCTTCATGACCTCCTCAATCTTCGCGTCAGGAGACGCGAGGATGAGATCGCGCAGCGAGACGAAACCGACGAGGTGTCCAGCTCGGTCAAGGACGTAGCTGTAGTAGATCGTCTCCTTGCTCGGCGCCTGGCGGCGAAGCGCGCCGATGGCGCTTCGCGCGGTCGCGGTGGGGCTTAGCACGGCGTATTCCGTGCTAAGGATCGCGCCGACCTGATCTTCGTCGAACGTGTCTCGGCGCAGCAGGTCTTCTCTGGCGGCTGCTGAGAGCAGCGGGATCAGCTTCCTGCGGACAGCGTCGTCCAGACGGTCGAGGAACTCGGCGCGATCGTCAGAGAGCATGCCGCGCAGAACGTGTTGGACGCGTTCGCGACCCGCCCCGTCCACATAGTCCTCTTGCAGCTCCGACGAAAGGTAGCCGAAGAGGTCTCGCTCAAGGTCGTCGGGCATATGCGCGAGGACGGCGGCGAGCTCTTCGACTTCGAGCCCCTCCAGGATCGTCGCGGCGTCGCTGGGGTGCATGTCCTGCAGCACTTCGACGAGGTCCTCATGCCGCGCCTCACTCAGCAGCTCCCGGATCTCAGGTGTCAGCAGATGGAATCGCATGCCTGCCCTATGGCGGAAGAGGAGCGCAACGTGGTCGATTCAGTCCGACCCCTTGTCTCGCGGCTGGGCCTCAGATGCTCTGGAAACGGAGCGGGTCAACCGAACAGCGGCGACGAGCACCTCAGAACGTCTCTTGCCCAGGCGCTGCTGGTGAGAGGCCAGCGGCTGTTGGTTTCGACGTAGAAGTTGGTCGGGGCGAGAGGATTTGAACCTCCGACCTTTGCGTCCCGAACGCAACGCTCTACCAAGCTGAGCCACGCCCCGACCGGCGATTCCTTGGCGCGAAGCCTGGAATCGCGCGGGGCACCCTAGCCCTCGCTCAGGAGTCCGTCAAGCCTTCTCGGCGTTGAGGGCGGAGAAGGGGCGTCGTTCAGCGCGCCGCTGCCGTGGCCTCGATCTCGAGCAGGCAGCCAAAGTGTAGCGCGCCGCATGGCACGATCGCGCGGGCGGGTTTGTGATCGCCGAACCAGCCCGCGTAGGCGCGGTTGACGGTGTCCCACAGGTCGATGTCGCTGACGTAGACGCGGACCTGCAGGACGTGTCGGCGGTCGCTGCCGGCTGCGTGCAGCAGGTTCTCCATATTGTCGAGGGCGCGGATCGTCTGTGCCTCGACTCCTTCGGGGACCTCTTTGGTGATAGGGTCCATCGGTAATTGGCCGCTGACGAACAGCAGGCCGTTGTGTTCCACGACAGGAGAGTAATGGCCGGCTGGCGTGGGGATGCGTGGGTCTTCTGGGATCTTCATATGCGTTCAAATCGGTGTGTGTCTGCGGATCGACGCACCTGGTCGTAGCGACCGACGACGCCGTGCATGGCCACGTAGACGCCAGGGTCCGCGAGCTGCAGAGCGCCGACCGCGCATCCTAGGTTCAGCGGCGCGTCCGAATCGCTGAAACGTTCGGGACGCATCGCGCCGGTCAGCACGACGCGCTTGCCGCCGACGCGATCGGCGAGGAACGCAGCTGTCTCCAGGAGCGTATCGGTGCCGTGGGTGACCACCACGTGGTCGTTGGGGTCATCGGCGATGAGGGCGGCGAGCGCCGCGCGGTCTTCGTCGGTGATCTCCGTGCTGTCTTTGCGGCAGGCTGTCTGTGAACAGAAATCTATGGTTGCCTGCCATCGCTCCATGAGCCGACCCGCGGCCGGCTCCCCGATCTCGAAGGCGTAGCCCCCGCGGCTGCGCGGGTAGTCCTTGTCGATGGTGCCGCCGGTCTGCACGAACGTGATGCGCATGCCCTCATCCTGCCACGGCGCGGCGTCTCGCGCGAAGATTGAAAGTCGGTCGAAGCCGTCAGCGTCGTCGCTTACGTCCCGACGCCTCTTCTTCCATCGCCTCGGGCATGTCTGGCGCAAACACGACGCGCACGCCTTTGCGCTGGCTTCGCAGACGGACCACAGCTTTCGCGCTCACGTCGGTCTTCCAGATGTAGAGTTGCTCCAGATGCTGCAGGTCGCTGATGGCGATCAGCGAGTAATCGCCTACGCGGGTGTCGAAGAGGTTGAGGGAGCGCAGCTCCTCGCAGCTCGCGAGCTGCTTGACCCCCGCGTTGGCGACTCTTGACTGTCGGAGGTCGAGCTTCGTCAGGCGGCGCATCTTGGCGATGACGGCGCAGCCGCTGTCGCTGACCTGACTGCGGGCGAGGTCCAGGTCGAAGATGTGATCTGCGATCGGCAACAGTTGGGTAAGCGTCTCGTCGTCCACCTCGTCGGTGTTGCCGCAGCAGCTAACGCGGAGCAGCGGGCTGCCGTCGCCGATGCTCTTGACGGTGAACAGCGCGTCTTCCGATTGGAACGGCGCAAGCTGCGTCGCCGGGACGGGGCTCAGCCCCTTGCTGAGGACGACAACCGGAGACGGGCCGGTCTTCTTGGCTGCAGCCGGTGGCCTTCTCTCGCCGCTCTTCGCCTGCGAAGGCTTCACAGCTTTGCTGTCGCTCGCGGCCTTCGCCTCTTCTCCGGTCCAGCTGCCGAAGTCTGCGCCTTGCTCGATCCAGCGCCGGATCAGGTTGACCTGATACTTCGACAGGGGCGGCCCCTTCTTCGGCGGCGGCATCCGGTCCTCGTCGTCTGCTGGCAGGTCGAGCGTCTCCATCACGAGGGAGTCGTCGGGCTGCTTGGCCACGAACAGCTTGCCTCGCTTGCTCTTCTGGATGTTCGCCAGCGTGTCCAGCATCACCCGGCCCTTCGGGCGCTGACGGCGACCGTTCTTGTCGACGTAGGTGGCGCGGTGACACTCGATGCAGTTCTTCTCGAGGATCGGGAACACCTGCTTCGCGAAGTCGACGCTGGCGCCGGACTGCGCCGTCAGCGGCGCGGTCGCGATCGTCAACAGTAGTGCTACGCGCAGCTTCATCAGGTCCTGTTCGGGCTGGCGCGCGCCCTTGACGCGCGGTGTGCGACTCGTCAGAAGATCTCGGTGATCGCCATGCCCTTGTCAGCGACCTGGAACGGGCGTCCCGACGGCGAGTAGAGCTTATGGTCCGTCGGGATCCCGCACGCGTAGGCGATCGTCGCGTTTAGGTCCGGGATCGTCGTCGGCTCAGAGTCAGGCTCTCGCCCTTCCTTGTCCGTTCTGCCGAACCGCTGTCCGCCGCGGACGCCGCCGCCGGCAAGCAGGGTGCTGAACGCCTTAGGGTAGTGGTTGCGGCCGTTGTCTTCGTCGATGTCTGGCGTGCGTCCAAACTCGCTGGCGAGCACAACGAGCGTGTCCTGGAGCAGGCCGCGCGCGTCCAGGTCGGCCAGCAGCGCGCTGAGGCCCTGGTCGATCTGCGGCGTGAGATCCTCAAGCCGCTCGAAGTTCTCGGCGTGGGTGTCCCAGCCGCCGCTCATGACCTCCACGTAGCGGACCCCGTGTTCGACGAGGCGGCGCGCCATCAGGCAGCCGCTGCCGAACGAGCCAGTGCCGTACGCCTGCTTCATCGCCTCAGTTTCTTCGTTGAGGTCAAACGCGACGAGGTCGCTGCTACGCATCACCTTGACGGCCTCTTCGTAGGCCTTGCTGTAGGCGCTCACCGAGGTTTGTTTGTGTTTCGCCGCGAACGATTCGTCGAGCTCTTGGAGCAGCTCAAGGCGTCGTCTAAAGCGGCTCTCGGAGATGCCGCGCGGTCGCGCGACGTTCTTCAGCCCATCGTTGGCGTTGCCGATCGGGACCGGTTGGAACTCAGCCGGGAAGAACCCTGCGCCGGGGGTGTCAGAGCCGCCGCCTACGATGACGTGGCCCGGCAGCGTGTCGTTGTGGCGGCCTGCCATACGGTTGCACCACGCGCCCGTGCTCGGGTGTTGGATGGTGCCGCGCTTCTCGTAGCTCGTGCGCATCAGGTATTGCGCCTGTTCGTGCGCGCCCTGCGTGCTGGTCATCGAGCTGATGATGCAGCATTTGTCCATGTGACGCGCGGTCTTGGGCAGGTAGCCGCCGAGCTGGATGCCGTCGACGTTGGTCGCGACCGCCTCTTTGGGGCCGTGCGTCTTCTGTCCGGGCTTCGGGTCGAGCGTGTCGATGTGGCTCATCCCGCCCGACATGAACAGGTAGATGACGTGCTTGGCCGAGGCGTTGCCGAGCACGATGGGCTTTGGGTCTTGGCCGGTGATGGGGCCCTGCGGTGCCTGGTTGAGCGCTCCCGCGATCAGCCCTGGGCCGAACGTGGCGCCGGCGCCAACGCCGAACATCGAACGCGCCATTCCCGAAAGGAACGTGCGGCGGGTGTCGAGGTCGACGCTGCGGATGGTGTTGCGGAGCGACATGGGTTCGCGGGCGTTTCGGGGTGGCGAAGGGTCAGCGGACGAAGCGGAACTCGTTGCAGTTGCAGAGCACCCATACGAGGTCGTTGATAGCTGTCCGGCCGTTGACGGCGATCAGCCGCCTCCAGCGCTCAAGCTCCTGCTCGGTCGGCTCCCTGTTGAGCATGGTCAGATAGGCGACGCGGACGCGTCGCTCGCCGTCGCGAGCCAGCGTCAGGTCTCGACGCAGCGCGGACTCGCCGTTGAGCACGCGCTGGTCCAGGAAGCCGTTCATCAGCGTCAGCACCTGCGGCACCGTCGCTACGTCCGTGCTGGCGTCGATCGTCTCTCGGTCCGATTGCCCGAATTGTCGCAGCACGTGGCCCAAGTCCGCGGGTTGCTTTAGGTCGCTGGCGCGCAGCAGGTCACGCTCTGCGCCTTTGGCCGCCCGCGACCCGAGGTTGACGCCCATCTGTTCGAGCTGTTTGCGGATCGCTGCGACCTTTTGCAGGTCGCCGTCGCGCCGGGCCTCTTCGAGCTTGCGCAAGATCGGCCGCGCACGCTTGCGTGCCTGTTGGTCGCGACGTGTCGCGGCCTTGGCTTCGGCCCGCTGCTGCCGGGCCATGGACTGCATCATGTTCCGGCCGCCGCCCTTTACGATCGCGAGGACTTCTTCGGCGTCGGCGTCCTTGAGCTGGTCGTGGTAGGCGTAGACACTCTCCGCGCGCGCGACCGGGTCGCGCAGCCGCTCGTCGAGGTCGTCGAACACCAGCGTGAGCAGTGAGTCCCAGACCTGCGGGGCGCTCAGGCGGCGCATGATCGGCCCTTGGAACGCAGGCGCGATGCCGGGCTCGGGGTCTTGCGGCTCGACCTCGCGCTGAAAGAGCTCGGTGTGCAGGAGCACGCGCTCGAACTGGCGCAGGTCGAAGTCGACGCGCACCATCAGCTTCTCGAGCTCCCTGAGCAGCTCGGGGTGGACAGCTGTGGTCTTCTTCTTCCAATCGTCGATCGGCTCGACCAGTCCCCGTCCGAAGGTGCGCGCCCACATCCGATTCGCCGCGGTCTTGGCGAACATCGGGTTCTTCTTGTCGGTCATCCAGTCGGCGAGCGCGCCGCGCGAGTTCGCCTGCGGGACCTCCCGGTTGCGGCGCCGCGCTTTCGCGCGCTTGCTCTGCGAGCGCATCATGGACTGTGACGGGTAGCGCAGCTTCACGTTCGCGCCGAAGATCGTATCGGCCTTCACGGAGCTCTGCGGCCGCGCGTCGTCATACTGGTAGTCCTTAGGGAGCTTCTCCAAGCCGCTCCCGGAGCCGTGAATCCCGGTCGCGAGGCTTCTCACGAGGCGCGTAGCGGCGTTGCGGGTGGCCTGTGGTTCTTCCGCGAATCTCTGCCGCATGCTGCGGTAGTTCGCGACCTCCTTGTTGTCGCGATAGCTGATCCCGCCGAAGAACGCAGCCATCCCAAAGAACTCTTTCTGGGTCCAGTGGTCGAAGGGGTGGTTGTGGCACTGCGCGCACTCCAGGCGCGTGCCGAGGAACAGCCGCACGGTGTTCGACATCGAGTCGTGTGGCATGCCGGTGTCGCGCATCAGGTGACCCGTAGCGCCGTTGTCGCGGCCGTGCGCGGCGCCTTCTGCGACGACCATCTCGCGCACGAACGCGTCGTAGGGCATGTCGTCGCGGACCGCTGTTCGGATGAAGTGTGCGAACGGCTCGCCGCTGACGTTGCGTTGTCGCGACTTCACGCGCAGCAGGTCAAACCAGTAGTTGCTGAAGTGGCTGGTGCGGCCTGGGCTGTCCAGGAGGAGGGCCAGCAGCGCCGCGCGCTTGTCCGGCGCCTGGTCTGCGAAGAAGGATTCCGTCTCTTTCAGCGTCGGGATGCGCCCGACGACGCTGAGGTATGCGCGGCGCACGAACGTCGCGTCGTCGATGCGCGCCAGCGGCTCCAGTCGCTTGCGCTTGAGCCCGCGCTCGAGCAGGGCGTCGATCTTGGCGGCGTCGCGTCGAACCGCCTTGGTCGTCCGAACGTCTTCGACGCGTTGCTTAGGGCGTTGCGCGTTGCGCGCAGACGTCTGGGCACGAGCCGGCCCGATCATGCTCAGCAGGGCGAGCGCGAGAGCAGCGATAACGAAGCTGTTTCGGTTCATGGCAAGGACGTCGGTCGGAGACGTGGAACCATCACACACACCCATTGAACGCAATCGGGGCGCGATCGACCACTGCTCGGGATGGGATAACTCTCGGCCAGGGCTCGCTAGGCGCGTGGGCGCGATCGCTAGGTGACGCACGTGCGCGTCTTGATTACGGTTTATCGTAATATTGTCGGCGCAGCCTGTTGGCTCGCGCGAACCGAAATCGGCGCGAGGATTAACTGTAAAGGCTTTCAATTATTGCGCTTGTGATATTCCTCAGGATCCGGACCCGTCGCGATGCGTGCACCGCAGGTGCGCGTGAGTCTGTGACACGCGTTCGTCATGGATCATCGACGCGAGGCCGATTTCGCATGAATGTTGCTTTCGGAGCAGGCGATCTTCTCGGCAGATGCTGCGCGGCGCAGATTTGGTTGGAGCCAGCTAGGGCGGTTGTGGCGGAGGCGATCCTGCGGCCGCGTCGTTCGGATCCGCGCTCGGCGGCGAGGGCTGCCGGCGAGCTGGGGCGTGACGCTTGATCGGCAGGCGCTTCTCATTTTTGGACGCACGTCGACAGCAGGCCGGGCGGGGGTCGCGACGTTCAGCTAGCGTGACGTCCGCGGCGAGGTGTCGGGTGCACCCGCTCGCTACGAATGCCAACGTCGGCGTCGACCAAGCATCGGGTACGCCGACGGGCGGAACAAAGAGCGCGGACGTGTAGAAGACGGCAACGATGCAGCCATCGACGCTCGCCGGCGGCTGCCTCGTTGATGAGCCGCTGCCCTGTCGCATCATCCTCGCGGCAGCGCAGCAGAGGTCGCGCCCATTGTGGAAAGTCATTCACGTTGGCGAGCGCGTCGCGGTGAGCGCCGCGTCGTCAACGTCCGAGTGCGCGCGTGTATCTTGTGCAACACGCGGATACCTTTCGGGCGGCGCCGCTCTGTGCGGTGCCGTTTTGCTATTTGCCAGGAGGTATCTGTGTCGTCTGCAGCGCGAGTCGCCGCCATTCAGCTGATCGCCCGTAAGTCCCCGGTCGCCGTCGAGGCGGGCTCCGTCAACATCCCCGAGATGTTCGGAGTGAACGTGTTTGGGCTCGAACAGATACGAGAGCGGTTGCCCAAGGCCGCTTACGAATCGTTGCAGCGTTGCATGGAGCGCGGCGAGTCGTTGGACGTGCAACTCGCGGACCTCGTCGCCAACGAGATGAAGCTCTGGGCGGTGGAGCGCGGCGCGACACACTTCACGCACTGGTTCCAGCCAATGACGGGCGCGACCGCCGAGAAGCATGACAGCTTCGTCGACGTCGACTTCGCCAACGGCGGGGTGCTCATGGACTTCAGCGGCAAAGCGCTGGTCAAGGGGGAGCCGGACGCGAGCTCTTTCCCGAGCGGCGGCCTGCGAGCGACCTTTGAGGCCCGCGGTTACACCGCGTGGGACCCGACCTCGCCCGCCTTCATCCGAGAGACGCGTAGCGGCGCGACGCTCTGCATTCCAACGGCTTTCTGCTCGTGGACCGGCGAAGCGCTCGATGAGAAGACGCCGTTGCTGCGGAGCGCCGAGGCGCTGAACAAGGCAGCGTTGAAGATCCTGCGTGTCCTCGGCGATGAGCGCATCGGTCACGTCTACCCGACGCTCGGTTGCGAGCAGGAGTACTTCCTGATCGACCGCGACCTGCAGGTGCTGCGTCCTGACCTCGTCGCGACCGGGCGGACGCTCTTCGGCGCGAAGCCGCCCAAGGGGCAAGAGCTAGAAGACCATTACTTTGGTTCGATCCCGCGCCGCGTGCTGTCGTTCATGCAGGACACGGAGCAGGAGCTGTGGAAGCTCGGCGTGCCGGTGAAGACCCGCCACAACGAGGTCGCGCCGTCGCAGTATGAGCTGGCGCCCATCTTTGAGCGCACGACGGTCGCCTCCGATCACAACATGCTGACGATGGAGGTGCTCAAGCAGGTCGCGCAGCGGCACGGCTTCCACTGCACTCTCCACGAGAAGCCTTACGCGGGTATCAACGGCAGCGGCAAGCACAACAACTGGGCGATGTCGACGGACACCGGCGAGAACTTGCTGGAGCCCGGCAGCAGCCCCGAGCAGAACATGCGCTTCATCGTGATGATGGCGGCGGTCCTGCGCGCGGTCGATCTCTACGCAGACATCCTGCGCGCGTCGATCGGCACAGCTGGAAATGACCATCGTCTCGGGGCCAACGAAGCGCCGCCGGCGATCTTGTCGGTATACCTTGGCGAGCAACTCACCGAGGTGATGGAAGGGCTGATCAGCGGCACGAGCGGCGCGAGCCGCAAGGGCGGCACCATGCAGCTCGGCGTCACATCCATGCCAACGCTGCCGCGCGACGCCACGGACCGCAACCGGACCTCGCCGTTCGCGTTCACCGGCAACAAGTTCGAGTTCCGCGCGGTCGGGTCGAGCCAGTCACCAAGCAAGCCGATGACCGTGCTCAACACGATCGTCGCCGACTCGCTCGAGCACATCGCCGACGAGGTCGCGAAGCGCAAGGATCAGGGGTTGGAGTCCGCGGTCAACGACGTGATCGTCGAGATCTTCAAGACGCATCAACGCGTCGTTTTCAACGGCAACGGCTACTCTCAGGAGTGGCACAAGGAGGCCGCTGGCCGCGGTCTGCCCAACGTGCCGAACGCCGTCGACGCGCTCGCGAACTTCGGCGCAGAGAAGAACGTCAAGCTGTTTGATCGCCTCGGCGTGTTGTCGCCCAAGGAGAGCGAGAGCCGGATGAACATCCAGCTAGAGGCCTACTCCAAGGCGATCGCCATCGAGGGCCAGAGCGCTCTGTCGATTGCGCGCACCATGCTGCTGCCGGCCGCTCAAAAGACCCAGCGCGACGTCGCAGACAGTTTGTCCGCGACCAAGGTGCACGGGCTCGCGATCGATCGGCAGTCCGAGCGCCTCGGAGATATGACGCGGCGCATCGAAGACTTCGTGCACTGCATCGACGAGCTCGCAGAGGTCTTCGATAAGTGCGAGAACCACGACGGCTCTGAGTTTGAGCAGGCGTGCTCCTATCGCGACGAGGTCATCCCTGCCATGAACCGCCTTCGTGAGCAGGCCGATCACCTCGAGACGCTGACCGACGACGACTACTGGCCGCTGCCGAAGTACCGCGAGCTGCTGTTCCTGCACTAGTGAGTCGGCGTCCGCGCCTGCGTGACGGTCCGATGACCTGCGCTTTCTCGCGTGGGCTGTGCGAACATTCGCCAGTCGGATTTGGTATGAAGGGCTCATGCAGAACCCCTTGCGAAGATTCGTTTTTCAGTGCGCGTCCGTGGCGTCGTTGAGCCTCTTGGTCGGTTGTGGTCCTTCAGGGCCGAGCGAAGTCACGATCGAAATCAGCGGGAACGACATGATGAAGTACAGCGACGATCGATTTGAGATCGACGCGCCGGCCAAGGTGACGGTCAACTTCTACAACGTCGGTAAGCAGCCGAAGGTCGCGATGGGCCACAACTTCGTGCTGTTGAAGAAAGGCACGGACGTGCTCGCGTTCTCGCAAGCGTGTCTCACGGCCGGCGCGACGCCCGAGAACGAATACCTGCCAGAGAAGATGAGAGATCAGGCGCTGGGGTGGACCAAGATCTTGGGGCCTGGTGAGCGAGACACGCTGGTGATCGACATCCCCGAGGCAGGCACCTACCCGTACGTTTGCACGTTCCCCGGCCACTTCACCAACATGAAGGGCGTCCTGATCGCACGCTGAGGCCTTCGACAGCGGGCGTGTCTACCGCCGCCCGCGCGCTGCTCGACCGCCTCGCTCGACCGTGCCTTACTCGACCGTGACCGTGATCGTCTTCGACGCGAGCTTCTCGCCGTAGCTGCGGTGGGCCGCGTCGGCAAACTGCATCGTCAATTCGTAGGTGCCAGGGGCGAGCGTCACCTCTGCCTCGGTCTGCGCCTTGCCGTAGTGAAGGTAGTCCGCGGTCCCCATCGGCAGCGCGAAGCCTGGGGTGACGACGCCCTTGTTGACGGAGACGTGGTGGTGTCCAACGGTCTTGTCGAGCGGGTTCTGGCCCGCAGGCGACATCGCGGACCCGCTCATGCCGAAGCGCACCTTGAACGGTGACTTGACCGTCGCTCCGTCGCTCGGCTCCAGCCATGAGACGCCTAGATCGGAAGGCGTCGCTTCGACCGTGTATCGAACCTTTTGATGGTCGGTCGTGGCCTTGCCTGCCGCGTCGAAGCGTTGCACGTGCACCGTTTGGTCGCCGGTCGGCAGCGTCACGTAGCCGGAGACCGCGCCAGCCTCGAAGGTCATGGCTCCATCGGGCATCGCTTCTCCCTCCTTCACGCCGTCTCTGCCGATGATCACGGCGATGGTGCCGTCGACGCTGCCGACGCTCGTCGGGTCTCCGACGTAGACGCCGGTGTCGGCGAACACGGTCGCGCCGTCCTCGGGCCATACGAGGAACGGCACGCTCGGCGTGGCTTCGCCCGGCTCGGGCGAAGTCTCGGCGGTGCACGCGGCGAAGGCGAAGAGCGCGGAAGCGATAGCCAGGGAGAGGGTGGGCTTCATGGGTCGTGTCTTGGTGGTTCTAGTTCCTGAGCGGACGACCAATGAGCATAGGCGCTCGGCGTCCGCGGGCCACGTTGTTCCGCGGCCACGAGCCAGAGGGTCGGCTAGCCGGCTCGCTGCAGCTGCAGCAAGGGCAAGACGATCGCGATCACGATGCCCGCTACGACGCCTGCGAGCAGCACGATGATCAGCGGCTCCAGCACGCTCGTGAGCTTCGAAGTCGCCAAGTCCACTTCTTCGTCGTACGTCGAGCTGATGCGTTCGAGCATCTCTTCAAGGTTGCCAGCTTGCTCGCCGACGCCGACCATGTACGAGATCGTCGGCGGGAACGCGCCTGACATCTTCATCGGGGTGGCGATGTCGGTCCCCTCGACGACCCGATCGTGGACCGTCTGCAGGGCGTTCTGCAGCACGACGTTGTCGAGCACGTTCTTGGTGATGGAGATCGCCTGCAGTGCTGGGACGCCAGATCGCAACAGGGTCGCGAGCGTGATGGAGAAGCGCGCCATCGCCTGCTTGCGCGCTAGGTCGCCGAACACGGGCAGCTTTAGCTTGAACGTGTCGAAGGCGAGGCGTCCGCGCTCGCTGTTGACGAACATCTGGAACGCGATGACAACGCAGAGCGCCCCGACCATCACCAGCAACCAGTAATTGACTAAGAAGTCCGAGCAGGCGACTAGGATCTGGGTCGGCAGCGGCAGCTCCTGGCCTCGGCCGCGGATCAACTGGGTGACCTTTGGCACGACCGCTGTCATCAGGATGGCGACGACGATGACGCCGACGATCATCATGATCAGCGGATAGATCATCGCGGCGCCGACCTTGTTCTTTAGCCGCGTCTGCGCCTGCAGGAACTGGGCTAGTCGGACCAGCACCTTGTCGAGCGCGCCCGACGATTCGCCGGCGCGGACCATGTTGGCGTAGAGCTCGGTGAAGTAGGCGGGGTGCTGCAGGACCGCGTCGCCAAGCGGCATGCCCTGCGTAACCTTCTCGCGGATGTCGCGGAACACGCTCTCGATCTTCTTGTCGGGCGCCTGCTCGATGATCATCCGCAGCGCTTCGGCCAGCGGGATGCCGGCCTGCAGCAGCGACGCCATCTGGCGCGTGACCGCCGCGACCTGCTCAAGGCGGGCCTTGTTGGGCGCGTCGACGCCAGTGACGCCCTTGATCGAGACGGCCGTCTTCTTTTTGCGGCGCGACTCTTTGATGTCGGTGACGAAGAGCGCGTCTTTCTTGAGCTTGAGGCGGGCGTCGCGCGGCGTGTCCGCGTCGATGATGCCCTTCTTGACCCGGTTGTCCGAGTTGATGGCCTTGTATTCGAAGATCGGCATGGGGAGAGGGCAGCGCGATCAGGAAACGTCGAGCTGGGTGACGCGCAAGACTTCTTCAGGCGTCGTCATCCCGCTCAGCAGCTTG
>NYVR01000147.1 GCA_002684655.1 Planctomycetota bacterium | reverse complement strand
CGCTACGGCGTCGGCGTCGGCGTCGAGCGGGGATCGCCACGTCGCGACAAACGCCGCAGTACGCGACAGACGAGCAGCGTCAGCAGGCACGCGAGGCCCGACGGGATCCAGCCGAACATCAGGCTCCCGGTCAGCTTGGCGCCGTCCGCGAAGGCGCGGTCGGGCGGATCGGGCATCGTCTGCCACGCGCCGTAGCCGAAGTGGACGCCCAGGAACAACGACATCCAAACGATCACGAAGCTCAGCAGCATCAGCACCTGGCGCTTGCCGGGCGCGTCGCAGCCAGACGCCTTCCACGTGAGGAAGATCCCGAGCGCGCAGCCTGCGGTGATGGTCGGGTAGAAGACCTGTTCAAAGGGGTTCATGGTCGCTCGCTACGATTTGTTCGGTGTCGCTCGGGCGTTGGGTCCTGGAGGCGGTCGCGAGCGCCGGGTCACGTGCGGCGCTCGAACGGCAGATCGCAGCTGGCCCAGTTCGCCATGCCTCCGCGGATGTTGGTCAGGTTCGCGAAGCCATTGTTCGCCAGGAACTCGCACGCGGCGACGCTGCGCACGCCGTGCTCGCAGTAAACGAACCAGCGCCGGGACGCGTCGAGCTCGTCGACGCGGGCGGCGAGCTCTTGGATCGGAATCAGCGTCGCGCCAGGCAAGCGATGGCTGTCGTGCTCTGGCTGGGTGCGCACGTCCAACAACGCGATCTCGGCGTCGCTCTGCAGCGCCCGCTGGGCGTCTTCGGGTTCGAGGTTGTCGTAGCTCATGATGGTTCCGCGCTTGTTGGGGCCGCGTCGGTAAGGAAGCGCCGCGTGATCGCCGCGACGCGGTCGGTCGCGCCGGGAGCGCCGAGGCGCTCGCGGACCTCCCGGAGCGCTTCGATGTGTTCGTTTCGGGCTGCGTCGTCTCCCCACAGCCGGACGGCGTCCGCCGCGACGGCGTGCCACCCGGCGTCGCCAGAGAAGCAGTGCTCGGGCACGACCTCGCGGCCCGCGACGAGGTTGGCGCCGGCGATGTAGGGCACGCTGAGGATGTTGTGATAGCCGAGCGACGCGAGCCAGCCGCGCAATTGGTAGACGACGATGGTCGGGTTGCCGTGCAGGCAGGCCTCTAACGAGCCCGTGCCTGACTTCGCGAGCACGAGGTGCGCGCCCGCGAGCCACGCGCCCAGTGGCCCTTCGTGGTGTTCGACGCGATCTGCGCCTTGCTCCTCTAGGATCGCGCGGATCCGCTCGGTGCGGCGCGGGTTCTTGTGCGGGACCACGACGCGGAGGTCGGGGTCGCGCCCGCGCAGCACGTCGGCGACCTGCAGCATGCCGCGCAGGTTGGCCTCGATCTCCGCGCTGCGGCTACCAGGCAGCAGCACCAGCGTCCGCCGCGCGCGCACGTCGGCGACGTCCGCGGCTGCCAGCGGCGCGTCGTGCAGCTCGTCGAGCAGCGGGTGGCCGATGTAGGCAGACGGCACCCCCTGCCGCGTGAAGAACTCCGTCTCGAACGGCAGGATGGTCAGCGTCGCGTCGACCGCGCGTCGGTAGCGCCGCATGCGCCATGGGCCCCAGGCCCAGTACTGGGGCGCGACATAGTGCAGCACGGGCACGCCGCGGCGGCGACACGCCTTGGCCATCACCATGTGCAGGCCAGGGTAGTCGACCAGCACGGCGAGGTCGGGCGGGTCGTCGCGCAGCAGCCTCAGGAAGTCGGCATACGCACGCAGGATCAGCGGCAGCTGCTTGAGCACGCCGAAGACGCCCATCACGGCGTGCTCGCTCAGCGCGAAGCGAACGGTCGCGCCAGCGTCGGCGAGCTGGCTGCCCCCGAACGCGCTCACGCGCGCGGTGGCGCCGATCGCGCCGACGAGCCGGCTGGCATGTTGTTCGCCGCTCGCTTCACCGGCCGACACGAATAGGTGCGGGCGTTCGCCGCGCTGCTGCCGGCGACGCTGGTAGAAGCGCGCGAGCGGGTCGTCGCTCGCGCCATCGTCCTGACGGCTCGCCGCCGTGAGCGCTTCCTGCGCGCGCCGGCGCCAATGGTGGCGCCGCGGCAAGTAAAACAAGAGTCGCGCCGGGACCACCAGCGCGCGCGCCACCTCTCGGATCAGGGTGCTGGCGACTGCGAGCCAGATCATGGCGTCGCCCGCCTGAGGGCGCGCCAGCTCAGCGCGTAGAACACCGCGCAGGCGGCGAGCAGATAGGTCGTGTAGCCGGGGCCGTGGATCGGGTCGAACATCTGCCACGCCGGCGTGTTGCCGCAGAGAATCGGCCCGTACCAGTCGAAGTCGACGAGGCGGAAGAGGCTGTAGGGTCGGATCCGCTGCGTCATGTAGACGCCCAATTGGAACACGACGAAGGCGCCGACGACGGCGGCCACGTGCGCCTGCACGCGCAGCGCGATCGACGCCCACGTCGTCATCAGCAGCATGGCCGCGCCGAAGATCGCCGCGTGCATTGAGCCCAGGAACAGCTCCCACCAAGGCAGGTCCAGTTCGATCGACCACGACCACGGGACCGCCGATGCGTTCACCAAGAAGACCGGGACGACGACCACCAGCAGGCTCGGCCAGAGCTTCTGCCACAGGATCGAACTGCGCGAGACCGGCCGCGCCAACAAGAACTCTAGGGTGTTGTTCTCTCGCTCGCGGGCGAACAGGCCGACGCCGATCAACACGGCCGCCGCCGTGGTGACCAGGTTGCAGCTGCGGAATAACAGCATCGTCGCGCACCAGTTGATGTAGGCCACCTCCTCGTCGCGGCCGCTCACGGCGTCGCCGATGCGCTTGATGAAGTCGACCCCGATCGTCTTGAACAACGAAGATCGCTGCAGGTCGGCGTAGATCTCGGGCCAGAGCAGCAGCACTGGGATCGCGAGGAGCTCAAGGATCGCCATATAGGCGAAGCCGATCAGCCACAGCTCGCGCATCGTCTTACGCCAGATCACGCGACACCTCCTCGCGTCGCCGGCTCGTCGTCCTCTAGCAGCAGCTGGTAAAGGTCTTCGAGGCGGTCGACGCCGATCTCGGCGCTCTCTACCGCGTTGGCGTCAGCGCCTTGGAGCCAGCGGACTGCGTCCCCGTCGGTCTGGAGGACCAGGACGCCGTCGGGCTCCTCGCGCACGACGCGCGCGCCCTCGGGCAAGGGGTGCCCGTCGCGGAGGCGGACGCGCGGCCGGCGCCGCAGCTCGGTCCGCGCAGCCTGCACGCGCTCGTGGGGGACGAGCGCGCCTGCCAACAGGAACTCCAGCCGGTCCGCGAGCGTCTCGACCTCGCTCAGGTGATGCGAGCTGAGCAAGATCGTCTTGCCCTTGGTCTTGAGCCCCCGCAGCACGTCGCGTAAGTAGAACCGCGCGCGCGCGTCGAGCGCGCGGTCCGGTTCGTCGAGGATGTAGAGGTCGACGTTGGGCACCAGCGTGGCGACCAGCGCGATCTTCTGCTTCATGCCTGCGGAGTAGCTGCGGATGCGCTGGTTGAGCGGCAGTTCGAACGCTTCGAGCAGCTCGCTCCGGAGGGCGTCGTCGTGTCTCGGGTAGAAGCCGAGCGCGAAGTCGAGGAACGCGTCGCCGCGCATCTGCTGGTAGACGCCGGTTTCTCCAGGCAAGTAGCTGGCGCGGCGTCGGATCTCCAGCGCCTCTGTCGCGGGGTCGAGCCCAAACAGGTGGACGTGTCCGCTGCTTCGGGGGACGAGCCCGATCAGCGTGCGCAGCAGGGTGGACTTGCCCGCGCCGTTAGGCCCGATCAACCCGAGCAGCTCGCCCGGCGCGATCTGCAGCTCGAGCGCGCGCAGCACGTGGCGCGCGCCGAAGCGCTTCTCGAGCGCGCGGACATCGACAGCGTGCGGGCTCATGCGGCGGTCTCCTCTAGCCAGTTGGCGAGCAGCTGCTCGCCGTGATCGGTGCGGAACGACTCGGGGTGGAACTGCACCCCGTGGGTCGGGTGCTCCCGGTGTCGGAGCGCCATGACTTCGCCGGCTTCGGTGTGCGCGGTTGCAAGCAGGGCTGGAGGGACCTCTCGCGGAACGTAGAGCGAGTGGTAGCGGCAGGCCATCAGCGGCTGCGGGAGCCCGCGGAAGACTCCGGTGCCGTCGTGGTGAACAGGGGTCGGGCGGCCGTGGACCGGCGCGCCGCGCACGATCTCAGCGCCGAACGCCGCCGCGATCGTCTGGTGTCCTAGGCACACGCCGAGCAGCGGCCGCGCGCCGGACCAGCGCTGCACGACCTCGAGGCACCGACCGGCTTCCTCGGGCCTGCCCGGGCCCGGGGACAGCACCACGGCGTCATAGGGTGCCACAGCGTCGAGCGCGACGACGTCGCTGCGCACGACGTCCACCGTGGCACCGAGCTTTCGCAGCGCCTGCGCGAGGTTCCAAACGAACGAGTCCTTGTTGTCGAGCAGCAGGATCAAAACAACCCGCTCTGACAGTATCGTTATCACCTCGGATGAACATCTTGATCGTCGGCCTCGGCGAAGTCGGCAGCTACCTGGCCAAGGTGCTGTCGACAGAGGGGCACTCCATTACCGTCATCGATCCCGATCGCGACCGCATCCGTCGCGTCGTCGATCTCCTCGACGTGCAGGCCGTGCACGGCGACGGCTCACGTCCCGACGTGCTCGACCGGGCGGAGGTGCATTCGTGCGACCTGCTGCTCGCTGTCGCCCAAGACGACAAGGTCAACATGCTGACGACGTTGTTCGGCAAGCGCATGGGGGCCAAGAAGACGGTGCTGCGCCTGCACGACACGTCGGCCGTGCGGCGCTCGAAGACCTTCTTCCGCAAGAACCTCGCCTTCGACCTGCTGCTGTCGCTCGACGACCTCGCCGCTGAGGAGATCGTCAAGCTGGCGCGCCAGTCGGCCGCGCTCGGCGTCGAGAACTTCGCCGAAGGCAAAGTGCAGATGCGGCGCTTCAAGCTCGAAGAGGGCGGCCCCTTTACCGGTCAGCTGCTCAAGGATGTCAAGCTGCCCGCCGGCGTGCTGATCACCGCCATCGATCGCGACCACGAAGTCATCGTGCCCGGCGGCGGTAACGACCTCCGGCCAGAGGACGAACTCTTGGTCCTAGGAGAGCCGAAGGGGATCGCGGCGTTCGAGAAGAAGCTCGGCGGCAAGAAGGACCGCGCGCGCAACATCGTCGTCTTCGGCGCTGCAGGGATCGCGCAGCAGGTCTGCCAGACGTTGCAGCGCGAGCACGTCGACGTGCGCTGCATCGTGGAGAGCCGCGCAGAGGCCGAGCGGCTGTCCGAGGTCCTCAAGAACGTCGTCGTGCTTCACGCCGACGCGACGGACCTGAACTTCCTGCAAGAGGAACACGTCGGAGATGCTGACGCGTTCCTCGGCGTGTCGCTGGATGATGAGCGCAACTTGATGTCTTGTCAGCTGAGCCGCAACCTCGGCGTCAAGCGCGCCATCGCGATGGTGCAGAAGCCCGACTACGTCTCGCTCTACCAACAGCTGGGGATCGACACGGCCGTGTCGCCGCGGTTGCTGTGCGCTAACCGCATCCTGGCGTTCGTCCGCAGCCGCAGCATCTCCACGATCGCGAGCATCGAGGAGGGCAAGGCCGAAGTGCTCGAGCTGGAGATCGGCGCAGGCAGCCCGATCGTCGGCAAGGTCGTCCAGGACGCCCAGTTCCCCGCGGGCTGCGTCGTCGCCGCGATCACGCGCGAGGACGGCGGCGTGGTCATCCCTCGCGGAGACACAGAGCTGCGGGCGCACGACCACATGGTGCTGTTCGCGCTCAACAAGGTGGTCGACAGCGTGCTCGCGCTCGTGGGGGTCGAGCGCGGCTAACAGCGTCAGCGCTGGCCGCCGCCAGGCGGCTGCGTCGGCGCGGCAGGCGCTGGGTCCTGCTCTGCGGGCTTCATGACCGTGATGCCGTCTGGCCGGAACTTCGGGACCATGTCGACCGGGTAGTCCTGCGGCACGGCCAGCATTTCGCGCACGCGATCAACGCCCGCGAACACGTAGTAGGAGCCAGCGGTCGGCCCGCCGTCGACCTGGGCCGTTCCTGCGATCAGCCCCGCGAACAGGGACTCTTGCTTCGGGCCGCGGCAGAGCAGCGTCGCGCCGCCGGGCAGCTCGACCCCGGGATCACGCAGCAGGTCTCCTGCGAGGCCGTCTCCTGTCGCGAGGTCGACGCGCACACGTTCGATGCGCTCGCCGTCGGGGGTCCACATCACCCACAGCTCGTCGTCAGCGCGCGGGCTTCGGTCAAGGGCGCGCGCCATTTGGGTCTTCAGGTCAATGCGGGCGCAGACGAAGGTGTCGCTCACGCGGCGTAGATCGCCGCTCTCGATGAGCGGCGTGGGCCCGAGGAAGTAATGCACCCGGCACGCGCCTTCGGTCGCCGTGTCTCCCAAGGAGAGGATGCCGAACTCGGTCGCGGCGCCCAGCTCTACGCCGCCTGTTGTCTCTAACAACACGACGGGTCGGCTGCGGTCGACCCACTCTTCCCCGGAGAAGACCCAACTGGCGCAGCTCGACAAGGTCGCGAGCGCGGTCAGGGCGAGCAGCAGGGCGGTGACGGTGCAGCGCATGGTCGGATGGTAGCAGGCGCGTCGCTTCAGTCGACCTGCAACCGCTCGCGGTCTTGCGCGGCGCGAACGGCGAGCACTTTGAGCAGGCCGATCGCGACGGCGAACAGGCCAATTGCGAGACCCCACCAGAGGCCCGCGGGTCCCATCCCAGCCCCGAACGCGAGCGCGCTGCCGATGGTCAATCCCAGCAGCCAGAACCCCACGCCGTTGGCGATCACCGCCGAGCGCACGTCCCCGAGTCCGCGCAGGCAGCCGACAGCGACGACCTGGAGGCCGTCGCCGATCTGGAACACGCCCGCGATGGGGATCAAGCCGACCGCGACGGCGATCATCGGTTCGTGGTCGGCTAGCAGGGACGCCAGCGCGGCCGGCATCAACAGGAACAAGAGCATGAACGCGGTCATCATCGCAGCCGACGCGCACAGCGCGACCCACACTGCGCGGCGCACGGCTTGGCTGTCGCGCCTGCCTACGGCCCAGCCGACGCGCACCGACGCGGCCATACCGAGACCGAGCGGGATCATGAAGCTCAGCGACGCCAGCATCATGGTGATCTGATGGCCCCCGAGCAGCGCGCCCGGTACGGCTTGTTCTTCGATCGTCTCTAGGAACCCAACGAGTAAGCCGACGGCGCCGAAGGCGCCCCATTCAAGCAAGAACTGCAGCCCGATGGGGGAGCCGAGCCAGAGCATGCGTAGCAGCGGGCCGGACGCGAACGCGCGCGCGCGGATCGCCGGGTCCTTGAGTCGCTGCAGGTGCGGGCCGATGTCTCGCCATCCGAACGCGCACAGGCCGAACAGCATCAGCCAGCGGCAGATCACGGTGGTGAGGCCGGCGCCGGTCGCGCCCATCTCGGGCGCGCCGAAAGCGCCGAAGATGAAGATCGAGTCGAGCGCGAAGTTGGCGAGGTTGCCAGCCAGGATCGTGAGCACCTGAGGGGCCAGCCGAGCGTGCGCCGAGAGCAGGCTGCGCAGCGTGCAATACCACAGAAAGGGGAGGATGCCGATCGTCTGCAGCTGCGCGTAGCGCGCGGCCTCGGGGATGAGCTCTGGCGGCTGTTGCAAAAGCTGCAGCCACGTCGCGGCCGGCAGCAGCAGCGCCGCGGTTGGCAGCGTCAGCAGCATGCTCAGCAGCAGCGTGCGCCCGAGGAGCCGCGGGACAGCGTGCTCGTCGCGAGCGCCGACCGCCTGCGACATGAGCGGGTCGGCCGCGGTGATGGCGCCCACGCAAAAGATCATCACGCCGAAGCTCATCAGGTTGCCCAGCGTCATCGCGGGCAGCGAGGACTCGTCGTGGCGACCGAGCAGCGCGACGTCGACGAAGTTCATCGCCGTCATGCCGAACTGCACGAACGCGATCGGTAGCCCCAGCCGCATCAGCTGCCTCATCTCGTCCCAGAACGAGCGGCTGGGTCGTTGGCTGTCGTGCTGAGGGTCGGTCGCCATGGGAGATCGGCGCAGCACTGTCGCGGCTCGGCCGTTTGGGTCAAGCGCGGTTGTGGGAAGCGCTGTGCAGAACGCAGCGCGGCGGCGACTAAGTCGACGTCTGAGAATGGATTGGGTGGTGGAGCCGTTGGGGATAACGACTTCGAAAGTGGAGAGTTTTGTGGAGAACTCTCCAGAGATGGTGGGAGAGGCGCGCCCGGGCGATCGGCGGAGCGCGCCGGGGTCGTCGGCTTCCCCCCTGGCCAAATGTTATAGTTTTGTTAGTGT
>NYVR01000146.1 GCA_002684655.1 Planctomycetota bacterium | reverse complement strand
GCGAACGCGCGCGTGCGCATGTTGACGCTGCCGTTCGACGCCTCCTTGCCCTTGCCTTGGTCCAACGCGAGGTCGACGAGCATCTTCATCTCGTCTTCGCCCGCGATCGCGGAGATCCCGTAGGAGAGCGCCGCGCTCTCGCGCACCTCCTGGGTGTTCTCAGCGAGGCGCGGCTTGAAGACGTCGCGCAGCTTGAACTCGGGGTGGTCCTGGCCAATCTTCGCCATCGCGATCATGCAAGACGAGCTGATGTCCTTGTAGTCGCTCGAGTCGATGGCCTTTTTCAGGGCCGGCAGGATCTCGCCCATGATGTCCTCCTGCGTCGGGCGCAGCGAGTCACGGGCCGCGCTCTTGCGCGTGCTGCCGAGGTAGAAATCGTCCGAGCCGGTCTGCGGACCGCCCTGGAGGACGGCGTCACGCAGGCGAATGAAGGGGTCCTTATTAAACTCCCACCAGAAGCTCCACTTGGTCAGGTCGTCGCCGATCTGCATGCCGCGACCGCCGGTCGTCGGTCCGGGACGTCCAGCGGGCCCCGCGGGGCCGCCCGTGCTGGGGCCTGCAGGCCCACCGGTCGCAGGGCCTGCCGGCGCCGGGGCGCTGGGGCCGCTGGGGCCGCCCGTGGTCGGGCCGCCGGGACGGCCGGTCTGGCCTCCGTTGCCGCCGCCTCCAGGCGGGACAACGTCGCCGGGTCCGCGGTATTGGCCGCCGTGGGCGAGGGCGGTCTCTGGCAGCATGGCCGCCAAGGTGGCGACGGTCAGTCCTGACAGCAGGATGTTCTTCATCATGGGCTCCTGGAGAGTTACGGGCTCCTCCGTACCGGACGCGCAGTCCGTGTTCGAAGTCGGCGACATTTTACTAGCTGGGACCCGTGTGCAAAAGCGGGACCACGCTGCAGTTCCGTTCGTATTTTGTGACAGCGTGGGCAGCGGCGCCGCTGGAAGCGCGGCTGGCGCCTCGGTTGTTACGCTGCCGAAACAACAAGCCGGCGCTCTTCAGGCAAGGGCGCGCAGCGCCTGGCAGATGCGGCGATGCACCGCGGGGCGCGCCGCGACGGTAGGCGTGTGCTCGACGGTTAGGCTCGGCAGCGGGAAGACCCGTCGGCCCGTCCAGTCGGTGAACTTCAGGCCCGCTTCTTCGGCGATCAGTCCTGCGGCGGCAAAGTCCCAGACGCGCCCCTGCTGCTGAACGTTCGCGTCGAGTCTGCCTGCTGCGGCGTCGCACAGCTGGACGACCGTGCTCCCCAACGTGCGGATCCTCGCGCCCTGGCCTTGGAGCGCAGCGAGGAAGCTCATATCGGCCTGCCCTCGGAACCACTGGCAGCCGATCATCGCCCCGTCGTCAAATCGGGCCCTAGGCGGCGACATTCGGCGCCCGTCGCGGCGCAACCCAGAGCCCCGAACGGCCACGTATCGAGCGTCCTCAGGCATGCAGTGCGCCACGCCGAGGACGGGTCGGCGGCGCCAGAGCAGCGCCACCGACACCGCGTAGTGGGTGAGGCCGCGAGCGTAGTTGGAGGTCCCGTCGATGGGGTCTACGACCCAGACTAGGTCGCGTTCGATGTCGCTGGGCGAGGACTCCTCACCGAGAAAGCCCGCCTCGGGGAGCAGCTGGGCGAGGCCGCGGTGGAGGCGTCGTTCGCAGCGTATGTCTGCAGCGGTGACGAAGTCGCCGACGCCCTTCTTCGTGACGTCCTGTGGACGCAGGCGGCGCTGGCCTCGGACGCACGTCGCGGCGACCTCCCCGACCAACGCCGACACCTGCCCGCGCAGGCCGCGGGCGAGGGTGAGCGACCGGTCTAACGATGTGGTCGGCATACACGGATGGTGCCGGATGGGCGCGCTCGACGGAAGCGCCCGATCCACAAGCCCTCGATTGGTTCGTGCAGGTCGGATGGGGATCGCGTACACCCATCGGCCTGATGGCTCCACGACGTGGCGGTTGGGGGAATGCGGTGGCCGCGTTCGCAGCGGCGTTGAGCTCATGCGCTTTTGGAGAGCCGGCGGTGGTGCATGCCGCACCGCGTGACGACCGCAGCGCCTCGGCGCGTTCGGAGCCCGACGGTGCTCCGGCCGCGGTCCGCGCGGCTCGCGCGGCGCCCCCCGCATCGCATGCGCCATCGCCGGCATCAGCGCCGCCGACCTCGTCGGGGTCGGCGCCAGCGCAGGACGAGCGCGCGCTGCGTCACGCGTTCGCGGCGAGGGTCGCCGGCGACGACGCACCGGGCCTCCGCCTCGCGTCTTTCCTGGTCTCCTCAGAGCGATTCGAAGAGGCGCTTCACGTCCTCGACATGGCGCTGGGCCCCCGCCGCAGCAGCAGCGTTTTGGTGGCGCGCGCGGGGGTGCTCCGGGACCTAGCCCGAAATGACCTCGCGATGTTGGACCTTGAAGAGGTCGTGAGGCGCCGTGGACGCGCCGGCGTCACAGCGGGGACGCTGTTCGAGTTGGCGCAGGTGCAGTGGCTCGCCGGCGCCACCAAAGAGGCCGCCAAGACCATGGACGACATGCTCCGGGTGCACGTGGACAGCGACTTCCTCGCGCTGAATCGCGCCAGGGTGGACGACTGGCACGTACGCGTTCAGCGCCCCGAGGGTTTGGTCGACTCTGGAGACCTGCGGGACGCCTTTGCCCTGCTGCGCGCGGCGCCGCAGGTGACGGCACGGCTGCAGATGTTGGACGCTCTCGCGTCTGACGTGATGGACGGCGAAGAGCGCCGTGATGTGCGCTTGCGTGCCATCGCGGTCGCGTGCGGCGACCCGTCGGCCGCGGTGCGCACGCGGTCGGTGCAGCTCGCTGCCGCCGCAGGGATCGCCGCTCCTGCCTTTTGGCGCGCTGCCGTCGCGGACGCCGACGGCATGGTGCGGCGGGCTGCTGCGTCTGCTTGCGTCGTCCTCGGTCGCCGGGAGCTCGGGACGCTGCTGATCGCGGCGCTCGAAGTCGAGCCGGATCCAGATGTCTTCTTGGCTCTGCACCGGTCGCTCGGCAAGCTGCTCCATGTGCCGCCGATATCCTGCGACCCACATCATGACGAGGACCGTCAGCGAGCGGTCCTCCACTGGAGGCGAACATGCGCAAACTGATCGCCGGCGCAGCAGCTGCTGGTCTGGCCGCCCTGCTAAGCGGCTGCTCGGTCGCCGACGTGCTGACCAGCGACGAAATCCTCGAGGAGTTTGACGAGATCGTTCGTTTAGACGGTGAGGGGGCAGAGCGCCGCGTCAACTACGCCGGCACCGCAACCTTGTCACGCAGCTACATGCGGATGCCCGCCTTGGCGCCTGTCAGGTGGCCCCTGGCCTGGGCCTTCGGTCGGCGCGCGCCGCAGCGCCTGGAGAACCCCGCGGCGCACGTCCGCGCGCTCCTGCGCGAGCTGCCGAATGAGACCCGCGGCGGCTTGCTCAGCGCACCCGATTTGCAGACGTGTGCGGCCGCCTACACGCGCTTTGCTTGGCTGGCCGAGCTTGACGACAACGCGATGACGCGCATCCACTGCCTGGATGGCCTCTCGCGCATCGCGCGCCAGCTCAACCGTCGCCCGTTCGAGGGCGACTTCGCCGCGATCACGGTTCCCCTGTCGCCTGCCGAGGAGGCTGAGGCGCGCGCCCGATTGGAGGGGCAACGCGCGGCGGCGGGCGACGTGGACGCCGCGGAGGTCGCGGCGGTGATCGAGGCTTTGACGAGCAAGCCGCTGTCGACCTACGAGGCTCGGATCATGCTCATTGATGAGCTGATGGGGTGGCTGGCGTCGGTCCGGGCGCCCGACGTGCGCGCTGCTGTATCGGAAGGGTTGTTGCGGGCGATGGACCACTGCGCGCGGGGCGTATTGATCCGCTCGGTCACGGGTCGTGCGCGTGAATTGGCGGAGGTGCGCCTCTGCGGCATGGAGCAAATTCGTCGGCTCGGCGGTGCGCGAACGGTGCCGCTGTTGCTCGCCGTGATGGCGGCGAGCCCGAGCGAGCGCGCGAGCGGCGCCTCGGCGTTCGACACGGACGTCTTGGTCATGCTTCGACTCATCCACTACTGCGGTCAGCTGTCGAAAGAACACTCCGAGACGGTGGTGCGGCTGCCTGGTCGTCAAGAATGGGAGGCGACCAGCCCCGCCGAGTTCCTGGCGCGGACGATCCTTGAGGAGCGCGACTACTACTCGCAGCTGCGAACGGCGGCGATCGTCGCGTTGACTTGGTGTCTGGGTCGGCCGACGATCGTGCCGGACGCGGGCTGGGTTCGGGAGTGGATCGACGCGCGCGGCGCTTAGGTTATGCACATACGACGGTGGGGCGCACAGATCGATAGCGGCGATAGGCGACGTCGCGCGCGACGGTCCATAGGTCGCTGCGGGCGATATGCGTTGAAGGTGTGTGTGTGGATCCTGCAGGACGCCCAGGCTGGAGGGGCGCGACGATGAACAAGCGCCTCGCGACGGCCCTTAAGTTCCTGTTCGTCGCAGGGATGATGTATTACGTCTCCACCCTGATCACGCTGGACGACCAGCTCGTCTACCGGGTTGATCAGCAGGTGGCGAAGACCGAGGTCATCGACATCCAGGGAGACTGGCGCAGCGACCCAGTGCTGTTCGAGCAAGGTGGCGTCCAGCGATCGGAGGCCGCGACGCGCCGCCTCCCAGACGGCACCCAAGTCGACGTGCAGCCGGGCTTTCTGAGCTACCTGCGGAACCTCGACGTCGCGTGGTTCACGCTCGGCGTGGCGTGCTATCTCATCACGGTCATGCTCGCTGGCGCCCGCTGGTGGTGGCTGCTCAAGGTAAACGGCATGAACGTCAGTTTGCTGGAGGCGCTCCGCTTCACGTGGATCGGCGTTTTCTTCAACACGGTCTTCCCTGGGTCGACCGGCGGTGACGTCCTCAAGGCGCTCTACATCATGAAGCGCTGTCCCGGGCACCGCGTCGAGGCGTTGGTCTCGGTCGGTGTCGACCGCATCTTAGGCCTGGGCTCCCTCGCGCTGCTCGGCGCGATCTGTGTTCTCTTCGCCGTCGATCAGTTCACCACCATCGCTGCGGGCATCTGGGGCGTGATCCTTGGGGTCGGTGCGCTGGGCGTCGTTGCGTTTAGCCGTCGTTTGCGTCAGCTCGTGCGGCTGAAGTGGCTGCTCAATCGTTTGCCTAGCAGGCTCCGCTCGGCGCTGCAGATGGTGGACAAGGCGATATTTTTCTACCGCGATCAGCGCGCCGTCATCGGCGTCAGCCTGTTCCTGGGGATGCTCAACCACGTCCTCTCGGTATTCGCCGTGGTCTGTCTAGGCATCGCCATCGGCGTGGGCATGCCGACCTTCGAGTATTTCGTGCTGGTCCCGGTGATCAACATCGCCTCGGCCATTCCGATCGCGCCCAACGGGTGGGGATTCGGCGAGATCCTCTACGGGCACCTCTTCGCGGAGCACGGGGCGCAACACCTGACGAACGTCGCCGACGCAGCCGCGGCGATGCGAACCCGCGGGGTCGCGCTCTCTTTGCTCTACCGCAGCGTGCTGACCGCGTTCAGCTGCCTCGCCGGCGTGCTGGTGTTGTTCGAGAAGGACAGGGTGACCAAAGCCGACGTCGAGCGCGAGGTCGCGCGGAGCGGGGACGACCCGGGCCAGCCGGCAGGCCCTGGGCGTGCTTCCTAGCAGTCGGCGACGCTTCGCAGACGATCGGTAATGGAACGTCGGGGCGCCCGCAGCTAGCCTGCTGCGCCTCATGTCGCTTCTTGTAGTTGGATCCACTGCCTTTGACACGATCGAGACCCCGCACGGCAAGGCCGAGCGGTGCCTCGGTGGTTCGTCTACTTATTTCGGCCTCGCCGCGCGTCTGTTCACGCCTGTGCGGCTGGTCAGCGTCGTCGGAGAGGATTTTCCGGCGGAGAGCCGCAGCATGTTGGCAGACCGTGGGGTCTGCCTAGACGGGCTTGAGGAGAAAGCGGGCAAGACCTTCGCCTGGCACGGACGCTATTCCGCGGACATGAATAGCCGCGAGACGATCGATGTGCAGTTGAACACCTTCGGAGACTTCGAGCCCAAGGTGCCCGCGCACTACCGAGAGACGCCGTTCGTTTTCTTGGCCAACGGCTCGCCCAAGACGCAGCTCTCTGTTGTCGAGCAGATGACGTCGCCAAAGTTCGTCGTAGCCGACACGATGGACCTCTGGATCGACATCGAGAAGGACGGCCTCCTGCAGCTGCTGCAGCGCATCGACGGGATCATCCTGAACGACAGCGAGGTGCAGCAGCTGACCGGCGAGAGCAACTTGATCGCGGCCGGTGAGGCGACCCTGGCGCTCGGGCCGAAGCTGGTGATCGTCAAAAAGGGTGAGCACGGCTGCTTCGTCTTTGGCCAGGGTTTCCGGTATGCGTTGCCGGCCTATCCGACCACGGCGGTCGTCGATCCGACGGGGGCTGGCGACAGCTTCGCCGGCGGGTTCATGGGCTTCTTGGCTCACAGCGGGGACGTCACCGCTGCCAGTATGAAGCGCGCAGTCGCCTACGGCACCGTGACCGCGAGCTTCAACGTGGAGGGCTTCGGCGTCGACCGCCTAGCTGAGACCGATCTGAAGACGGTCGAGGGTCGCCTCGCAGAGTTGATGCAGCTCGTTGACCCGAGCTGACCGCGCGCGCCTGCGAGCCCACCCTGTCATGCGGGGCGTCCGATCGGCGCCAGCGCCGCGCCCTCGCAACGCCGCGCTCAGACCGCTATCGTCTCGCCCGCGATGACGTCGCTGCAGAACTATGTTGGTGGTAGGTGGCTGGCCGGCGACGGCGAGCCTGTCGCCCTCTTCGACCCGTCCACGGGCGTCGCCATCGGCGACGTGCGTCCGAAGGGAGTCGACTTCGCGGCTGTGATGAAGCACGCCCGCGACGTCGGCGGCCCGGCGCTCCGCGGCATGACGTTCCCCGAGCGCGCCGCGGCGCTCAAGGCGCTTTCCAAGGTGCTGCATACGCACCGCGATGAGCTGATCGAGATCTCGGGCCGCAACGGCGGGAACACCCGGGGCGACGCCAAGTTTGACCTCGACGGCGCGTCGGGCACGCTGGCCTACTACGCCCACCTCGGCAGCAGCCTGCCCGAGACGCCTTGGCTGCCAGACGGAGATGGCGTGCAGCTCGGCCGAACCGCTCGGTTCTGGGCGCAGCACGTGCTGACGCCGCGCCCCGGCGTCGCGGTTCACATCAACGCCTTCAACTTCCCGGCGTGGGGTATGGGCGAGAAGATGGCGTGCGCGCTGCTGGCCGGCGTCCCGGTCGTCACCAAGGCGGGCACCGCGAGCGCGATGCTCGCGCATCGTATCGCCCAGTTGACGGTTGAGAGCGGGGCGCTCCCTGAGGGCGCCTTCCAGTTCCTCGCTGGCAGCGTCACGGGTCTGTTGGACTTCTGCGGGCCGCAGGACACCGTGGGCTTCACTGGCAGCGCGCGGACCGGCAACCTGATCCGCGGCAACGCTCACCTGCTGGCCAACAACGTCCGCGTCAATGTCGAGGCTGACTCCATCAACTCTGCCGTGCTGGGGCCGGATGTCGAGGTGGACGAGGACACGTTCACGCAGTTCGTCACCAATGTTCACGTCGACATGACGCAGAAGGCCGGACAGAAGTGCACGGCGGTGCGGCGCATCCTCGTGCCCGCCGCGCTGCTTGATGACGTCAAGGAGGCGCTGGTAGAGCGTCTCGAGGCCACTAAGGTCGGCAACGTGATGGACGACGCCGTGCGCATGGGGCCTGTCGCGAGCGCTGCGCAGCACGAAGATGTGCTCAGCGGCATCGCGCAGTTGCAGGCCGTCGCGGACACGATCACGGGCGGCGCGAAGATCGAGGGGCCTGGGTATTTCGTTCAGCCGACGCTGCTGCAGGCCAGGGACAACCACGCCGACGTGCTGCACGACCTGGAGGTGTTCGGTCCCTGCGCGACGCTGCTACCCTATGATGGCGATGCGGTGACGGCGGTAGACCTGGTCAACCGGGCTGGCGGTTGCCTCGTGTCGAGCGTCTACAGCGACGACAAGCGGTGGGTGACCGAGCTTGTTGGCGGGATCGCGCCGTGGCACGGTCGCGTTTGGGTCGGCAGCGAGAAGACCATGGGTCAGGCGCTTGGCCCAGGAGCGTGCCTGCCAGCCGCGATCCACGGTGGGCCTGGTCGCGCGGGAGGCGGCGAAGAGCTGGGCGGTATGCGCGGTTTGATGCCTTACTTGCAGCGGACCGCGGTGCAAGGCGACCGCTCTGTGGTCGGGCGTGCCTTTGGCGCGGACGCCGAATCGTCGGCGAGCTGAGGCGGCGGTGGTGCCGAGCGAAGCTCGCTTGGCGATTTCGCGCGGAGCACCGCAAGGGGCTTTGCGCGGCGCGGTCGCGGGCGCGACGCGAGCCGGACGCTTTACCGTCTGACGCACGCGCGCGGCGCAGGTCTGCGTCTCGGCGCCGCCTGTCGTTGCGGTCGAGCGCCGTTAGCTCCTGGGCTCAGAGCTGCTGAACGCGCGTTCCGCAAGCCTGGGCGCCTGTGGCCGGCGTTTTTAGGCCGCCGGCTCGCGAACGGATGGAGAAGTGGTGGGCGTTACAGGATTCGAACCTGTGACCCTTAGCTTGTCGAGCTAATGCTCTACCAACTGAGCTAAACGCCCGATCGCGAGCGACAGAGTTTGCCGCAGCACTTCAGATTAGCAAGCAGATTCTCGCGGGCTCGGGCCGCAGCGCACGTCGTTTCCCACCGATGGAGTTCGTGCTGTAAAGTAATGGCGGCCGCACGTGGCCGCACTCCGACCTGCTCCTCGCTCTCCACCTCCTGCACCTAGGTCATGCCCGCTGCTTTGTCTCGATCTGTACTGCTGCCGAGACCTGAGCACGGTGACGCCGAACGAGTGCAACTGGGGCGCGCCGAGATCGTGTTGGAGAATCGGCGCGGTAGCTACTCTTTGCTGTGGTCCAACGGGCGCGAGTCGAAGCGTTATGTGCTCGGCCTGACGGACGAGGGTCACCTGTCCCTGGAGCTCTGCGCGCCGCGGTATCCGCTCGCTTGCATGCCGCGGGAAGTTATGACGCTCGTTCCCGGGGCGCGCTTGTGTGGTTATGTGACGGTCCCGCTGGTTCCGACGGTGATCTGGCGGACGCGCCCGGACTCCCCGCAGCGCTTGTTGGAGCTCTTGCCGTTGGACCTCGAAGGCGTCTGGACGAAGGACGCTGGCCATGCATTCCGAGTGCCTGTGACCTGGATGACGCGGTTCCCATTCGCCGCCGCTGAGCCGCACTGCGTGGTCCCGCTGCGCCTGAGGAACGCGAGCTCTTCGGTGTTGTCACCGAGCCAGCTTGAACTCAGCGTCACAGATTCCGAGCTCGTCGAAAAGCGCGGCACGATGGTCGTGCGGCCGAAGCGGATCACGCTACGCGAACCCAAGGATGATGGGGGGGTAGAAGCGTGACGCTGCGCCTGCGGTTGCTGGTCCTCGTTGTCGCGGGGCTCGGTCACTCGTGCGGAGCCGACCCTGCCGTGCAGCAACTGGTCGAGGAGGTGCGCGCAGCGCGCCTGCAGCGGCGTGC
>NYVR01000145.1 GCA_002684655.1 Planctomycetota bacterium | reverse complement strand
TCTGCCGCTCGAACGCGACGCCTCGCGCAGCCAGCAGCCGCAGCGACCGCTCGTAGTGCACGAGCTCTTCACGGGCCAGTGAGGACAGCTGCCGATGCAGCTTCGACTCACAAGGCACCCGAAACAACAACGTCACCGCACCCGCCGCCGCTTTCTTCTCCAAGTGGGCTTGCTCCAGCAACAGCTCGTCCACGTTCTGGAGCTGCGCATGGGCCCAGGTCGTCGGCGTCACGAAGGTGCGGAGCGGGTCAGCGGTGTCCGTCGTCATGCCAGGAGCCTACCCGCGCCGCCCGCTCGGCACACCACGTCCGCCAACCGTGCCCGGGACGTCGTTCCCGCGCAGATGCCGCAGCCTAACCGACGGTCGCGCCGCCGAGTGGATACCGGATCAGGACGCTGCCGGACCGCGCTAGTGCAGCAAGGCATCCTCGCGTTCGCGAGGCGTCGAAGCCGGGATCTCCTTGCATCTGGCTGTAGCGCGTGCACGACGCCGCTATGCTGGCGCCGCTGATGTCCTCGCCGCAGCCCCAACACAACCCCCGCATGTCGCAAGGCGGCAAGCTGTCGTTCCGCAGCCGCGTACAGGATCTCGAAGACGATCCTGGAGATCGCCTAGTGATCGGTGGGGACGACCCACCAAATCTAGACGAGCTCGTCCCGGACCACTTCGACGAGGTTGAGATTGAGGTCGGCCCAGGCAAAGGGGCCTACCTAATCGCCGCGACCGAAGCGAAGCCGGACACGTTCTTGCTAGGCATCGAAGCCGCAATGGGCTACGCCAGCCTCGCCGCCACGCGGCTCAAGGAGACCGGCCGCGCCAACGGCGCCTTCCTCGTCGACAACGGCAAGCTCTTCTTGCGCGACCGGGTCGCCGCGGGCGCCCTCGCAGCAGTCCACGTCTACTTCCCAGACCCTTGGCCCAAGCGCCGGCATCGAGGCCGGCGATTCTTCACCGAAGATGTCCCGGGCACGCTGGCCCGCGCCATACGAGACGATGGCTATTGCCTGATCGCCACCGACAACGCCGGCTACGCTGGCCAAATCGCGCGCGTCATGGGCAACAGCGACCTCTTTGAACGCGACGAAGACGAGGAGCAGCGGCGCATCGAACTTGGCCCTGGCCACGCGTTCACGCCGACCAACTTCGAGCGAAAGTACATCGAGCAAGGACGGATCATCCGCCGATACGCTTTCCGCCGGCTGCCAGACGAGCGCTCCTAAGGGGCGGGCTTTGAACGCAGGCTCGCGGCCCCCCGCTTAGGGCGCGGCGCGCGACGCCCCGATCCAAGCCCCGTTGTCGCAGCCCCGCGCCCGCACGACGGCAGACGACCTTCGCACTCCATGAGGAGGGCGGATAGCATGCGTATCGCATGACGGACGGTATTGCTGGTGATCGCTACGAAAAGCTGAAGGCCCTGCGCGAGGCTGGCACCGACGCGTTTCCTGCGCGCGTGCCAAAAGGCACGCCGATCGGCGCGCTGCTCGCGGACTTCGACGCACAGGTCGGCAGCACCGTGACCGTGTCGGGCAGGCTGTCGCAGATGCGCGACTTTGGGAAGCTCCGCTTCTCTCACTTGACCGACCGCAGCGGCGCGATCCAGATCGGGTTTCAACGTGACCACCTCCCCGACTTTTGGCCCAACCGTAAAAAGGTCGAGAGCAACGACCTCGTCAGCGTGACCGGTGAGGTCGGCCTGACCCAGAAGGGCGAGCGCACGGTGTGGGCGAAAGACGTCGTGCTGGCGTCGAAGGCCCTGCGGCCAGCGCCAGAAAAATGGCACGGGCTACAAGACACCGAGCAGCGCGTTCGCATGCGCTACGTCGACCTGTTCGCGAACCCCGACGTCCGGCAGTCGTTCGCGCTGCGATCGAAGATCGTCCGTGAAGTCCGCCACTACTTCGACTCCCGCGACTACCAGGAGGTCGAGACGCCGATCCTGCAGCCGCTGTTCGGCGGCGCAGCAGCCCGCCCGTTCACGACCCACCACAACGCGCTCGACATGCCGTTGTTCCTGCGGATCGCGCCCGAACTGTATTTGAAGCGCCTGATCGTCGGCGGCATGGAGCGCGTCTACGAGATCGGCCGCGTCTTCCGCAACGAAGGGATCAGCACACGCCACAACCCGGAGTTCACGATGCTCGAGAGCTACGAGGCGTGGGCTGATTACAAAGACATCATGGAGCTGGTCGAGGGGCTCTTTGGTCACCTCGTCGACGTGGTCCTCGGCGGCGACGGCGAGGTCACCTTCCGTGGCACCACTTACGACCTCAAGCCGCCATTCCAACGCGCCAAATACCTCGACCTGTTCGCCCAGAAGAACCCGGGCGTCGACTGGTTCGACCACACGCAGGTGCTCCGCCGCGCCAAAGAGCTCGGGCTAAAGACCGACGACATCGACCCCCACAAGCTGGCCAACGACGTCTTCGAAGCGACCGTCGAGGACACGCTCAGCGGACCGATCTACGTTCACGACTATCCGACCGCGATCAGCCCGCTCGCCAAGCGTATGGCTGACGACCCGCGCATCACCGAGCGATTCGAGCTGTTTGTTGCAGGCATGGAGCTAGGCAACGCGTTCTCCGAGCTAAACGACCCGGTCGATCAGGAGCAGCGATTCGAAGCCCAGGTCGCAGACAAGGACGACGAAACGCCCGGCGAGGTCGACGTCGACTACGTCACCGCGCTCGAATACGGCATGCCGCCAACCGGCGGCCTGGGGATCGGCATCGATCGCTTGTGCATGCTGTTGACCGGCTCGACGTCAATCCGCGACGTCGTGCTGTTCCCGCTGCTGCGTCGCGTCGACGCGCAGGCACCTGCTGGAGCGCAAGGGGAAGGATGCGGCGACGCCGAAGCGCACGCCTCGGAGCAGCACTGAACGCGAACTCTACGCCGTGATCCCCGCCTTCAGCACCTTCCTTGCGCTGCGATACCTGCTCACGCGTCGCATCAACCTGCTGTGCGTCTTGGGGGTAGCCTTCGCTGTCTGGGCGATGCTCATCGTGGACGGCGTCTTCACGGGCTTCGTCAAGAACATCCACACCGATGTGCGCAGCAGCTCGCCGGCGCTGCTGCTCACGGACCTGCCGCACGACACCAGCTACGAAGCGCTCCGAGAGCAGCTTGAGGCCGACCCCGACGTCACGACCACGGCTCCAAGGCTGCGACACCACGGCCTGCTGCAGGCCGTGCAGCGCAGCAGCGCCCGCTTGCGCGCCGAGAGCTCGCAGCTTGAGTTCGACCGCGCGCGCACCAACAACGGCTTCGCGCTCTTGCTCGGAATCGACCCGCTGCGAGAGCCTGCCGTCGTCGACCTGGAGGCCTGGCTGAGCCGCGGACCAGACCAGATCGCGCGACGCGGCAGGATCGACCCGCGCGCCACGGTGTTCGACGAGACCGACCTAGACAGGCGCTCGGAGATGCTCGTCCCAGACGCCGTCGAGCATGCGGCTCGCCGACGCGCCGGGCTGCCGCGCGACGCCGACGCTAGCCGCCACCGCAGCGCGTGGCCCGGCGTCCTGCTCGGATGGCCGCGCGTGTTCGCCAACGCCCGCGCCTCGGCGGGCGACCCGTTCGACGTTCTCTGCGTCGCGTTCCCAACCGAAGACGCGAGCGGAGCCGTGATGCGTCCGCACACGACGCGGATGGCATTCGCTGGCTGGTTCAGCGCGGGAAGCCGCCTGTTCGACGAGACGACCGTCCTAGTGCCGATCGAGACGCTCCGCACGATGCTCGGCCACGACGCATACGACCCGAACAGCGTCGACCTCGTCACCGATGTCGCCATCGAGCCGCGCGACGGGATGACCCAGGATGAAGTAGAGGCGCTCACAGACCGCCTCCGCAAAATCGCCCAGGCGCTGCTGCCTCAACAGGCAAATCGCTGTTCTGTGCTGAACTGGCGCGAACAGAACGAGACCTTCCTGTCGGCGGTCGCGCAGGAGCAAGCGATGATGGAGATTGTGCTGTTCGTCGTCATGCTCGTCTCCGCGTTCGTCATCTACACGACGCTCCACATGATGGTGACGCAAAAGGTCAAGGACATCGGCGTCGTCGCAGCCGTCGGCGGCGGCCCGGGCGGCATCGGCACGGTCTTTTTACTGAGCGGCGTCGTGGTTGGCGTCATCGGCACCGCGCTCGGAGTCGCGGCTGGGATCCTCTCTGCGGTCTGGCTGAACCCAGTCAACGAGTGGCTGTATGCACACGTCGGCGTCGAGCTGTTCCCGCGCGGCTTGTTCGACCTGGACGAGGTGCCTTGTCACCTAGCGCCAGAGTGGGTCGCCAGCGTCGCAGCGGGCGCCGTGCTGCTGTCCGTGTTTGTCGCTGTCCTCCCCGCCCGAAAAGCGGCTAGGCTCGACCCTGTAACCGCCCTGTCCTACGAATGAGCACCGAGAAGCCCCCGGTCTTGCACGCCGCAGACGTGCACAAGAGCTACGCGATCGGCAATCGTCGGATCGAGGTCCTGCGCGGCGTCAACCTGACCATCAACGCTGGCGAGACCGTCGCGCTGCTAGGCGCCTCGGGCGCGGGAAAGTCGACGCTGCTCCACCTACTAGGCCTCCTCGACTCACCGACGCGCGGCGAAGTGCAGTTCTCGGGCGAGGCGACCAGCGATCGTTCGGCGGCTTATCGGGCGAAGCTGCGCAACCGACACATCGGCTTCGTCTTTCAGTTCTACCACTTGATCCCCGAGCTGACGGCGCTGCAAAACGTCCTGCTCGCGCAGATGATGGGCGTCTCGGTGCTGGGCTATTGGCGCGCGCGGCGACGCAGCCACGCCGCCGCCAGGCAGATGCTGGAGCGCGTCGGACTGGGCGAACGCCTGCATCACCGCCCGAGCGAACTCTCCGGCGGAGAGCGCCAGCGCTGCGCGATCGCTCGCGCCTTACTGGCGAACCCCAGCATCGTCTTGGCTGACGAGCCCACCGGGAACCTCGACTCGCAGACCGCGGCCGGCGTCGTGGAGTTGATGTTTTCGATCCAACGCGAGCGCGACCTCGCGTTCCTGCTGGTGACCCACGACGAGTCCCTGGCGCAGCGCTGCGATCGCATCGTCCGGATGAAGGACGGCGTTGTCATCGAACAAGAACAGGTCCGCTGATGTATCGGCTGTCCCTCGCCGTCCGCTATCTGTTGACGCGCCCAGTCAACCTGCTGGGCGTAGGGGGCATCCTGATCAGCGTCTGGGCGTTGGTCGTGGTGGTGTCGCTCTTCAGCGGCTTCCTGCGCGTGCTCGAAGAGCACGTCCGGTCTGCCACCTCCGACGTCGTCGTCAGCGACGTGCCGGAGTGGACCGAATGGAACACGCTACAGGCGGCGCTCGCCGACGACCCGAACGTGGCCGCAGCAGCGCCGCGCCTGCTGCACTACGGGATGCTGATCCCGCCCGGTCGCCGGCCAGCGCCGGCGCCGCTGCCGGGCAAGAGCGCCCTGCACGGCGGTGATCAGCCGTTCTTGTTCGTCTATGGCGTCGACGCGGCCCTGGAAGCGACGGCGACCGACATGCAGCAGTGGCTCGACTCGCCCGAGATCCCCGAAGATCTTCGCGCCGCGGATACGGCGACGCCGCTCGCGGCGATCAGCGAGACACCCGCCGTCCTGATCGGCTTAGAGCGGATGCTGCGAGAGGGCTTGACCGTCGGCGACCCGCTCCGACTGACCACGGCGCGCATGGTGCGCAGCGAGGACGGTCGCTCGCGCCCCGTGAAGATCGAGATTGACCTCCGCGTCGGCGGCGCCTTCCGGACGGAGCACGGCGGATTTGACGGCAACAACGTGTTCGTAGACATCGGCACGCTACGCGCCGCGCTCTCCCCTGACCGACCAGGGAGCGTCCAAGAGGTCGCGGTGCGCGTCCACGACAAACAGCAACTCGAGGAGACCGCACAACGGCTGTCTCGCGTGGTCAACCGGGTCACCGAACAGAACGGCAGGGCCTTCGGCAGGGTCGAGACGTGGCGGGAGCGAAACGAACAGTTCCTCGCCAACGTGTCCCATCAACGAGGCCTGATGAAGATCGTGTTGATCGTGATCATGGTGGTCGCCGCGTTCTTGATGCTCGCCACCCTGTCCATGATGGTCACGGAGAAGACCTCAGACATCGGCATACTAACAGCGATGGGCGGAACGCCCATCGGGGTGACGACCGTGTTCCTCGCTTGCGGCGTCGTGATCACCGTCGCTGGCGTGAGCCTCGGCCTCGTGACAGGCGTCTTAACCGCGGTCTATCTGGAAGAGATCCGACAGGCGATGCTGTGGTCCACCGGCGTCGACCTGTTCCCCCTCGACGTCTACAACCTGCAGCGCGTGCCGTGCCGCATCGAGCCCGCGTGGCTCTTACAAGTGACCGTGATGGCGCTGCTGACGGGAGCCCTCGCCTCCGTGATCCCAGCGTTGCGCGCAGCTAGGCACGACCCCTTAGTGTCGCTGAGGGGAATATGACCGAGCTACGTAACAACACGACCTCCCTCGGTCGCGTTCATACGCCGCGAGCGGCGCTCGCCGTCGCGCTGCTGCTGCCGGCAGGGTGCGTGAGCGAGCCGCAGCCCGGCGCGCCCGCCGCGCTGGTCAGCGCGCAGCGCCTGCTCGCCAGCGAGTTCGGCCAACGCGCAGCGAACGAGCGCACGCGACGCCTCTCGGCGTTGCCCCAGGCGTTGGGGACAGAGCTAGAGCGCCCGTCTAGGTGGCTCCGCTCGTCCGCCGGCATCGAGCGCGAAGCGCGCCGCGCATCCCAGGCCGCGACCAGCATCCGCGCGGGCGTCACAGCAGCTGCGACCCGACACCCAACCGAGCTCGATCGGTGGCTGCTGGACGTCAAGGCGTTCGAACGCGACGCAGCGGAAGACCTCGCGCTGAGCATGCGGCTGCTCGGCACCAGCCTGCACCCCCTGAGTGAGACCAGCGACCGCGAGCACCGAACAGACCCAACCGATGACCGCCCCGAGTTGACGTTCTGGCAGCGCCTTAGGCGACGTCTCCGCCTGTGACGGTCCCGACGTGAACTTCCTGCTGTTAGAGCGAACCGAGCTGGACGGCGGCGACAAGGCGATCCTGCGCGGCCGCCGCGCGCGGCATCTGCGAGAGGTCTTACGTGCCGAAGTCGGTCAACGTCTCAGGGCCGGGGTGATCGACGGAGAGATCGGAGAGGCGCGCGTCGACGCGCTGACGGCGACAGAGGCCGTCGTCCACGTCTCGCTCACCCGCGCCGCCCCGCCGGTCCACGACGTCCTCCTGCTCGCCGTCCCACGCCCCAAGGTCTTGCTCCGCATGCTGGCGCACGCGGCCGCGCTGGGCTTCTCCGAGGAGATCCTGTTCCGCTCTTGGCGCGTCGACAAGTCTTGGCTAGGCAGCCGCGCGATGCGTCCAGACGCGCAACGAGAACACCTGTTGCTTGGCCTCGAACAAGCCGGGCGCACTGCCGTCCCCAAGGTCACCTTCTTCGACCGCTTCAAACCGATGGTCGAAGACGCGCTGCCCTCGCGCGACCTACCGACGCAGCGCTTCGTCGCGCACCCGGCGGCGCGGACCCGGACCAGCGCTATCGGCGCCTTCCGCGGCCCGTTCGCGCTGGCCGTCGGCCCCGACGGCGGGGTCCTGCCTTACGAGGTCGACGCGCTCGCAGCCGCTGGCTTTCACGCCGTTTCGATGTGCGAGCACGCGCTGCGAACGGAGACCGCGCTCGCTGCGCTGTGGGGCCAGCTTGACCTGCTGCGAGCCAACTGCAGCGAGGCAGGCTCATGACGCTGCGCGCGGGCCTGACCGGCACCGGGACCGCTGGTCTGCTCACATTAGAAGCGACAGCCGATCGTCGCGACTGCGCCGTAACCGCGGTGCACGACCGAGATCCGGACAACGCACGCAATGCGGCGAACGCCTACGGCGTCCGCTGCTGGACAACCGACTTCCAGGAGTTGGTGCAGCAAGGGTTGGACTTTCTAGTCGTCGCGGGCCGCCTCTGCGACCGACTCGAGGACGTCCGGGTCGCCGCAGAGCACGGCCTGCCTTGCCTCCTGCATGCTCCGGCCGCGCCAGACCTGGAGACCATGCGAGCCATGGCCGCCATCACCGCCGAGCACGGCGTCCGCCTCGGCGTTTATACGAGGGCCCACGCAGATCCTGTCGTCGAACAAATCCGCCGCATGATCGCCGGCGACTGGCTCGG
>NYVR01000144.1 GCA_002684655.1 Planctomycetota bacterium | reverse complement strand
TGCGTTTGGCTGCAGCCTCGTCGCCGCGCGGACGTGGCCGACGTTCTCACTGCGACGCAACGGCGCCGACACCGTGCGTCGCGCCTCGCCCGGCGTGCTCGTCGGCCGCGGAGCTGTCACCCTCGGCGCCGTCTCGGCGCAGCTCCTGCTCTGCGTCCCGCTGACGATCGCGCTGGCCGCGTGGTTCCACGTGCCCGAGACGGCGCGTCGCCATGTCGAGGCGCGGCTGCCCGCGGCGGCCCTGCTCGACCGGAGCGGCGCGACGCTACGGTGCACGCTGCCGGCGCCTACGCGCGTGCGCGCGCTCTGGATCCGCCCGCGCGCGTCGCTGCCGACCGGGCCGCGGTTCACGAAGATCGGGGTCGCGAGCGACGGCGTCGCCTTGAGCGACGAGCCGGCTGAATTTGAAGAGTCGCTGCAGCTGGTTCGCCTGGACGTCGGCGACCGCGAGCTGCGTTCGTTGACGCTGACGCAGCTCGAAGGAGACGTCCCGCTGCTCTTCCACCCGGGCAGCGTCGTCGCTGTCGAGGCAGCCCAGCATCCACGCTGGGCGAACGCGGCGGTCCTGTCGATCATCGCCGCTGCCACGACTGTATTCGCGCTCGTGATCGGGGCGCTGCTAGGCCTCAGCGCCGGCTGGCCTACGGTCGCCGGCGCCATCGCCGTCGCACAATTCGTCCAGTGGCTCGGCGGTGTCGGCCCTGTCGAGAGCGCAGTGCTCTGCCTGACGCGCGGCCAGTGGCTGCTGTGAGGCCGGAATTGTTTTCGGGCGGCGGTTCCTCGGGCTAGCCTTGGTCAAACATCGGCGCCGCGTCTCCCCAACGCTCCGTCGAGGCACACCACCAGCGATGCCTCTTTTGCGCGCAACTTTGACGGTCGCCATGTTCGGCGGCGCTGCGGCGATGCTGACCCCAGCGGCTGAGCGCTTGCGAGAGTTCGCAAGCTGGTTCGCGCGCCCTGCCCGCCTGCCGTTCGCTTGGCAGGCGGTGGCCGCCGCTAACAGCGACGGTGACGCCAGCGAGGCTTTCGCGCGCGGGCAGCAGGTACTCGACCTCGTCCCGGGATGGACCCTAGGACACGCCGCGTTCGCCTATCGCTATGCGCTCACTCAGGACACGCGCGGTCGGCCCGAAGAGGTCGCGCGCCAGGCGTATCGCCGCCTGATCGTGGCGCTGGCATGGTTGGAAGCCGCGCGCGCCGACGCTGGCGAGCGTGAGGCCGAGCTGCTCCACAGCGCGGCCTTCCTCGCGCCGATGGCGTGTCGCCAATTCCCTGGTCTAGACGCCATGCTGCCTGTCGGCGGCGCAGCAGCTATGACCGACCGCTTCTTCAAAGAAGCTGAGCGGCTCTTCCCGGGACCCGTCACGCGCGAGCAGCGGCTGTTTCATGTCCCGACGCTCGCCGGCGCGCTGCTGGACGCAGGCCAGCGCCGTCAGGCGATCGAGCTGCTCCAGACCGCCCTCGAACGCGCCCCCGAGGCGCGGGACGCCGCGCTGGCGCGCGAGTGGGCTGACCGCGTCGCCGAGGTCGTGCGGGCGCTTCGCGACGAACCGGTCGACGCGGAGCCGGTGCTAGCTGACCCCCGCTTCGAGCCGCTCTGGCGCCACGTCCGATGATCCTCCTCGCTACGGACCCCAACGTGATCATCCAGACGATCACGGACTACCCCTACATCGGGGCAGCCGCCGTGTTCATGCTGTGTGGTTTGGGCTTGCCGATCCCCGAGGAGATCGTGCTGTTGGCGGCGGGGTTTGTCTGCGCCAAGTTCCCCGACAAAGCCCAGCTCTACCCCATGATGAGCTGGTGCGCGGCCGCGATCGTGGCCGGCGACACCATCCCGTTCCTGCTCGGCAAGGTCTTCGGGGTCCGGCTGCTCCGGCTCCGATGGCTGCGCTACTTGATCACCAAGCGACGCCTCGCGATGTTCGACCACTGGTTCCGCCGTCGCGGCGACCTGGTGATCGTGATTTCGCGATTCATGCCAGGCCTGCGGGTCGTCGCCTTCTTCACCGCGGGCGCCATGAAGATGCGGTGGACCCGGTTCCTGCTACTCGACGGCGTCGGCATCGCGCTGATCGTTCCGCTGCTCACGTTACTGGGCTACCACAGCGCCAGCGTCATCGAGGAGGCCTTCGAGACGGTCCAGAGCTTTGAGCGCGGCCTGCTCTGGGGGATCATCACCGCGGCCCTGCTGCTGGCCGGATGGTTTTGGTGGCGTCGTGTCCGCCGGGCGAGGCAGCTCGGCCGGGGCCTCAAAGAGACGTTTGTCGAGCCGCGGACTCCCGTGGACAGCAGCGCACCCGCCGCACCGCACGGCGGCGACGAAGGAGCGAAAGCAGCCTCACCCCCACCTGACGCTGCCCAAGCGGCCGACCGACAGGATCGGGACCCAGAGACTTAAGGCGCGCAAGCCATCGTCGCGCTTGTTTCGGGGTGGCCCTGGCCGCTATCGTGCTGGCCCAATTGCGCCGGCATACCGCTCTCAGGCTGCACCGATATGTTTATCATCTGGAACGTTCTCTCTATCGTCATCGCGGCTGCAGGCCTTGCCTACGCCGTGAACGCCTTCAAGCAGATCCAAAGCAAGGATCCAGGCGACGAACTCATGCAGAAGATCGCCAAGGCGATCCAGGACGGCGGTAAAGCCTTCCTGCACGCAGAGTACAAATACCTCGGCCTATTCGTGGCTGCGGTCTTCGTCGCGCTGTGCCTCGGCAAGGACGACCCAGCTTCGGGCTCATACCTCGGCATGAGCACCGGCATCGCGTTCCTGTTCGGCGCGCTCGCCTCAGGCATCGCCGGCTACTTCGGGATGTATTGCGCGACGCGCTCGGCGGTCCGCACCACCCAAGCGGCGAAGACAAGCCTCGGCGCCGCCCTCGATATCGCCTTCAAGTCCGGCACGGTCATGGGCATGACGGTCGTCAGCATGGGCCTGCTCGGCATCGCTGTGCTGATGCTGGTCTACGTCAGCCCGAGCGCCGCGACGGCAGCGATCGCCGCCGGTGAGACCCCGACTAACTTCGTCAACTACGTGCTGGGCTTCAGCTTCGGCGCCAGCTCGATCGCGCTGTTTGCGCGCGTCGGCGGCGGCATCTACACGAAGGCAGCCGACGTCGGCGGCGACCTCGTCGGCAAGGTCGAGGCGGGGATCCCCGAGGACGACCCGCGCAACCCAGCGACGATCGCCGACAACGTCGGCGACAACGTCGGCGACGTCGCGGGCATGGGCGCAGACCTGTTCGAGAGCTACGTCGGCGCGATCATCTCGACCGCCATCATCGGCTTCTCCATGGTCAAGCCAGACCTGACCGGAGACGCCTACACCGAGAGCCTGACGAGCCTGCTGATGTTCCCGGTCATGCTCGCCGCGACCGGCATCATCGCCAGCTTCCTTGGCACCTTCCGCGTCAAGGCAGACGACGAGTCCAAGCTCTCTAGCGCGCTCTTCGGCGGCCTGCTGGCTGCCTCGGTAGCGCTCGTGATCGGCGCCGCGGCGCTCACCATGATTATGACACCGAGCCCGGTGAAGCCCGACGGTCTTGAGACGTTCCCGCACTGGAACGTGTTCTGGTCGGTCATCATCGGCCTGACAGCGGGCATCGTCATCGGCCACGTCACCGAGCACTACACCTCGGAGAAGAAGGCGCCGGCCCAGATGATCGCGCAGCAGTCCGAGACGGGCGCCGCCACCAACATCATCCACGGGTTGGCCACCGGCATGGCCTCGACGTGGATCCCGACCGTGCTGCTCGCGCTGGCGGTTTACTACTGCAACGAACTGGCGGGGATGTATGGCATCTGCGTCGCCGCGGTCGGCATGCTGTCGACGCTCGGCATCTCGCTCGGCGTCGACGCCTTCGGACCGGTGGCCGACAACGCCGGCGGCCTCGCGGAGATGTCGCACCAGCCGCCCGAGGTGCGCGAGCGCACCGACTCGCTCGACGCGACCGGTAACACCACCGCAGCCATCGGCAAGGGCTTCGCGATCGGCTCGGCCGCGCTCACCGCGCTCGCGCTGTTCTCGGCATACAAGGTCGCGTGCGGCCCCGAGGTCGACCTCGGCCTCGACAACGCCAACGTCGTCATGGGGCTGCTGATCGGTGCGATGCTGCCGTTCGCGTTCTCGGCGATGGCCATGAAGGCGGTTGGCAAAGCCGCCAACGCGATGGTCGAGGAAGTGCGCCGACAGTTCCGCGAGATCCCAGGCCTCAAGGAAGGCACCGGCGGCGAAGCGGACTACATGCGGTGCGTCGACATCTCGACGAAGGGCGCCCTGCGCGAAATGGTCGGCCCCGGCATCTTGGCCGTCACGGCGCCGATCGCCATCGGCATGATCTTTGGTAAGGCCGCGGTCGGCGGCATGCTCGCCGGCGCCACTGGAGCTGGTGTCATGATGGCCCTGTTCATGGCCAACGCCGGCGGCGCATGGGACAACGCTAAGAAGTACATCGAGTCCGGCGCGCTCGGTGGCAAGGGCAGCGAGGCCCACAAGGCCGCCGTCCAGGGCGACACGGTCGGTGACCCCTTCAAGGACACCGCGGGCCCCTCGATCAACATCCTGATGAAGTTGATGACGATCGCCGCGCTGGTCGCGCTGCCCCTCTTCCGGCAGTAGGCCCATCCTGCGCAGGCCGCCGCCTCCCGCGCGCGGCCTGCCCCTCCGCCTGCAGGCGCTGCGGTCGCCGCCGCGCCGCGCGCGAGGACCGCAGCCGAGGCTGCAGACAGCGCGCGCCAGGCCGCCTCAAACCAGCGCCGCGCGCCGACGAACCCCCCAGGGGGCCCTGTTCGCGACGCAAATGCGCGGCGGGGGTTACCAGCGACTCCTGGGCAGGTATCCTTTGGAGAGTCGTTCGCGCACCAATCCCCTCGTTCCGAGACCCGATAGTTGAGTTCCAAAGCATCCGAGAGTTCGACGAGAACCTCCCCCCAACCCGGCGCGGCGCCTGACCAGGCGACCCGAGAGATGGCGCTCCAGCTGGCTGAGCGGCTGGACCAGAAGCAGGCGGTAGACATCCGTATTCTCGATGTCTCAGGGCCGCTGGTTATCGCCGATTACTTCGTCGTCGCGACGGTCCAGAGCACGCGCCAAGCGCAGTCTTTGGCTAAGGAACTAGACGTCGCGCACAAGGCGGCTCGAGGAAGGCGGAAGCGCAACGGTGGCAACGAGGGCGCGGACACGTCCTGGGTGCTGCTCGACTTCAACGACATCGTCGTGCACCTGTTCCTCCCGGACGCTCGCGACTACTACGGCCTCGAGAGCCTGTGGGCAGATGTCCCGAGGCTCGACTTCACCCCCACGGCCCGACCGCAGACGGACGCGGGTTCGGAGATCCGGCAACCGACGCTCGACGGATTCGGCGCGTTCCAGCCGCTTGACGAGGCCAGCAGCGAAGGGGACGCCGCAGCGGACGATGACCACGCTAGCGGCGGTGGCGCAGCCAGCCTGGATGATCCGGCAGGCAGCGACGAGGCGTAGATCGGGAGAGCTCGCGCGCGCCGCTTGCATGAGCGCCGGCGCGTGTGCCCCCCCCCTCACCCGTGGAGACGGCTGCTGCCGGGCGACGGCGAATGTGCTGCCACGCACCTGTAGCGCAGACGACATATCGCTTGGGCCGGGTGGTCCCCAGCAGGCGGTATCCCAGCAGGCGGTGACCCAGCAGGCGGTGACCCGAGCAGGATCTCGCTAGGAACCCCTCGGAGAGCGCCTCTTAGAGAGCACCTGTCGTGGGATCGACCTCGTCCTCGTCCGGGACCAACTCGATCAGGCCGCGGCGCAGCTCCTCGCTCGCGATCTTGATGTAGTTGCGCTCGCGCGTCTCAAACAGCGGACGCTGACCGCGCACCAGCTCGCGGACGCGTTTCTGCAACAGAGCGGTCAGGCGGAACGAGCCGCCGACCTGCTTCACGAGCTCCTGAGGGAGGGTCTGATCCATGTGATTCGTGGGTTCTCGGCTGAGAAGGGCGACGGATCCTACGCACAGGCGCTGGCAGGATCAACCTCCGGGCCAAGGTCGCCCCCGATGCGGCCAGCCCACCCCCCCCCTACAGATCTCGCGCGTCGACCGTCAGCTGCATGTCGGCCCAGGCGAACCGCCCCGTGCGCTGTGTGCTCGAAACGACCATGTGGAGGTGAACCTGGCGGGCAGAGCTGGGACCTACAACCTGGATCTCAAAGCCGTGCGGGAACCCCTCGTCCGCCAGCGAGGCGACGGAGAACGTCCCGACCCCGAAGCTGGCTTGGGCGAAGTTGCTGGCGATCGAGTGGTGCCGATAGCTCAACATGCCCCGCACGATCTCAGAGTCGCGAAGGACCTGCCAAGGGTCGGGCCGCGGCAACAGCGGGGTCGCGGTCAGCGTCCCGTCTACAGAGTCGATCTGGCGGAAGGTCCCAGAAGCCGCCGGCATCCCGCCTCGGATCCAGACGACCTCGGCAGGCGCATGGGTGTTCCCGTCCGCGTCTGGTGTGGCGTTCAGCAGGTGCAGCAGCACCTCTGCCTGATCTGCGGGGTCGGTGATCCGATCTACGCTCGCCCCGTCGATCAGCGGTTCACCCTCAACGCGGACGATGTTCAAACCGATGGGGTTGCCCGGTGCGGGCCCGCCGGCCTCTGCGGTGAGGTAAAAGTAAACCCACCGGTAAACGTCGACGAGGTATTGGTTGCCGCTGGCGCAAACGTAGCGATCACTCCAGACCAGCTTGGTGAAGAACAGGGAGTTACCCGTGATCTCTGATCCCAGCGTGTCAGTACGGACGCTCTCCCCAACCGTGACTGAGGGAAGCCTGCTGCTCGTCAGCGGCGTCGGCGCGCCGTCCAGGTCGAGGAGTGCGAGGTTGCTGTTGCCTTCTGCGTCGTCGCTGAACAAACGCACCGACGAGACGAGCTCCAAGCGCAAATCATCGAGGACCTCCTGCGTGATCTCCGTCACCCGTGTCAGGCGTCGCGAATACTCCTGCGCCTGGCTGCCGCTCAAGGACAGCGTCGAGACCGCGAAGATCATCATCCCCAACAACAAAGAGGAGATGATCAGTTCGAGCAGGCTGTAACCCGCTTGCTGGTCAAAATGGGACGTCGACGAGCGCATATGCATCACCTCTGGATGTAGATCCGCGTCTGGTGCCACGCGAAGTGCGCCTGCGCTCCCTGACGAAAGCAGTCGATACGCAGCAAGTAGCTGCCCGCTGGGAAGTCTTCCGCCGGCACGCTCCAGGTGAAGGTCTCGTTACCTGCGTGGAAGTCGGCCTCGCGATACAGCGAGGCCGCGGGCCGCTCTCCAGGGATCGCCGGGGAGCCGTCGCGCAGGTAGTAGTAGCTCTGGCCGTTGTCGTTGGAATACATCAGCACATACTCCAACTCGCCTTCGTCCTCGCTGAACGCGCCGGTCTGTGTGTATTCCTGGCCGTCCCAGCGGACCCAGTCGACTCCGTACAGGACCTCGATGTCGACAGGCTGCTGGATCTCCGTGATGTCGGTCGGCGACTCGATCTCGATGCGAGGGATCTGCTGGATCCGCAGCGTATTACCGTTGTCACCGGCCTCGAAGAACGAGTGCACCAGCGAGAGCATCGCCCACTTGGCGATGAACGAGGTGCCTGACTCCACGGTCGCGTCGATGCCGTTGACCACGATGTAACCCGCGCTGGTCGCGCCAGGGTTGGTGAGCTTGACCAGCCCAGAGCCGACGCCCATCGGGTGCTCGTAGTAGGTCTCGAACAGCGAGGCGGTGTGTCGCGTCGTGTAAGGCGGATAGTTCCAGTGGCTCCCCCCGGCGCCGCCAAAGTCCAGCTCAAACGGCCGGCTGATCGGCGCGGTCGACGGCATCGTCATGCTGTAGCTGTCGGCGACCTCCTGGCCTATCGTGGTCAGCGGACCGCTGCTGCCAGCGTGGTCGAAGATGTGTCGGAACCGCGTCGAGGACGTGCCGTGGTTAAAGAACGTCGAGCACCCGTTCTCACCTGTCCGCTGGTGGTTGTCGGCGATCTCCGTGCCGTACGCTTGTCGCGGGGCAACGCCATAAGCGACGTTGGACCTGTATTGAAACGCCGAGCCGGGGTTCGGTCCGGCGGGCAAGTTGCCGCGCACAGCGCCATCGGGCGTCCCGTAGAAGGTCGAGACCATCGCGTCGGGATAAAGCTCGCCCAGCCAGGGCAGACCGGTCCACCAACCGTCTGAGGGCACGTAGGTGAGCGGCAGCTTACGCGCCTGCGTGATCGTGTTGATGAAGCCTGGGCCGCTGCCGTAGAACGGCGTCAGGTCGCACGGGATCGAGAACGGGTAACCGTTCGCGAGGTCGTAGCCGATGTCGTTGCCGACGCCGACGTAGTAGTACGAGAAGCCCGTCATCGACGTGTAGACGCATGCGCTCTCAACGAGCCCGTTGCGCAGCAGCTCGAAGTAACGCGGTACATCGCACCACATCGCGCTGTCCCACGCGTTGCGGAGCCGGCCGCCGTCGATCGAGGTGAAGTCCGCGGTCGCGTCGTCGCCGTGGTTGTCCAGGCTGTCGTGATACCAGTTGTAGCTGTCGGGGAAGTCATCGCCGCCGCGGAAGCAGTCCTTGTAGGGCAGGTGACGCGGGTCGCCGTGGAACTGGGAACGCTCGGTGAACGGCACGTCGTCGCGGCTATCCGACCACCATGCATAGGTCTCGGACAGGTTGTCGACCTGCACGGCCGTCGGGTACGCCGCGCCGCTGGACTGCCAGGACGTATCCCCGACGCTGAGGTCGCTGGCGATGCGCGTCTTGACCGTGACCATCACGTCACCGACAGGGTCGGATAAACCCCCGCCTGCTGCCGCGAAGCGGTTGGACGTCAAGATCATCGGGTCCAGCTCCAGCGTCCATCGGGCGGTGTTCTTAGGCCCGACCGCGTCGACCGTGGCCAAGTCCCTCGAGAAGTCCGGGACGCCCGCAGTCCGCGAAACCGGCGCGGGCACATACTCCATCATGTAGAGCTGAGCCCGCTCGGTGTCCGCGAGTCCTCGACCATCCACTAGCGGACAGCTGAGCGGCGTGTTGTAGAGGTAGAGCCGCGTGAAGGGGGTCGACCCCGGGACAAACTCAGCCCGGTAATACATCTCCTCCGACGGATCACCGACGTCGTCTAGGTGCTGCGCGGACGCCCACGCGCCGTAACTGCTGTCGCCGGCGACCGGCACGCCCCCTGCCAGCGACTCCAACTCGGCGTGGCTGATGAGGCGGTCTTCGTCCGGGTCCGTGTGGTCAACGAGATCAACGCCCATGACCTCCACGACCATGGGCTCCGTCATGCGGTCCGGCCCGGTGTAGTACATAGGGTGGTCTGTGTAGGCATACATCCGAAACCGCAGCGGGTCGGTGACGCCCGCGTCATCTTTGCGTGTTCGGAGCTCCTCGGGGTGAGTGACCGCGCGCCAGTTCGGGTGGTGGGCAGGGTCTTTGGCGGCGTCGCTGAAGTTCCGCAGCGCCGGCATCGGCAACAGCTCACCGTGTAGGTTGACGATCAGCGCGTTCTTGTATTTGTCGGGGTCGGAATTCAGGTCTTCCAACAGCAAGCGGAGGGTCGGCTCCGTCGACATGTCGTCTAACTCCGCCGGCGGCGCAGAGCCAGCGCGCTCCGCGTCTAGGATCTGCTGCCGTCGATCCTCGACCGCCTCGACGCGGCGCTGCCAGTGCGCCAACTCCTCTGGGTAGCGCATCGCGTGGTTGAAGAAGTCCGCGAGAGCGTAGGGGTGCGGGTTCGTCACGGCGTCGTAGCCGTTGGTGTCGTCCCCGTCGACGTTGATGCGTCCGTTGATGTTATCGGGGACGTAGTAGTAGCCCGAAGCGTGCCCCGGCGGCATACGGCCGGGGTAGTGGTAGACGTCTGGGGTAGGCGCCAGGCTGTCGACCGCGTCGTTGGTGAAGGGGCGATACGAGTGGTTGCGCCCGAAGCTCGCTTTGGTGATCCAGTGCGTCCGGAACGAGAGGCCCGGGTTCCTGTTCTCCAAGTCCGTGATCATCGACTCGACGAACGGCCGGATGGCGTCCATAAAGACCCACCACCCAGGGATGTTCTCGACCGCCAACAGGTAGAGATCAAACACCTGGGTCGTCGGGAACGCGCCGCTTGAGGAGTTGATCACCGCCGAGAGGTCCGCCATCGGGTTCTCGTTGCCGGCGCGATCACGCTTGAAGATCCGCACCGTTACGTATCGCACGTTGCGGTTGTTGAGGCCCTCGAACGGGCGAACGCGGATCCTACGCGACCATACCCAATCGCCGTTGCGCTGGTAGTTCCGCGACACCACGTGGTCGGGTGCGACGAGCGTGCCGGCGCCCGGCTCGCCTGTGCCAGGCTGGGTCTGGATGGTCAGCGCCTCGCGGGTCACCGTGCCGTCGTCGAGCACGTCCAGGTCAATCGCCGCCTCGACGTCCCCGCGGTCGACGTAAGTCTGGATCTCCGAGAGGATCGCCTGCGCTCTAGCGTAGGCGAAGACGCGGTCGCGCTCGGTCGCCGTCGTGCTGTAGTTGACCGAGATGTGATTGACGAGCGTGACCGCGCCCGTCACCAGGATCAGCATCGCGAAGGCCAGCTCCGCGAACGTGAAGCCGGCCTGCGCTCGCAGGTCAGCCGTGCGCTCCGCGGACGCGCTCTGATGTACTCGCGACATGTCCTGACGCTATCGGCAGTTCACCCCCGCGGAGACCAGCCCAAACAGCCGCCGACGTCCCGATGCAGGACCGAGCTGCCGGGGCGACGCAAAAGTGTCGAAGTTTGAAACACCTGGTCCCTCGACCCATGCTGCGAGCCTGTGTCCTGGTTCCGCTCCTTGGTCCGCGCTTTCAGGCGTCCGTTCCGACACCTCCGCAAGCATTGGCGGCCGGTGCTGGTCGGCTTGGCGCTGATCCCCGTTCACGCCTCCGCGATGCTGTGGATGCCGCGACTGCTCGGCGAGACCCTAGACATGTTGACGGCAGGCGGCGACGACGTCGCGCTCGCGGCGACCTGTTGGCTGATGCTCGGACTAGCCGGCGCCGAGGCGGCGGCCCGCTTCACGTCTCGCAAGCTGCTCATCGACACGTCGCGCGTGGTCGAGCGCTCGATGAAGGACGAGCTCGTCAGCCACCTGCACACCCTCCCGACCGCGTGGTTCGACCGCGCCAAGACCGGCGACCTCACCTCGCGGATGACGCAAGACATCGAGTTGATGCGGTTCGTCATCGGTCCGCTGCTGCTTCACGGGGGCAGCGCGCTCTGCTTGCTGCCCGCCGGGCTTGTCTTGATGCTCTCGATGAACGTGTCGGTGGCGCTCGCCAGCTTGGTCGCGCTGCTGTTCGTGTTCGTGGCCATGAAGTTCGTCGTCCCGCGCCTGCACCAGTGGAGCAAGCGCTCGCAAGAGGCGATCGCCGAGATCTCCCAGCAAGCGCAGGAGGACTTCGCCGGCATCCGAGTGGTGCAGCAGTTCGACCGCGTCCCGAACGAGCTCGCCTCGATGGCGACGAAAAACCGTCGCTACCTAGTAGCCAACCTCCGCTTGGTCCGCCTGCGCGCTGTGCTCAACGCGCTGATGCACTCCACGGGCGGCGCCGTGATGCTCGGCGTGCTGTTGGTCGGAGGCCATGAGGTCATCGTCGGCCGCATCACCATCGGCGAGTTGTTCCAGTTTACGGGATACCTCGCGCTGATGACCTTCCCCCTGCAGATCCTGGGATGGACCATCGCGACCGTACCCCGCGCGCAAGCGGCCGGTGAGCGCATTGAGGAGCTGTTCGAGGTCGCGTCCGAGCCGCAAGGAGGTCTGCGTCCTCAGGTCCGCGTGGACATCGAGGTCCGCGACCTGACGTTCTGCTATCCCGGCGCAACGACGCCGGCGCTCCGCGACGTCTCCTTCTCGCTGCGCGCCGGACAAAAGCTGGGCGTGCTCGGCCCAGTGGGCAGCGGCAAGTCGACGCTGCTTGCGCTTCTGCTGCGCCTCTACGACCCGCCAGCAGGCACCGTCTTCGTCGGCGGCCACGACGTGTTGGAGATTGACGCCCGCGTGCTACGCGCGGCGTTCGCCTACGCGCCGCAAGAACCGTTTTTGTTCAGCGACACGGTCGCCGACAACGTCGTCTTCGACGAACCTGACGTCTCCGACGAGCGGCGAGACGCCGCGATCGCGGACGCCGCGCTCGATCAAGACCTCCCCCAGCTCCGCGACGGGCTGCAGACCGTCGTCGGCGAGCGCGGCGTCACGCTCTCGGGCGGTCAGAAGCAGCGCGTGTCCATCGCGCGAGCGCTGCTGAGTGATCGGCCCGGCGTGCTCTTGGACGACACGCTGTCGGCCGTCGACCCTACCACCGAGCGACGTATCGTGAACGGCCTGCGGCGCGCCGGGGCAGGCCGCACGCTCGTCGCCGCGACCCACCGACTCTCGGTCACCGCGGACGCGGACCTCATCTTAGTGCTACAGGACGGCGCCGTCGCGCAGCGCGGCACCCACGAAGAGCTGCTGCGGGCGCAGGGCCCCTACGCTGCGGCGTGGCAACTGCAGACAGAGGCGCGCGCGCTTGAGGGCGGCGAGGGGGACGGGACGTGAACCACCCTTACGAGGACGAACAACCGGTAGGGCGCCTGCAGCTGACCTTCCTGCGCCGACTGTGGCCGTTCGTGCGGCCGTATCGACGTGGCTTCTGCTTGTGCCTCGCGCTGTTGACGGCGTCCTTGCTCTTGGAGCTCGCCGGCCCGTGGCTCATCCGACTGGCGATCGACGGGCCGATGCAGGACACCTCGTCGGCGCAGGAGAGCCGGCTAACAGCGCTCTATTACTACGCGGCGGGCTTCCTTGGCGTCACGGCAGGCGGCGCCTTGCTCGGCTACATCTACGGGCTGCAGACCGCCTGGAACGGCCAGCGTGTCATCCGTGACGTGCGGCGCCGCGTGTTCGAGCACGTGCTCTCGACGAGGCTCTCGTTCCACGAGAAGAACCCAGCGGGCAAGCTGACGACCCGCATCACCAACGACGTCGAGAACCTCAACGAGTTGATCGCCACCGGGGTGCTGCAGACCTTCTTCGACCTGATCAAGATCGCGGGCATCGTCGTGGTGCTTTTCTGCCTCGACGTGCAGCTCGCGTTGTTCACGATGGTGGCCGCGCCAGTCATCACGGCGCTGAGCGTGATCTTCCGGCGGAGAGCGCAGGTCGCCTACCGAGCCGTGCGGAGCCGCCTAGCCCTACAAAACGCCTACGCCACTGAGCTGATCGGCGGTGTCCGCACCACCAGAGCCTTCGGCCGCGAGGACGCGGTCAGCAGACGCTACGCGGAGCGCAACGAAGAGACATCGATCGCCTGGAAGCAGACCGTCCTGCACTTCTCGACGTTCTTCTCGTTGGTCGATTTCGCGCTGCGCGGGACGACGGTCGGGCTGCTGTGGTTCGGCGGCAGCGCCGTGCTCGATGGGGACCTGAAGGCGGGCGAGTTCATCCAGTTCTGGCTCTACTTCACCATGCTGTCTGGCCCGATTCGCGCGCTAGGCGAGGTCTACAACGTGCTGCAGGCCGCCTTCGCCAGCTGCGAACGCATCTTCCAGCTGCTCGAGGAGCCGGCGTTCCCGCCGCCGCGCGAAGCCGGGCGAGCCGCCGCGGGGAGCGCCAAGCGAGGCGTCGCCGAGGTCAGGTTCGAAGGCGTCTCGTTTGCCTACGACGAGGGTCCCACCGTTCTAGACAATGTCTCCTTCACCGCGTCACCAGGCCAAACCGTGGCCGTCGTCGGCCCTACCGGCGCGGGAAAGACCACGCTGCTCTCGCTCGTCTCGCGGCTGCGTGACACCGGCGCCGGCCAGGTTCGGGTCGACGGCGAAGACGTCCGCGACCTGGACCTCTCCGATCTGCGTCGCCGAATCGCGTATGTCGCGCAGGACCTGTTCCTGTTCACCGGTTCGGTGCTCGACAACGTCCGACTGTTCGACCGTTCGATCGACGAGGCGGCAGTGTGGAGCGCGCTAGAGACGGTCGGCGCGGCAGAGTTTGTCCGCGCGTTGCCCGAGGGGATCCGAGCCGACGTCGCCGAGCGCGGCAACACGTTCTCGCAAGGCGAGCGGCAACTGCTGGCCTTCGCGCGGGCGCTGGTCACGCAACCGGACGTGCTGGTCCTCGACGAGGCTACGGCCAACATCGACAGCCACGCCGAGGCCAAGCTGCAGCGGGCGCTGCAGCTCGCGCTGCGCGGGCGCACCGCGCTGGTCGTCGCGCACCGGCTGTCCACGGTGCGCGACGCAGACCTGATCTTGGTGATCGAACGCGGCCGCGTCACCGAGCGTGGCAGCCATCAACAGCTGCTCGCCCAAGGCGGCACGTATGCGAAGATGGTGCGCCAAGCCGCTGCAGGCTGAAGCCGCCAGCGGGTCGGCGGGATTTCGATGAGATTCATCTCGCGCGACGGAGACCCACCGGGATTATGAGGCGTGACACCTCCCCTTGTCCCGCGGTCGAGCGGTATGGCGAACCTGATCCTCGCGAGCACCTCCAAATATCGGCGTGAGCTGCTGACGCGCCTCAGGCTGTCGTTCGAGGCCGTCGCGCCAGGGGTCGACGAAGCGGTCGTCAAAGCCGCAGGCGGCCCCGCGCGAGCGGTCGTCGAAGAGCTCGCCCGCCGCAAGTCCGAAGCCGTGCGCGCGCGCCGCCCCTCAGACGTCGTCATCGGCAGCGACCAAGCCGCCGTGCTGGACGGCAAGATCCTCGACAAGCCCGGGACCAAGGCCAACGCCATCGCGCAGCTCCGCGCCCTTCGCGGTCGACAGCACCAGCTGATCACCGCCGTCGCCGTATCGCACCCAGACGGCATCGAGCGATTCACCGACGTCACGAACCTGACGATGCGAACCCTCAGCGACGAAGAGATTGACCGCTACGTCTGCGCCGAGAGGCCGCTCGACTGCGCAGGGAGCTACAAGATCGAAGGGCTCGGCGTGACGTTGTTCGAGCAGATCGAGTCCCGCGACCACACGGCGATCGTGGGGCTGCCGCTGGCGCAGCTCAGCGACACGCTCCGCAGCCTGGGGTTCACGCTGCCTTAGCCGCTGCAGACGAACGTCCCAGCGCGCAAACTTCGGCTGCGCCGCAACGCCGCCGAGGAGATTTCTTCGCGGCGCGCACCCCACGCGCGGTTGACGACCAACGGGCAATCGCGACAATCCTTCGCCGACTTCGTCGGCTGCATCCGCAACGAACGCCGTATCCATGGCCCAAAACATCCGCAACGTCGCCATCATTGCCCACGTCGACCACGGCAAAACGACCCTCGTCGACGGGCTGCTCCGCCAGACCGGCACGTTCCGAGACAACGAGGCCGTGTCAGACTGCGTGATGGACAGCAACGAGCTGGAGCGGGAGCGCGGCATCACGATCTTGGCGAAGAACACCGTCGTCAGCTACGAAGGCACGCGCGTCAACATCATCGACACTCCTGGCCACGCAGACTTCGGCGGTGAGGTCGAGCGGGTGCTGTCGATGGCCGACGGCGTCCTACTGCTCGTCGACGCCGCAGAAGGGCCGATGCCGCAGACGCGCTTCGTGCTGCAAAAGGCGTTCTCCCACCACCTCAAGCCGATCGTGGTGGTCAACAAGATCGACAAACCCGACGCGCGCGCTCAAGAGGTCGTCAACGAGGTCTTCGACCTGTTCATTGACCTCGACGCCGACGAAGACGCCCTCGAGTTCCCGGTTTTCTACGGCTCGGGACGAGAGGGATGGATGACGAAGGACCTCGCGGCGGCCGAAGCGGGAGCCGACGGCAAAGACCTAGAGCCGCTCTTTAAGGAGATCGTCGAGCACATCCCCGCGCCCACGGACGACCCCGACCAGAGCCTGCAGTTCCGCGTCACGACGTTGGACTGGAGCGACTATGTCGGCCGGATCGCGATCGGTCGCGTGCACCGCGGCAAGATGAAGAAGGGCCAACGATTCGTCCACATCAAGCGCGATGGTGATCAACGCGAGGTGACGGCGCGGGGCGTCTACCAGTTCCGCGGACTCAGCCGAGAAGAGACCGACTGCGTCGAAGCTGGCGACCTCTGCGGCGTCTACGGCGTCGACGAGATCGAGATCGGCGACACGATCGCCGCGCTCGAACAACCGGAGGCCATGCCCGTCATCGCGATCGATGAGCCGACGATGACTATCGTCATGCGCGTCAACGACTCGCCGTTCGCGGGCAAGGACGGCGGCAAGTTCATGACGTCTCGTCACATCCGCGAACGGCTCGATAAAGAGCTGCGCGTCAACGTCGCCCTCCGCGTGCAGCAGGGAGAGACCGCCGATCAGTTCCACCTCTCGGGTCGCGGTGTAATGCACCTGGGGTTCCTGCTCGAGACCATGCGTCGTGAAGGCTACGAGTTCGCCGTCGCAAAACCGCAGGTGCTGTTCAAGGACGTCGACGGCGAGAAGCACGAGCCGATCGAGTATTTGACGGTCGACGCGCCGGGTGAGTCGATCGGCAAGGTGATCGAGATCCTCGGCACCCGCAGAGCCGAGCTGCTGCAGATGGAGCCGAAGGGCACGTTCACCAGGGCGGAGTTCACCGTGCCAGCGCGCGGCCTCATCGGCGTGCGCACTCGCCTGCTCAACGCGACCGGCGGACAAGCGACGATGCACCACGTCTTCCACGGCTACGGGCCCTACCGCGGCGACATCGAGGACCGTGTAGCGGGCGTGATGGTGTCGATGTCGAAAGGGTCCGTCACCTTCTACTCGCTCGACAACTTGCGTGATCGCGGCACGTTCTTCGTTCCGGACGGCGAGACTGTCTACGAAGGCCAGGTCGTCGGCGAGCACTGCAAGGACAACGACCTCGTCGTCAACGTCGTGCGCGAGAAGGCCAAAACCAACATCCGCAGTTCCACCAAGGAGGCGTTCGTAAAGCTTCCCCCGCCGCGAACATTCAACGTCGAAGACGCGTTGGAGTATGTCGGCGACGACGAGTTGGTCGAGATCACCTCGAAGTCTGTCCGCCTGCGCAAGGTGTTCTTGAGAGAGACCGATCGGAAGCGTCGCGACCGCCGTCACGTCAACAGCTAAACTCTTAGCCGCATGGCCCGCGTCAATCCCGCCATTCGTGAGGCGCGTGAGCGCTCGCTGCTTGAGCTCAGCGAAAAGCTCGGCTACCGCTTTAAGGAGATCGGGTTGCTGGACCGCGCGCTCACCCACGCGTCGATGGGCAACGAGGGCAAGAAGAGCTACGAGCGGCTGGAGTTCCTCGGCGACGCGTTCCTGAACTTTGCCGTCGCTGACGTCCTGTTCCGACAGGACACCGACGTGGCCGAAGGGCGCCTCACCGAGACGCGCGCGCGAATCGTGAGCAGGCAGCCGCTGGCCCGCGCCGCGCGGCGCCTCGATCTTCAAGCCCACCTGCTGTCCGGCAAGGGACTGCGGGAGGGCGAGCGCGGCAGCGCCCGCATCCTGTGCGATCTCATGGAGTCGGTCCTGGGCGCGGTCCTAATCGACGGCGGCGTGACGCCGGCGCGGGCCTTCGTGCGGCGACACATCCTGCCAAAAGCGGACAGCAGCGCGCCGACGCTCGAACCCGAGAAGGACGCCAAGACCGCGCTGCTGCACTACTGCCAGCACAACAAGCTCGGCCAGCCGCGCTACCAGCTCGTGGACACCGTCGGCCTGCAGCACGAGCAGGAGTTTGTCGTGCGCGCCCACGTCATCGACGGCCGCGACGCTCGGGGCACTGGCCGCACGAAGCGCGCCGCCGAGAAGCAAGCAGCGGCGACGCTGCTAGAGCGACTCCGCGGCCAGTGACGCCGGCTGGCGAACCCGTCAGCTCTCCGATTGTATTGCGAGGCGCCAGCTCTCACGATCCG
>NYVR01000143.1 GCA_002684655.1 Planctomycetota bacterium | reverse complement strand
GTTCACGACCTCCATATCTATCCCGACCTCCGCCGCGGCGCGCTGTTGGTTGCGGACATAGACCACCGCGGCGGGGTTCTGCCCGACCTCCAGGGAGATCAGTCGGACGGGGCTGGAGCCCATGGTGTCGCGGGCTTCGCGCAGGCGCTGGCGCATGCGTGTGGCGACCTCGCGGCCGTCGAGGATTTGGGCGGGCACTTGGCTACGTCTCCGGTTGGTGATCTGCCGAAAAGACTATCGGAGGTGCGCTCGGCACCCAACCGCAACTCATGAGCTACGACAGTCCGCGGCTACCTAGTATCACCCCGGCGATCAAGCACCTGCTGATCCTGAACGCGATCGTGTTCGCCGTCAACGCGGCGCTGCTCGGCCGCTTGAGCTCATACGTCGGCGAAGGCGGCCATTGGTTCTCCGTCTCGTGGGACCTGATGTGTGAGGGTTACGGCGTGGGCGCGCTGAGGCTGCTCAGCTATCAGTTCACGCACAGCTTCGCCGACCCGTGGCATTTCCTCGGGAACATGATCGTGCTGTTCTTCATGGGCACGATCGCTGAGGCTCGTTTGGGCTACCGCGGCACGCTGAAGCTCTACGTCGCCGGCGGCGTCGCAGGCGCGCTGCTGCACCTCGCCCTCGCCGCAGCGCAGGGCTACGCCGACGTGCCGCTGATCGGCGCCAGCGGCGCCTGCTACGCGTTCTTGGTCTACGCAGCGTGCCGGACGCCGAACGCCATCGTGTTCAACGTCCTGCCGCTGTGGACGGTGGCCGCGGTGCTCGTCTTCATCGGGGTCTATTCGACGTTCGTCGAGCTGGCAGCGGGTTACGGTTCGGGCGTCGCTCACAGCGCGCACCTGGGCGGGGCCGCGATCGGCTTCGCGGCGTTCCGTCACGACATGTTCGTCGATTGGTCCGACCACGCGGGGGTCGAGCGGTCGGGCCCGCTGACCGCGATGCTCGACGGGTTCCGCGCCCGGCAAGAGCGCATGCGGCTGGCTGCAGAGAGCGCGCGCTCGTCGCGCCTAGATGAGATCCTGGCCAAGGTGAAGGCGGAGGGGCTCACGGCGCTCAGTAGCCAGGAGCGCCGCTTCCTCGAGGACGCGAGCAAGCGGGGCTAGCCGAGCGGTCTTCGCCGCTCCGTCGGCGTAACGTCAGCGCGGCTAGAGCCGCGCGGCGAGCTTGTCGCCAGGGCCTCTCCGGACACCGATGCTGCCCTGGAGCGCGTCTGCTCGCTAGGATGAGGAGGTCTAAGGCTCCCCTTCTGCCGCGATGCGAAAATCAATCCTGCTGCTGATCTCTGCTCTGCTCGTGCTCACTGCTGCGCCGCGCGCGCAGGAGTCCTCCCGTGACGAGTTCACCAAATCGTGGAAGCAGGGCGTCGAGCTTGAGGACAAAAAGGTCATGGATCGGGCCGTGAAGCGCGGGTCACGCCACGTCATCCAATATTTCGAAGGGCTGTCTTTCCAGGCCAGGGACGGCAACGACCTTGAAGCGGAGCGGCAGTGCGAGCTGCTGCAGGCCGCGTGGCAGCGCTGCTTCGGCAACCTCACGACGCTCGAGAAGCTGGAGCGCTGGGCGGGCGGCACGACGACCGAGACCTACAACAAGCTCCAACAGATCCGAACCAACTCCGGCAAACTGTGGGCTGATTACACGGGGTCGGTAGCCACCGGGACGATCAAGAAGGACTACCAGTCCTGCATGGAGGACTATCAGAAGCTCGCCCGCGCCGCGGAGAGCATCGGCCATTACTTCGAAGCCAGCGAGCTCTGGGGCCTCTCCAGCGTCGTCGGCAGCAAGATGCCCGAGAAGTCCATCGCGGATCGAGAGGCGGTCGTCTTCGCGATTGAGCAGCAGCTGCTGAACCGCGACAACTGGGGCTACACCTTCGACACGCACTATGCGCGCAACAAGGGCTTCATCGAGGCTGAGCTCGCGTCCATCAAGGAGGACCAGGCCAAGTCCGACAAGCGCAAGGACGAGGGCTATGACGCCGACGCGAAGGGCGTGGAGATGTTGGTGATGCCGAACGTCGCGCCGAAGACCTTCCCGCTGAGGTTCGCGCCGCTAAAAGACTGGTCCAAGGAGCTGGACTACGGTCCTCGCGGGGGGCCAGTACCTCCGTTTTGGTGGCTGGATTCTTTGCAGGGCAACGGCACCAGCAAGCAGATGGCTTGGTTCACGGAGCAGCCGATGTATCTGCTTCGTCGCGGCGCGAACAAGTTCGCGGTCCACTTCAACCCGACCGATGACAAGACCGCGAGCGAGATCTCGCCATCGTCGCGCGCCAAGCCGGCGACCTTCTATCTCGACGCGGCGAAGCAGCGGCCCTACGCGATGTTCTTTTGGCTCGGGACCGACCAGGAGTCCACGGGCATCACCAAGCTCAACTACGCGCCGCAGGGCAACTTCGTCAACATCTACTACCGCAGCGCGTCTAGCTGGAAGACCCAGGTCGAGAAGGAGGCCGTCGTCTACTTCGACGACGACGCGTCGGGCGCCCCCGGGAACAGCGAGCCGTTCAAAGGCGAGCTGCGCTCCCCCCTCGTCGGGGACGCCAGCGGCGCGGGCGTCATCGTGCCGTTGTTCGACTCGATGAAGGTCGGCAAGGGTAAGCGCGTCCCGTTCTCTAGCTTCGTCAAGCTCGCCGCTGGTTGGCACTACCAGGAGATCGCGAGCGGCGTCGACGTCGCGATTCGGCCGCTCAATCCCGAATACGTCAAATACGGCAGCGTCAAGCTGGCCTGGAAAGGCAGCAAGTCGGTGCGTCCGGACCAACTGGTGATCCAGGGTAAGGGCGACTACGCAGGCGCCATCTTCGACATCGCGAGCGGCAAGCCCATCGAGGTCCCCGCGGGCGAGTATCGGGTGATCTGGGGTCGGATCGTCAACGGTAAGGGCGCGCGCGTGCAGGCCGCGCAGCTCTACCCAGGGGAGGAGAGCGAGTCGTTCCTCGTGAAGGCTGGCGAGACCTTTACGCTGCCGATGGGGGAGCCGTTCGTGCTGGACTTTGATCGCCAGGGTGACAAGGAGGCCTCCATCGACGCCTTGTCGATCTGCGTCAAAGAGAAGAGCGGCTGCCGGATCGTCGGGGTCCACGGCACGTCGCTGGAGTGCAGCGTCCTGGCCTCCAAGACTGGCTCGACAAAAGGCGCCAAGACGGTGGGGAGCTTCCTCCCGTTCACCAACGACCAGTTGATCGTGAAGGCGACGGAGCAATACCGCAACCTCGGCTTCCTGATCGCCTGCTCCCCGATGCCTAAGGGCTACCGCGAAGGCGAATTGGCCCTCAAGCTCGACCTCCCGGAGGCCGGGATGAAGCTCGGACTCGCCGTCAAGAAGGGCAAGCATAAGTTCTTCGGCAAGGTCGGCACCGTCTGGAAGTAGCGTCAGCGCTCGCGGCGGCTACACTCCGCGCCTACATGCTCGACATCAAGGTGCTGCGCGAACGCCCGGAGGCCGCCAAGGCCGGGGCCGTTAAGAAACACATGCCCGACCGCGTGGAGGCGGTCGACAAGGCCCTCGCGCTCGACGCAGAGCTGCGCGAGATGACGCCCAAGCTCGACGCGATGCGCAGCGAGCAGAAGGCTGGCGGCAAGCAGATCGGGAAGATGAGCCCCGAGGAGCGCGAGGCCTTCCTGCAGAAACAGAAACAGCTGAAGGCGCAGCTCCAGGGCCTGGAGGAGCAGGAGCGCCAGCTCCGCAGCCAGCTGCTAGAGCAACTCTCCCTCGTCCCAAACATCCCTGACGACGAGGTGCCAGCTGGTAAAGACGACGCCGAAAACGAAGAGGTGCGACGTGTCGGTGAGGTTCGAGAGTTCGCGTTTGAGCCTCGCCCGCACTACGAGATCGGCGAGGCTCAGGGTTGGCTCGACTTCTCGCGGGCGGCGGAGATGTCGGGGTCACGGAACTACATCCTTTTCGGGGACCTCGCGCTGCTCCATGACGCCGTTCTCCGCTACGCCGTCGAGCTGCTCGTAGATCGCGGCTTCACGCCAGTCGACCCGCCCGTGCTGGTCCGCGACGCCGCCATGTTCGGCACAGGGTTCTTCCCAGGGGGAGAGGAGCAAACCTACCGCTGCGAGAAGGACGGGCTCAACCTGATCGGCACCAGCGAGGTGCCAGTGACCTCGCTGCACAGCGGCGAGATCCTCGGCGAGAAGGACCTGCCGAAGAAGTATGTCGCCCGGTCTGCGTGTTTTCGTCGGGAGGCCGGAACCTATGGCAAAGACACCCGCGGCCTCTACCGCGTGCACCAGTTCCAAAAGGTCGAGCAGGTCATCGTTGACGTGGCGGACAAGGCGACCTCGCTCGATCATCACCATTCGATCGTGCAGAACGCAGAGGACATGCTGCAGGCGTTCGGTTTGCCCTACCGCGTCGTCAACGTCTGCGGCGGTGACTTAGGGGCGCCGCAAGCGATGAAGTATGACATCGAGACCTGGATGCCGTCGCGTCAGAGCTATGGCGAGACGCACTCTGCGTCGCGCTTCTACGACTACCAGGCGCGCCGGCTGAACCTCCGTTATCGCCCAGAGAAGGGCAAGCCGATCTTCTGCCACACGCTGAACAACACGGTCGCTGCGAGCCCGCGCATCCTGATTCCGTTGATCGAGAACCACCAGAACGCCGACGGGACGGTGACGCTGCCCGAGGCGCTGCGACGCTTCTTTGGCGGTCGCGAAGTGATCGGGAAACCGGTGTTCTAGCGGCTCGTCGCTTGGTGCTGGCTGCGCGAAGCCGCGGCGGGCGCGCAGGCGATGCCGCAGGGGCGAGCGCGGCGCGCTACTGGCCGCCGAACAGGCTGCCGCCGTTGCCGCTGCCGAAGAACTGCGAGAAGTTGAACCCTGGCGGCAGCTGGGTCGGCACCTGCCCGCCTCCGGGTAGCATCCCGCCCCGACCGCCGGTCGCGGGCTTGCCGCCCGGCGTCGGTCGCCCGCCGCCCTTGCCGCCTTCGCCGCGGCCTGCGCCCTTGCCGCCCGCGCCGTCGCCCTTGCCGCCCATGGCGAGCATGGTGTCTTTGCCGCCGCGCCCGCCCGGGCCGGCGGGGCCAGCGGGGCCTTCGGGGCCTTCTTCTCCGCCGCCGGCGCCTTCCATCGGCGGCGGGGGGAGCACCGGGATCCTGGCGTTCTCAGCCCGCAGGATGTTCTCCAATCGCTTGGGCAGCACGAAGTGGCGGACGTACTTCTTCTCGGCGCCCTCAAAGTCGTCGATCTCAACGTCGCTCACGACGTTGCGGCTGCTGCGTCGGCGCTCGATCGTGAACTCGATCTTGATGCGCTTGGGCAGGCGGTCGTCCTGCGCGCTGTCCCACTCGAAGAGCTCTTCGGCTTCCCAGCCGAGCGTCTCGTAGTAGCGGATGCGGAACGACTTCACGCGGTCGTGCACCAGCTGGAAGGTGCCCTCGTCCCCCTGCGTCGTCAGGTCGTCGTCGACCATCGGGTCCTCGCGGCGCCAGAGCTCGAACACCTCACGGAACCGCGGGTTGGGCTTGAACAGGTAGCCGACTTCGCAAATGGTCGTCTTGTGCGAGTTGCTGTCGAGGTCGAGCACCGTGCCGACTGAGTCGGTGGTCGTCAGGAAGTGCATGCGGTCGGCGTCGCGGCCGTTTACGTCGGCCTGGACGCCGCGGAAGACCGCGTTGTTGCGCACGTTGTAGGTCCAGAGGCCGCGCAGGTCGCGGTCGATCATGTTGAGGATCCGCGGGCCTGCTTCGCTTGATTCGGCGAGGTCATCGACGACGTCGCGAGCGTTGAGCATGACGTGGAAGGTCGTGCCTACGGTGAGCATTACGGTCGCGGTGATGCCGATCGCGAGCAGCACTTCGATCAGCGTGAAGCCCGCGGACTTCTGCTGCACCATGTAGTTGTTGGCGTCTGTTGTCATGATCAGCCTCCGCCTGCTTGCTCGCCGAACGGGGCCGACCCCGCGGCGGTGGGGTCTGCGGCGTTGCCGCTCGCTTGCTGCAGCGCGCTGGCGTCCTCTGGCGTCAGCCCCGAGATCGCGAGCGTAGAGACCCGGCTCTTGATCAACAGGATCTCCTGTTGTCCTTCGAAGTCCGGGTCGAATTTAGGGAAGTAGACCAGCACGGCGCACTCCTCGAAGTCGTCCGGGCTGGGAGGGTTCTCTGCTAAGCGGTCGTTGATGTCGTCGAGCTGTTGGTCCTCGAACTCCTGCGCGGTCAGGCCGCGCTCCCGCGCGCGCCGCATGTCTTCTCGGTTGCGGTCCCACTCGACGCGGTCCTGGGCCTGGGCGTCGTCGCCTGCGGCCTCGTTTGCGACCTCGCCCTCGGCGTTGGCGACCGCGGTCTCGCCGAGCACGATTTTGAACGAGAAGCCCTCATACTTGTCGATCGGGAAGATCGTCCCTGACTCGGGGGGGACCTCGTGGGCGCCGGCCTGCAGGGTCGACAGCCGCTCCTCGGCGATCTCTCTCGCCAAGCGCCAGTTGCGCGCGCGGGTCGCGTCGATCAACGCGGTGCTTCGGATACCGATGAAGGTGATCGTCACGACCGCGACGATCAACATCGCGACCAGCGCCTCGATCAGCAGCATGCCTCGCTCGTCGGCCCGCTCTCGTAGACGCGCGGTCACCGGAAGGCCCCCTCTGATACGCGGTCGGGGAAGACGCGCTCTCCGCTCTCGGATTTCATCGTGTCTACCTTGCCCGTCAGCCCTCGGATCGCCATGGACCACACGAAGTCTGGATCGCTCGCCAGACTGAGGATCAGGACCTGATCGGCGGTCGCACCATATTCATCGTAGGAGACACGATAGAGGCCCTTCTCGACCAACCCGGTCGAGGGGTCCCCTGCGCCGGCGAAGACCACGTCGGTCTCTAGGTCGATCCAGTCCTTGCTCTCATCGGCGACCTCATCGTCTCGATAGACGATCTGGTCGGACGTGAGGCGCTCTTCCGGCGGCCAGATAATGCGGTAGCGGGCTTTGTCGAGGTCGAACTCCATCTCCATGCGCTTGGCCTGGATGCGGGCCTCGGAGCGGATCGTTTGGAGCCAGCTGAGGATCTTCTTGCCGCTGCCGTCGAGGCGGGCGGACGGGACCAGCCCGTGTAGGTTTGGCGCGACGATGGCGAGGCTCAGCGCGACGAGGGCGACCGCTACGAGCACTTCGATCAGCGTAAACCCGCCTTCTCGGTGCTCTCCGCGTGCCTGCGCGCTGTCCTGCCGGTCGACCACGTATCTAGTTATCCTCGCGCGCCGTCTTGTTGGAGATGTCGTCTTCGGTCTCTGGTTGCTTGTCCGGGCCGCAGCTGATCACCTCGAAGTCGCGCGGCGTGTCGCCGGGCAGCAGCTCGTAAGGCGTGCCCCACGGGTCCTCGGGCAGCGTCTCAAGCTCGCTGCGGCCCTTCTCGTCCTTCTCGGCGAGCTCCTCGAGCGTCTCTGGGAGCATGCCGTTCTTGCTGTAGTACGAGCGGACCGAGTCAGCGATCATCGTGCAGTTGGTCTTCGCCGTGGTCTCCCGCGCTTCGTCGCTGGCGCCCATCACGTTGCGGGCGACGAGCGTGGCGAGGAGGCCGAGGATCACGATCACGACCATGATCTCGACGAGGGTGAAGCCGCTCTCGGACGAGCGGACGGGGACAGGACGCCTGGGTTGGGTGTTCGCGTTCATGGTCAAGTATCGACAGCTTAGCAGTTTTGGCCGGAAATCCGTCGCTTCGACGGCCTTACGGGCGCCTTCTTCCGCCGATTCTAGGGCGTTTGGCGCGCGCGGCGCTGCCCCGCGCGGCGCGGGTCTTCGGCGCGTCCGCCGTCGCTAAGCCGCGCTGCTGTCGGCCTGGGATCCACGGGGCAGGCCGCGCGCAGAAACCGCGTCGCCGTGGCATCGGCGCGCCACCGGCGCGATGATCCGGAGCATGCGCACGCTCCGTTGCCTCGTCATCGTCGTCAGCATGGTCGCGGGCCTCGCCGCCCAGAAGGTGCTGACGCCGGAGATCCTGAACACGCTCGGCCGGGTCGGCAGCCTCACACTGGCGCCGGACGGCAAACACTTGTTGTTCACGGTCAGCACGCCGGACCTCGCCGCCAACAAAGGATCGACCGAGCTGTTCTTGCTCAACCTCACGGAGGCTGGGCGGCGCCCGGCCAAGGTCGGCTCGGGCAGATCGCCGTGCTGGCTGCGGGGCGGCGTCGAGTTCGCTTGGCAGACCGAGGGCGTCATCAAGATCCGTCACCTTTACGAGGACGGCCCGGACCGAACGATCCAACTCGACGGGCCGGTCGCCAACCTGCACTTCTCCCCAGGCAGTGACCGGTTCTCGTTCACGCGGAACGTCAAGCTCGAAGAACTCGTCACCGACCGCTACGCAGACCTGCCAGAGGCGCACGCCAGGGCCTATGACGACCTGCTCATCCGTCACTGGGATCACTGGCACGACGGTACGTTCAGCCACTTGTTCGTTCAGGCGGCCGGCGCGGCGACGTCGCAGGACCTCATGGGTGAAGAGAAGGTCCACACGCCGCTGCAGCCGTTCGGCGGCGCCGAGCAGATCGCGTGGTCACCTGACGGCAAGGAACTGTGCTACACGGCGCGGCGCGTGCCCGACCCGGAGGCGAGCACGGACTCGAGCCTGTGGACAGTCTCGGCGGACGGCGGCGCCCACAAGAACCTGACCGAGGGCATGCCCGGCTACGATCAGGAGCCTCGCTACTCTCCCGACGGCCGCTGGATCGCGTTTTCTAGCATGGAGCGCGCGGGCTTCGAGGCCGACCGGGTGCGGCTGGTCATCCACGACCGCGAGAGCGGCCGGAACGCTGAGCTGCTCCCGGACTTCGACGCGTCTCCGCACGACGTGACGTGGTCGTCAGACAGCAAACAGCTGTTCTTTACGGTCGACGTCGAGGGCACGACGCAGATCTATGTGACGCCGCTCGAAGGCGCGCGGGCGACGGCGGTCACCACCGGCCGTCACCGCCTCTACGGCATCCAGCCGACGCCCGACGCGGGCACCATCTACTGCATGCGCACGACGACCGAGCGCGCCGCTGAGGTCGTCAAGGTCGACGTCGCGTCCGGCGCCGTCGCTGCGGTCACCGACGTCAACGGCGCCGCCTACGCCGACATGGACCTTCCTCAGGTCGACGCCGAGTGGTTTGAGGCGACCGACGGCAAGCGGATCCACGCGTGGATCGTCAAGCCGCCCAACTTCGACCCGAAGAAGAAGTACCCGATGCTGCTCTACTGCCAGGGCGGGCCCCAGTCGATGGTCGGGCAGTGGTTCAGCTACCGCTGGAACTTTCACCTGATGGCGGCGCAGGGCTACGTCGTCGCGGCGGTCAATCGTCGCGGCCTGCCGGGCTTCGGCCAGGCCTGGAACGACCAGATCAGCAAGGACTGGGGCGGCCAAGCGATGGCCGACCTGCTGACCGTCTGTGACCAGGTCAAGGCGCGCGACTACGTCGACGAGGCGCGCGTCGGGGCCGTCGGCGCGTCGTTCGGCGGCTACTCGGTCTACTGGCTGATGGGCAACGGCGGGGACCGCTTCGCGTGCATGATCTCGCACTGCGGGGTCTTCAACCTGGAGTCGATGTATCTCGCGACCGAGGAGCTGTTCTTCGTCAACTGGGACCTCGGCGGACCGTTCTGGGTCTCGTCCGAGGTCGCCGACCTCTACCGCAAGTTCTCGCCGCACCGCTACGTCAAGAACTGGAAGACGCCGCTGCTGGTGATCCACGGCGAACGCGACTACCGGGTCCCGTATGACCAAGGCTTGCAGGCGTTCACTGCCGCGCAGGTCCAAGGAGTCCCGTCGCGCATCCTGGTGTTTCCTGACGAAGGGCACTGGGTGCTGCAGCCGCAGAACGGCGTGCTTTGGCAGCGCGAGTTCTTCGGCTGGCTTGACCGGTGGTGCAAGGCGAAGTGACGCTTCGCCGCTGGATCTTCTGGTGGCCGCTGGCGCTGCTCGCCGCCTGCGCGGCGCCCCCGCGCTGGCAGCAAGACCTCAACGTCGCGCTGCGCGAGGCTCGTCGCGCGGGCCGCGAAGTCGTCGTGTTCTTCGCCTTGCCAGGGCGCGAACTGAGCGATCGCATGGAGGCGCGGATCGATCACCCCGTCATCATGAACGCTATCGGCCGGGGCGGCTTCGCGGCCGTTCGCTGTGACGGCGTCGCGCGCAAGCGGCTCTACGGCGCCTGGATCGGGGGCGGCGAGGGGATGGGCGTCGCGGTCTTGGATCGGCAGGGTGCCGTCTACTGCGCGCGACCGGGCCCGCAGGACCCGGAGCAGCTGGCTGCATTGCTGGATCTTTGCGCGGCGCGGCGCGCCGACCTCGCGACGCTGCGGCAGCGGCAGTCCGCGGCCCCTGGAGACCCCTTGTTGCAGCACGACCTTGGCTGCCTCTACCTGCAGCTGGGCTGCCGGGTGCACAGCGAGCCGCTGTTGCTGGAGGCCGCGACCGCAGGCGTCGTCGATGCTCGCCATCGGTTGGCGCGGCTCTACGCGTTGGACGGCGACGTGGCGGCGGCGCGACGGTGGCTGGCGTCCGCGCCGCGCACGCCCGCGGCGATGGCGACGGAGGGCTACGTCTTGTTCAAAGAGCGCCGTCACCGGGACGCGACGAAGGTGTTCTACGAAGCGCTCGCGACGGAGGCGCTCGGCGATGAGCGGCAGCGGGCGTTGCTCTACCTGGGCAAGGCCCTGCACGAGAACGAGCAGGACGACGAGGCGGTGCCCGTCCTGGAGGCGCTGGCCGAAGAGCGGACGGGAAGCACCTTCGAGGCCGCGGCGCTGCACACGCTCGGGCATATCTACAACCCAGACCACGGCCACTCGCACTGACTTCCGCGGCCGTCGCGGCGCCGGGCTCAGCCGCCGGTGCGGCCGCGGCCGGTGTTGCCGCGGCCGGTGTTGCCGCGACCAGTGTTGCCGGACGTGTTGTTACGGCGGTTTGGCCGGCGTCCGCCGAGCCGCTTGTCGCCGCGCTCAGGGAAGTTCATTTCGGCGAGCATCTCCTGCTCTTTCTCGAGCAGCTTCTGTTCGGCCTTCGCGATCGCTTCGAGCTCACGACGCGCCTTGTTCTGCTTGGCCTTGTCGTTGCCTGCCTTCGCCTGATCACTCTCGGCTTCGCTGCGCTCTTTAAGGAGCTTCTCGATGTCCACGACGAGCTTGCCGTATTTCTTCGCGAACGTCGGCAGCAGCGGCTTGAAGGCTCCCTTTGACGCGCGGTCGAGCAGTCCTTCCAGGCCCGTCGGGTTCGGCTTGAGCCCAGACATCGACACGGGCCTCAGCTCTTTGCCGGACTTGTCGAAGGCGACGAACAGCGGCGTCTTCTTGCCGTATCGTTGCTTGAGCGCGGGGTCCTTGCTGACGTCGATTAGCCCGCAGTGGAACAGCCGCAGCTTGATGCCGAGTTCGTCGCCCTTGACGTCGGATCGGAACAGCAGCGCCTCGAAGGCGCGCACCGGTCGCTCCTCGAGCGTGCCGTCGTGCAGGTAGAGGACCGAAACCTGGTCGGCGGCGGCCGCCTCCCGCACCAACTCGATCGTGTTCAGGTCTGCCACTTTCTCCCCGTCCGTCTCCGGGCCAGCCACTTCCTTGAAGTAGACGGCGACGCGGTTCGAGATCTCGTCTGGGCGTCGCCACTCGTTGCGGC
>NYVR01000142.1 GCA_002684655.1 Planctomycetota bacterium | reverse complement strand
GCCGCCGGGGTCGCGCGCCGCGTTCTTATTGCACGCGTCCAGCAACCGGTCGCAGACGTGCATCGTCCCGATGGAGTGCTCGAAGCGGGTGTGCACCGCCCCCGGATATACGAACGCTGCGCTGCCGAGCTGTTTGATGCCGCGCAGGCGCTGGAACTCAGCCGTGTCGACGAACCGCAGCTCGTCGCGCGTGAGCTCGATGTCGCCGTGGACCGGATCGCGGAGGATGCTCAAGGGTCGCAGGCTAGCGCGCTTTCGACGCGTAGCAACAAGCGGCCGCAATCACCGTCGGCGACGACTTTCTCATTCGTGGAATGCGACAACCCCGGTGCCAACGCGGCTACCGGCGCGCGCATCCGGCATCGCAACGCCGACGCCGACCTCAACCCGCCCGCCGAGCTATACTTCGTCGTGCGGCACGCTCTCTCGTGGGTCGCATGCCTCGTGTGGCTTCGTTGTGTGGTGGGGGATCGGGCTTGTTCTCATGCCCGGTCCCTCTTTTTTTGCCTCGGGGCCCACGTCCTCACCGTTCGAAATCCACCTCGACCGGCCCGGTGACGGCCAAAGAGGGCCACCTGCGCTCAACCGGCGCTGCATCGTCGCCTTCGAAGCGCGCGTCCACGGCGAACCGGCCGCAGTGCGGCAGCGCGAGCACGCCCGGCTCGTCAGCGTCGCACGCGACCTCGACCCCCCCGCCTAAATCGCTGACCAGCCTCCAGGCCACGCCCACTGCTGGCGCTGCTACAACCAGCGATGCGTCGCCGCCGCGCCATCTCGTGAGCACGATCTCCGCCTGCATCCCGGTATCTAGCGGGACGTCTCTGCCCGCAAAGCCCGGGGCGCGTATAGCGAGTTCACCAGCCGCAGCTGCAGACGTCCCGATCGCGAACGCTCCGTTATCGCCCGGGCGCGCGACCCGCAGACCACGCAGGTCTGCGTACGGCGGCAAAAAGCGGGTCGACCAAGAGCCGCGCAGCGGCTGACCGGGCCTACGCCCAAACAACCACGCCGCCTGGACCGCGCGCCCGCCTTCGTCCACCACGCGACCTCGTTGGATGGGGCCGCCGAAGGTCAGCGGCACGGTGACGGGCGTCCGCGTCGCCGACAGCTCTACCAAAACCGGTGACCGGAGCGCAGCCATCGGGTGACGCACCACCAAGCGCACGCTGCCTCGCTGCGGCAGCCCAGAGATCACGGCCCGGCCGTCCGCGTCGATCGCGTAGCCGTCGTCCAGGGCTTGGACGAAGAAAGGCCACTGCGACACGCCTGACGAAACCGCTTCGACCGCGGGCAGCACGAACGCTCGCGCCCGCCCGATCTCGACCGCTCGACCCGCGACCTGAAGGTGGATTGTCCGAGAAGGCTCGAGCATCACGCGCAGCGCGTCGCTGCGAGCCGACGCTCCGCCGCCGACGACCGCGACGGGGGCCGAGATCGCCCGCCAGGTGCTCGCATAGCCAGCCGCGCGGACCACGAACGGCACCCCCGCGCCCGCGGGCACGTCGGCCTCGAAGGCGCCCAGCTCGTCCGTCAGGAACGACCGCAGCACCCCGTCCGCCGACCGCTCCCCGAACCAGACCGACGCCCCAGGCAAGGGCTGGCCCTGATCGTCGAGCACGACCCCCATCACCGTAACGCGCGCGCCGATGGTCAAAGGCGGCGACTGCCGTTGTTCGCCCAGCGACGCGACCCTGAGCAGGCGCAGGCCCCGGTCCTCGATCTCCACCAGCGCAGGGCCGCGGGGCTGCGCGTCCACGTCGAAGCCAGCCCCCGCGCCCGCGATCACCCGCCCCACCAACGGCGCGCCGTCCGGGCGCGTGGAGATCCGCGCCGGCGTCGGGGGCGCCACAAACCGCTCGAGCGCGCGCACCTTGAGGGTCACCGTCGGGACATCCACCTGCTGGCGAGCCGCCTGAACGAAATCCCCGCCGCGCGTCGGAGCGCCAGCCGGTCCGCCCACGCGCGGCGGCGCTACGACACGGCCAGGTCCGGCGCGCCAGGACCACACCAGCGCGGCGACAGCAGTGCACCCGAGCGACAGGAAGACTACGGTGCTACGACGCATCAATTCTGGGACGGAGGATACCGCGTCCTCGTCCAACCTGCGCATGTCCCTGCCGATCGCCATCGACTACCGCCCCGCGCTGCTGTCCCGCGCCGGCATCGGCCGCGCGACGCGCGAGCTCACGCGCGCGCTGAGCGAACGCCCAGACGTCCAGCTCCACCTCTTCGGCCACAGCCTCGCGCGCGCGAAGGTCCCCGCGCGCCCCCCAGCGGCCGCAAAACTTCATCGCGCGCCAATTCCTGGCCGCGCCTTGCCGCTCCTCCGCAGGCTGGGACTCGGCGCCGACGCGCTCGCTGGGCGCGCGCCCTTGTTCCACTGGACCGACTACGTCCAACCGCCGCTGTCGGCAGCCGCGGCCGTGCTCACCGTGCACGACCTCGCCTTCGTCCGTGACGCTAGCTGGCACGGCGCCGACGCCGCGCCGCTGCGCGACCGCACCGCCGAGGCCGTCGCGGCGGCGCGCGCGTTGACCGCGCCGACAGAGGCTACAGCTGCGGACGTGCGCGCGTTCGCGCCGAACGCGCCGCAGCCACGCGTGATCCCTTGGGGCGCGGACCACGTGCCTACCGACACGCTGCCGCGCGTTCACGACGGCGGCTACGCGCTCTGCGTCGGCACCATCGAACCTCGCAAGAACCACCGCGCGTTGCTGCAGGCGTGGCGTCAACTCCCGCCATCACGCCCCACGCTGGTGGTCGTCGGCGCCGAAGGTTGGGAGTGCGAGGAAGCAGTCGAGGACCTTGTCCGCGCAGAACGCGACGGCGTCGCCATATGGCGGCGCGACGCTTCAGACGGGGAGCTGTGGGCCCTGCTCCAACACGCCAAGCTGCTCGCCTACCCCGCGCTGTGGGAGGGCTTCGGCTTCCCCCCCGTCGAGGCGATGGCGATGGGCGTACCCGTGGTCGCCAACGACACCCCTCCGTTGCGCGAGGTCGGCGGCGACGCGCCGCGTTTCGCGGACGCGACCGACGCAGACGCGCTGACCGCCGCGCTCGCGACGACGCTGTTCGACGCGGACGTTCGCGCGCACTGCGTCCGCGCTGGCCGCGCGCGCGCCGCAGACTTCACATGGCGGCGATGCGCCGAGCAGCACGTCGAGCTCTACCGCGAGGTGCTCGCGTGAACGTCATCGCCTTCGACGGAGTCTGCCTAGGTGACGGCCCCACAACCGGCGTCGGGCGAGCGTTCCTCGACGGCCTGCACGCATACGCGGGCCGCGCGGACGCTGACTGCGTGTTGCTCGTTCCCGCGGGCGCAAATCGACCGACAATCTCAGGCCTGCGCTGCGTCGATGCACCGCGCGGCAGCGTACGTCGCCAGCGTGAGTTGCCGCGGCTGCTGCGCGACGTCGGCGCCGACCTGCTGCACAGCTCAGTCGCGGCCGTGCCGCTGCGCGCCCCGTGCCCGACGATCGCGACGGTGCACGATCTGCCATGGCTGCACCCTGAGGCGGCCGAACGCTCAAGTTGGTGGCGGCGCTTCGCCACCCGACGTTCGTTGCGCAGCGCGACGCGCGTCATCGCGCCCTCTAGCATGTCGGCGGAAGACGCGCAGAGATGCATCGGCCACGGCGGCGCCAAGGTCGAGGTTGTCCCGCACGGCGTCGCCTCGCCAACACTGCCGCGGCTCGACGAAGACCGCCGCGACGGCCCCCTGCTGATCCTCGGCGACGACCGGCCGCGCAAGAACCGCGCGCGCCTGATCGCCGCCCTCGAAGAGATCCCCCGTGACGATCGACCGACGCTGCGATTCGTCGGGCCTCCGGACGACTATGTTACGGAACACGAGAAGCACGACCTGCTCCGCACGTGCCGCGGCGTCGTGCACGTGTCGCGCTTCGAGGGCTTCGGGCTGCCCGCGCTCGAAGCCTTGGCGCACGGCGCACCGCTGCTGTGCGCGGACCTCCCGCCGCTCCGCGAGGTCGCTGGCGACGTCGCCGCGTACGTCGACCCCGACGACACCCGCGCGATCGCAGAAGGCTTGGCCAAAGTCCACCGCGACCGCGCGCTGCGGGCCCGCCAGGTCACGGACGGCCCGAAGCGAGCCGCGCGATTCTCGCTGCAGCGCCTCGCCGACAGCTGGCTGCGGATCCACCGCGAGGTGCTGACGTGAGCGTTCACGTCGCCGTCGCCGGATGGCTGCTCGAGCCCAGCCCGTTCTCAGGCGCCAACCGCCGCCTCACGTCGCTGCTCCGCGAAGTCCCCGCCGCCTTGCGCGCGAACGAGCGGGTGACCGTGCTGCATCGGCCGAGCTTTCATCCGCCGAAGGGCTTCGCTCCGATCGAATGGCGTGCCGTTGACATCCCATCCGGGCCTACGTGGCGCCGCGCGCTCGCCGAACAACGCACCCTGCGCGCTCTCTTGCGCGAGCTGGGCGCGACCGTCTACGACCACGGCTTCCTCCCCACGCCTCGGGTTGGCGTGCCCCTTTGTCAAACCGTGCACGACGTGCGCGACGCCGACGGTGAGGGCAGGTGGCCGCCCTGGATCGCGCGCGCCATCCTGCGCCGCTCGCTCCGCCGAGCGGCCGCGGTGATCACGGTGAGCGACTGGACCGCCCAGCGGCTGCGGTCGCTGGCGCCAGGCTGCAAACCTGTCGTGATCCCAAACGGCGTCTATGAGCGAGAACCCGGCGAGCCCCCCGCGAGCATCCCCGACAAAGGCTACGTGCTGCACGTCGGGCACCTAGAGCGACGCAAGAACCTCGGCGTGTTGATCCGCGCGCTCTCGTTGATCGACACAGCAGATCGACCAGAGCTGTGGCTCATCGGCAGAGACGCAGGTGAGTGGCCGCGGCTGCGCACGCTCGCCGCAGAGCTCGGCGTGCAGCAGCACGTCCGTTACCTGGGCCCTAAGTCAGACTTCGTGTTGCCCGCCTACTATCACGACGCGCGGCTGGTCGTCGTCCCCTCTCGCTACGAGGGCTTCGGCCTGCCCGTGCTCGAGGCGCAGGTGCACGGCACGCGCGTCGCCGTCGCGAACGCAGGCGCCTTACCCGAGGTGGTGGGAGACGGCGCGATTTTGCCGGTCAACGACCCCGCAGCGTGGGCGGCGGAGATGGCCACGCCGGACCGCGAACCGCTGGACACGATCCGAGCGCGCGCAGCGCGCGCGAAGCAGCAGGACTGGCCCACCGCTGCACGCCAGTGGCTCGCGACCCTGCGTGAACTCAGCTCGTCGCCTGCATGATGCCGTAGGCTACGCCGCAACCTGCGGCGACCACGAGCACGAACACCAGCCAGCGCTTACCACCGCTCATCTGTCCTAGGTCGTCGCCGAGCAGACCGCCGCCGCCTTGCTTCTTGGAGTATTGGAGGACGCGCCCCGCGCCGCCCGCAGCGGCCCCCGAGCTGCCTGCACCAGACGACGGGCCAGATTCGCGCTGCCCGGCGCGGACCTCGACGACCGGCGCTTCGCGAGTCGGCGCCTTCTGCACCTCCACGACTTCGTCCTCAAACTCGACGACATCGGCAGGAGCGCCCGGGGCCGGCGATGCGCCGGTTGAGGCCTCCGAAAAGAGATCCTCGCCGTCGTCAAGCGGGTCGTCCTCAGCGGGCCGGGCGGCCGGGGCTGCCAGCTCCTCGGGAGCGCCGCCGAGCAGATCGTCGTCGTCACCAAAGAGCTCGTCTGGAGCGGAGGTGTCGCGACTCGCTCGTCCCGGCAGATCGCTTTGACGATAGACGATGACGGTCTTGCCGATCTCGATCCGGTCCCCGTCGCGCAGCATCCTTCGATCAACTGGCTTGCCGTTCAACAGCGTCCCGTTGCTCGACTCGAGGTCTTCGATCTCAACGACGCCAGACTCGGAGATCAGGCGCGCGTGACGACGCGAGGCCTTGGCGTCGGCGATCACGACATCACAGGCCGCGACACGGCCCAACAGCAGGCCGTCGCGAACGCTGACCGCCTGACCGTCCGACAATTCGAGATAACCGCTCAACGCTTCGACCTCCGCCCAGGCGCTGCACTGGAGCAAAACTGCATGCCGTCACGTATACCATCCGAGCCCATGGCAACCGCCATATCCGCCAAGCAACTAACCGTTACGTTCCCTGGTCGGGGTCAGCGGCCCGCGGTCGAAGCGCTGCAGCCGCTCGACCTCGAGCTGCGCGCCGGCGAGGTGGTCGGGATCCTGGGGCCCAACGGCTCAGGTAAGACCACGTTGTTGCGGGTCCTGGCTGGCTTGCAGCCGCCGTCATCCGGCGACGTCACGGTGCTGGGCGAGCGCCCCTCGTCGCGGGGGCTCAAACAACGCGTCGCCTATCAGAGCGAAGGGCCGCTGCCGTTGGCGACCTTGTCGGCCCCCGAGTATCTCGCCTTCGTCGGCGCAGAAATCGGGCTCCCCAACCCCGTGTCGGACCGACGGGCCGCCGCGCTGCTCGCGCGGCTCGGGCTGGACCACGCGCGGCGGCGCAGGATCCGCACGTTCTCCACGGGCATGTGCAAGCGGCTCGCACTTGCTGGCGCGCTGCTGGCCGAGCCAGAAGTACTCCTGCTCGACGAACCGACGTCAGGGCTAGACCCGTTCGGCTCGGCGACGGTCATGGAGCTGCTCCGCGAGCGCGCCGCTGCGGGGACCGCCGTGCTCATGGCGTCGCACCACCTGCTAGAGGTCGAGGAAGCCTGCGACGCCGTGCTGGTCTTGCACAACGGCAAAGTGCACCAACGCGGCGCACTCGAAGACCTGCTGGCCACTGACGAACACGCGCTGATCGTCAGTGGGCTGGACGAGGCGACCTTGCAGGAGCTCGCCGACCTAGCCGAGGCCAGAGGCGCACGCGACGTCCGCGTCGAACGGCCCCGAGACCACCTGTTCGCGCTGTTCCGGAAGCTCGGCCGCGACCGCAGCGATGAGGAGCCGCGACGGTGAGGTGTTGGCGCGGCCCGTTCGGCGTGACCCTCCGTCAGTGCCTCCGCGAGGTGACGCTCCCGACCTCGGCGGCGGTCCTCGTCGCGATCCTTTGGCACTGGCTCGACGACCCGCTGCTGGCCGACGACGCCAACGTCGCCACCGCCGCCGGCCCATGGCTGACGCTGCCGCTGATCGTCGCTGCGTT
>NYVR01000141.1 GCA_002684655.1 Planctomycetota bacterium | reverse complement strand
GGCCAGAATGTATGGTTGTCAAGTGATTCAGGTGCCACCTGGGAAGTCTCCCCTGGAGCAACACGGCAGTGGTACGACATCGCCTGCTCAACTGATTTCTCCACGTTGACTGCTACGGTGAATGGAGGGTCAATCTGGATTCGTAGGGTCACTGGCCTTCCATCTGCAACACCAGCAGCAACACCAGCAACACCAGCAACACCAGCAACGCCAACGCCGGCAACAAGATACATCAGAATCTCAACCGCGGCCAACAACGGCTTCATCGCGGTCACTGGCAGTTACGGTGTCGGGACGTCGGTCCTCTACCTGATCGACACCGAGAGCCGCCAGCTAGCGGTCTACGAGGCGCGCGGCGGCAGCGCCGGCAACCGCCGGATCGTCCTGGTCGGCGCTCGTCGAATCGACCTCGACCTGCAGCTGCCGAGCTACAACGACCGCTCGGAGTATGAATACGACGACCTCAAGAAGCTGTTCGATAAGCGCGGGCAGAAAAACCGGGCGGCGACCACAGGCCTCAAGGAGAACCCGGGTTCCGGCAAGTAGTGGCTGGTCACGCGGGGCTTTTCCGGTAGGATTTGGGCCGCGCGGAGGCGCAGATCGGCCCCGGTCGGTCCGTCTCAGCGTCCGGTTCCCGCCGGTTCGTCGTCCGATTCTGTTCTCCCCGAACCCCTCTCCCCACACTCGCACCCACGAGCCAACGAGGTAGACCTGTGTCCCAGTCCGAAGACTTCCTGTCGTTCGAGAAAGCCCTCCGCGAACTGCAGCTCCGCAGCGAAGAACTCAAGAAGCTGGTCTCCGAAGGGGAGATCCGCGCATACCGCGACGGAGACTCGATGAAGTTCCGCGCTGAAGATGTCGCGTCGCTGACCTCGCAGAGCGAAGGTGACAGCAACCTCTCGTTCGCCGACTCGCTCGAGGACGACACGGGGATGGTCACGGAGCAGATCTCCGACGAGGACACGTTGCTCGCTGAAGACGACGTGGTCGTCGTGGACGAGGCGCCCCGCCGTCCGGCGCGAGCGCAGCGCACCCAGCGCCCTGCTCGCGCCGCCGCGGCCGCGGACGACGCGGAAGCGACCCCGGGCTGGGTGGTCGGCGTAGCTATCGTGAGCGCGGTCGTGATGCTGTGGGCCTTCATGGTCGGGAACTCCCTGACCGAAGAGAACCGCCCAGAAGACAGCTTCTTCACGTCGTTCTTCGCCGACAAGAAGAAGTAGGCGTCGGCGAACGCGCGGCGGGCGCTCTTGGGGAGCGTTCGCGCGACCCGTCTTCGAGCAGGTCCGTCCTGCAGCAGGCCCATACCGAGGCAGGCCACGCCAGCTCGGGCCGCCACCGGGGGTCTCTTCACCGCGCCCGGCGCCGCGCGGTCGAGCGTGAGACGTTGTGCGCTCTACCGTGGCTTTTGCGCGGGCGTTCCGCTACGTTGAGGGCGGATTTGTCGCCAGGTCAGTGGCGACGACCGGTCAGCCCACGCGAACCCGTGAGGGGGAATTCGATGAGAAACACCATGATGATCGCGGTGCTCTGCAGCGCCGCAGCCTGCGTCAGCCCGGAAGAGTATCGACGTCTGCAAGGCGAAAAGGCGGCGCTCAAGGCGCAAATCGCGCAGCTCTCCGAAGATCACCGGCAGCTCGCTTCGCAGGTCGAGAGCTTGCGCACCGAGAACCAAGAGCTGGGCGCGCGCGCCGCGGACGCCAGCTGGATCGCGGATCAGAAGCGCAAACTCGAGGACCTGATGAGTCGTTACGCGCCTGGCGGCGTGGACCAAGTCAGCGGCGTCGAGGTGGTCCAGACAGCAGAGGGCGTCGCGTTTCGCGTTGCGGGCGGCGTACTGTTCGCGTCCGGACAGAACGTGCTGTCGCAGGGCGGCAAGCGCACGCTCGATGAGCTCGTGACGTCCTTGAAGGGGCGCGTGATCCGCGTCGAAGGTCACACCGACGCGACGCCGATTCGGCGAAGCCGATGGGGTACGAACCTGCGCCTGTCGCTCGAGCGCGCGATGAGCGTCGCGGACTACTTGATCGCGGCTGGCCTCCCCAAGACGAACGTCAGCGCTGCGGGCTACGGCCCGAGCCGTCCGGCGGTCGAAGGCTCGACGAAGGAGGCGCTCAAGAAGAACCGCCGCGTCGAGATCCTGATGATCGAGAGATAGGGCGGCAGTGCTCCGCCGGCGGTGCGCTCGGTTCGCGGTCTCAGCGGCGGCGCTGCTGTTGACGGCAGCCTGCAGCCAGGGCTCGCCCGTCTCGGCGGGTCCGGACACGGCGAGCCTGAGGACGGGTCGCTTCGGCGCCCTGCGTGACTTGGTCTTGGCGGACCGCGCCGAAGGCTTGTTCGTCGATCGCTTTGAGTCCACGCAGAGAGATTGGGCTGAGTTCGCTGCGACCGAGGCGGGCGCGGCGGTGCGCGCTGGCGAAGTCGCGCTCGTCGGCAGGATGTCGCTGCCAGTCGGTGGCATGAGCTTGCAGCAGGCCCGCGCCTTCGCGCGTTGGCGGTGCGGCAGGGTGCCTTCGGAGCGCGAATGGCTCCGCGTCACGCGCGGCGGCGGCAACGCGCCGTTTCCGTGGGGCAGCAAGGAAGACGCGACGAGAGCGAACACCGGCGACCTCGCTCTGGGTGAGCGGATGCCCGTCGGCACCTTTGAGTCCGGGCGGCGGGCGGTCGGAGACGCGCCTTATGATCTGATCGGCAACGTCCGCGAGTGGACAGAGTCGGTGCCGCTGGAGTGGTGTCAAGACGACAGCCCCGACCCCAGCTCATTCTCGCGCAGCGTTCGCCGAGCGCGACGCCAACCTTGCCTTGGGCAATGGGCCGATCGCTTCGGCATGGTGCCAGCAGGGGTCGTCGCTGTGATCGGGGGCGACGGGGTGCCGCGGCGCTGCGTCGGCGCCGACTTCGAGACCCAGATGCGGTTTGTGCGTCAGCGCCAGAACGACACGCAGGCGGCCGGCGAGCGCCGCATGCGCACCGGGGTGCGCGTCTATACGACCGCCGGCGAGCTGCTCGCGCGGATCGCGGGGATCCCGGGCCGCGTGGAGCGCGCTGAGCAGCTTCAGCTGCAAGCGTTCGTCGGGCGGCAAGAACACCGCGCGGTGCTCCGGGATGCATATGAACGCGCGCCGTTCTCGGTGGAAGAGTTGGCGTCTGGGTCGGCCGGAGCGGCGCTGCTCGCCGAGGTGCTGCGCGGTCCATGAGCGACGATCGGCCAGCTGGGCGAGACTCGTTCTCGCGATACCGCGAACAGCTCGCCGCGGTCGGATTCCGACCGAGCTCCAGCCGCGGACAGAACTTCCTGCTCGATCAGACGCTGCATCGCTGGATCGCGTCCCAAGCCAACGCTGGCGCTGCGGACACCGTAGTCGAGGTCGGCGTCGGGCTCGGATTTTTGACGCGTGAGCTGGCGGCGACCGCCGGCAACGTGCTCGCTGTCGAGCTTGAGCCGCGGCTGTTGGATATCGCGCGGCGGGAACTCCAGGATTGCACCAACATCGAATGGCTCCACGCCGACGCTCTGTCCGGGCCTGGCCGCAGCCTTGCTCCTCGCATCGCTGAAGTGGCCGCGGCGTGCCGAGGGCGGTTGCTCGTCGTCGCCAACTTGCCGTATTCGGTCTCGGGTCCGCTGCTGGCCGAGCTCGTGCAGCTCGGCCGCTTGCCCGACCGGGCGGTTGTGTTGGTGCAAAAAGAACTCGGGCAACGTCTGGCTGCTAGCGTTGGACAGGACCTCTACGGCGGCTTGAGCGGGCTCGTGCAAAGCGTCTTCGAAGCGAAGGCGCTGCGGGACGTTTCGCCGTCGGTTTTCCGGCCCCGTCCGAAGGTTTGGTCGTCTGTCGTTAGGCTCGACCGCCACCTGGAGCTCCCAGAGGGCCTCGATGAGGAGTCCGGGCGCAGGCGCTTCGCGAGGTTCGTCCGCGGCCTCTTTGGCCAGCGCCGGAAAACGCTGCGAACGACCTCCGCAGCGGCGGCCGCAGCGCTGGACCTGCCATCCCCGTCGCTGCCACGATCGCTGCTGGCGCTTCGCGCGGAGGCGTTGTCTCCTGAGCAGCTGTGGCGCCTCTGGCGGGACTGTGAGCAGCAGGCCAGGGATCGCCCTTTCGGCGATTGAACGGCGCCGTAAGACTTGATGTGCAGCCAGAGCGTGCTACACTTCTGGGTTCCACAACGCGCAACGTCCCCGGTCACCGAGATCTACGCGGGTTCCTGGGGAGGCCAAGCCGACGGGCTTCGGCGCTACCCCGATAGACGTTTGCAGGTTGCGGCACGTGTTCGGTCACTTTCCTGGCGGGAGGCGGCTCGTCGGCGGCGCTTGAAGCGTCGCTGTGACGGGGGCTTCGTGCTAGGCGACCCCGGACTTCGACTCCACGTCGGAGAATGGGGGGTAGGCTTCGGCTCCTACAGCGCTCGGTCGGAACAACAAGGCTCCCCAGGAGAAGCCTTGCCGCAGCCCGGGCGCTCGGGAACCCCTGCCGCAGTGGCCTTTCGTCCTGCTCCCCTGTCCCCGACCTGAATCCCCGTCCTCCGCATCGTCTCTGCCAGCGTCCGGCGCCGGCGGAGAGGCCGTCGCTCACCCCCATGGATCGCTTCGAAGACGCCAAACTGCGTGTCAAAGAGAGCACCGATCTGGTCGCCCTCATCGAGCAATACCAGCCGCTGAAGCAGCGCGGGCGGACGCTGGTCTCGCTGTGTCCATTTCACCCTGAGAACTCGCCATCGTTCACGGTGTTCCGGGAGACGCAGCACTTCCACTGCTTCGGCTGTGGCAAGACGGGGGACGTCTTCACGTGGTTGATGGAGCGAGACGGCTTGAGCTTTCGCGAGGCGATGGAGACCCTGGCCGAGCGCGCAGGCGTGTCGTTGGAGGGTGTATTCCAGAGGGGGCGCAGCGAGCAGCAAAAGCAGCAGGCTCGAGACGCCTACGAGGCGTTGGCGCAGGTCGCCGACTTCTTCCATCAGGGGCTGTTGACGCCGCAGGGCAAGTTGGCGCGCGATTACCTCGACGGCCGCGGCTTGTCCGAGGCGATCGTGCCCTGGACTCTCGGTTACCACCCCGCAGGTGCCAGCGGGCCGGGCCGCGCGCTGCAAGAGTTCGCGCGCGAACGCAAGCTGCCACGAAACGTCTTGGAGCAAGCGGGGCTGCTCCGCAACGGCCGCGAGATCTACGCCGGTCGCCTGATGTTTCCGATCGTCGACGAGCGGGGCCGCACGGTCGCTTTCGGAGGTCGGTTGGTGCCTGGGGCGCCTGGGAGCGAACAGCGACCAGGCAGCGACTACAAGCCGCCAAAGTACCTGAACTCGCCCGAGTCTCCGTTCTTCAGCAAGCGGCGCGTGCTCTACGGGCTGCGCGCGGCCAAGAACGCTGGCGAGCGCCGGCTCGTCGTCATGGAGGGCTACACCGACGTGATCGCGTGTCATATGTCGGGTTTCCAAGGCGCGGTCGCTTCGCTCGGGACGGCGTTCACTGCCGATCACGCGCGGATCGTCGAGCGCTTCGCCGACCAAGGCGTCGTGCTCATGTTTGACGGAGATCGCGCCGGCAAACAGGCCGCCGAGCGCGCTCATCGAGAGCTGGTCAACAGCCGCTTGTCGGTCCGCGTAGCGATGGTCAGTGACGGCAGCGAAGACGCCAAAGACCCCGCGGACGTGGTGCTGGCGCGTCCGGGTGAGGACGAGGCGCTGGTGCTCGCGCGTCGCGCCCGCTTTGCCGAGACGGTAGACGGCGCCGACGACGCCATGACCGTCTGGTTCCGCTTGATGCGCAAGCGCCTGGACTTCAGCCAGCCGGCCGAGTTCGAGAAGGCCGCGCAGGAGTGCGCCCGGCTCCTTGAGGCGGTGGAGCAGCCGGTTCGCCAGGTCGCGATCCTGCGAGAGATGGCCCGGCACCTTGAGGTGCCCGAGGCTGCCTTGAAGCGGATGATGCGGGACGCCGCGAGGCCGCGAGCAGAGGAGCCGCCCCAGCCGTTTGATGACGTCGAAGAGCAGCTGCTGCCCGACGTCCCCGGCGTCGAGGCGCGGCCGTCGAAGATGCAGCTGGCCGAAGCGCAGCTGCTGGCGTGCGTGCTCTCTCAGCCAGACCTGTTGGTGGAGCTCGACCTCGACGAGTCTCCGCTGCAAGACGAATCGGTCCAGACGCTGGTCGAGTGGGCCGCTGAGGGGCAGGCCATCGGCCGCACCGGCGGCGCCGAGCTGTTCCGGTATATGTTCTCGCGTGCCTCCGAGCAGCCTGCGTTGATGTCGATGCTGGCCCTCGCTCAAGAGCGCGCCGACAAGATGGCCGACGCATCCGAGGTCTTCAACGGGATCGTCGCGGGCCGCCGCCGGGTCACCGCCCAGGCGCACCTGCGCGACCTACGTCATCAACTGAGCGAAGCGATTCGGGCAGGGGAATCAGAGGCCGCAGCTTCGCTGCAGCGACAGGTCCTCGCGCTGATGCGGCGCGATCGACCGCTGGCGACTCGCTCCGAGCCGGACCGTTCGGCTGACGCCGCGAAGCGTCCGTTGCCTAGCTTCCTCGCGAGCACGAAGGCAGCCGGTCACGCTGGCTCAGCGGCGGCCGCCGCCGCGCCGGACGGCGCCCCTGCAGGCAGCAGCGAGGCCCCTCAGGCGGCCTCCGAAAGCGCGGACGACGCGTCCGCGGAGGGCCCTGCGTGACGCCGCGCACAAGCAATACATCCGTTTGAAACACTCTGTCATAACAACCAACCAGACCTCCGCGACCCCGCCGTCCTGCCGACGGTCACCATCGCTTGCTAGACATGGCCGCTAAGAACCAACTAGAGAAGAAGATCAAGGCGCTGATCAAGGCCCAACGAAAGGTGGGCTCGGTCACCCTCGCCCAGCTCAACGCCGTCCTGCCGGGCGACATGAATTCGCCCGAGGAGATCCAGTCTGCGATCGACATGATCGAGGAAGGGGGGCTAGACGTCGTCGAGGACGAGAAGGCCCAGAAGTCCGGCAAGAAGTCCGACCGGGGCAACGCCGACGACGACGTCGACCTGACTCCGGACATGGAGGTCGCTGAGCCAACCGAGGCCGAGCTGGCGGCGCCGGTCGTCGACATCACGGAGAAGATCGACGACCCCGTGCGCATGTATTTGACGCAGATGGGTGAGATCCCGCTGCTCACGCGCGAAGAAGAGATCTCGTTGGCGCGAAAGATCGAGTTGACGCGCAAGCAGTTCCGTAAGGAGGTGCTCTCCTCAGGGTTCGGGATGCGCAACGCGATCGAGATCCTGGAGGACGTGCTCAAGGGTGAGCTCGCCTTCGACCGCACGTTGAAGGTCAACCAGCAGGACCCAGAGGTAGGTAAGGCCGACCTCTCCGATCGCCTGCCCGGCAACATCCAGACGCTCCAGCGGATCTACGAGGCGGCGCGCGATGACTTCGCGGAGCTGTTCGCTGAGAAGGCCTCGGCGACCCGCCAAATCTTGCTCAAGCGCCGGATCTTCTCGCGTCGGCGCAAGGCCGTCGCCTTGATCGAGGAGCTAAACCTGCAAGGCAAGAAGGTTCGGCCGATGATCGACCTGGTGGAGAGCCGCATCGCCGAGATGAAGCGTCTACAGACGCGCCACGCGCGCTACCGGGGAGCGCAGCTTAAGAACCCTGACGCCATCGAGACGATGCGCCGGCTGAACGATCTCCAAGTAGACGGCCTGGAGTCGTTCGATCGGATGTCCAAGCGTCTTGTGTTCCTCCGCACGGCCTACGCGAACTATGAGGACGCCAAGCGGAAGCTGTCTTCTGGCAACCTTCGCCTCGTCGTCTCCATCGCCAAGAAGTATCGAAACCGGGGGCTGTCCTTCCTCGATTTGATCCAGGAGGGCAACACCGGCTTGATGAAGGCCGTCGAGAAGTACGAATATCGCCGCGGCTACAAGTTCTCTACCTACGCGACGTGGTGGATCCGCCAGGCCATCACGCGGTCGATCGCTGACCAGGCGCGGACGATCCGTATCCCTGTTCACATGATCGAGACCATGTCCAAGCTGCGCAACGTCTCCAAAAAGCTGACGCAGCTCAAGGGTCGTGAGCCTGCGATCGAGGAGGTCGCTGAAGCGGCGCAGGTCTCCGTTGATGAGGCCAAGCGCGTGATGAAGATTAGCAAGCACCCGATCTCACTCGACCGCCCGATCGGCGACTCCGAGGACAGCTACTTCGGGGACTTCATCGAGGACGAGTCGGTGGAGTCGCCGGTGCAGTCAGCCAGTCGAGAGATGCTCAAGGACCGTATCGAGTCCGTGCTCGACACGCTGACCTTCCGCGAGCGCGAGATCATCAAGCTCCGCTACGGCATCGGCGATGGCTACACCTACACGCTCGAGGAGGTCGGCAGGATCTTCCGCGTCACCCGAGAGCGAGTTCGCCAGATTGAGGCCAAGGCCGTCCGAAAGCTGCAGCACCCGGTGCGCGCGCGCCGGCTGGGCGGGTTCTTCGACAACTCAGCGGGCGAGCCCGGCTAAGACCGACCTGGCGCGCTCCACTTGGCCTAGCTGCGCCAGCCGCTAGGAGCCCGCCGCGTGGCTGGATTCGCGGGTCCGCGCGCCTTGGGCGGGACGCGCCCCCGACGGACTCCGCGAGGCCGGGCGCACGTCCGTTGGTCCGTTCGATTTGCCGGGTGTGCGCCGGGGCGTGCGGCGGTCGCGTCGTCGATTGAGGCGTCTTTCACGGCGCGGACTCGAAGTTGGTCTCCTGGAGCTTGAGCGCGCTAGCTTCCCAGCTAGACTGCTCGCGCCCATGTCGCAGGGATAAGGGCACCGCAAACTCCGTGCACGAACACGTCCAGAAGCTTCTCGATCTCCAGAGGGTCGACCTCGTGGTCTCCTCACTCACCAAGGACATCGACCTGCTGCCGGCCGAGGAGGACAAGCGGAGGCGCCGCCTCGAGCAGCTAGAGCGTGGCGCGAATACGGCCGCAGCGGTGCTGCAGAAAGCCGAGATTGACTCGCGCGGCTGCGACAGCGCATCGCGCGCTGCGGATGAGCAGATCACCAAGCTCAACGAGCGATTGAACGTGGTCCGCAACAACGCCGAATATCAGGCGACGCTGTTCGAGATCGAGTCGGTCAAGAAGGACCGAGACCAGCTTCAGGACGACGGCCTCGAGCTGCTTGAGCAGATGGAGGGCTTCAAAGCTACGGCGACCACGACGCAGCAGGCCTTTGAGGAGGAGCGCTCGGTGTTCGAAGGCTTCCTCGCGGAAGCCGAAAAGATGCGCTCGGAGCGCGCGGATGAGATCGGGGCTGCGCGCGCCAAGCGTGACGCTGCCGCGGACGGAATCCCGCCTGACCTGCTGCGCGAATACGAAGGTCTCTACAAGACCCGTGATCGACTTGCGGTCGCCCCGGTCGAGGACGCCTTCTGCCAGGGCTGCTACAACAAGATCACGATGAACGACGTGGCGCGCCTAATGGGCGGCTCCGCGGTCGTCCGCTGCGGTTCCTGTCAGCGGATCCTCTACATCGCAAACGCATAGCGTCCCATACGGTCGTTCGATGGCGCGCCAGATTCACCCGGTCGTCGTCGGCACCGCTGGACACATCGATCACGGCAAGAGCAGCCTCGTCAAGGCGCTGACCGGCACCGATCCAGACCGGCTCAAAGAAGAGCAGGATCGCGGGCTGACGATCGACCTGGGGTTCGCGCGGATCAAGCTCGCCGACGGTCGCCTGCTGGGGCTGGTGGACGTCCCCGGTCACGAACGCTTCGTGCGAAACATGGTCGCTGGCTCCACCGGGCTCGATCTCGCGATGCTGATCGTCGCCGCTGACGACGGCGTGATGCCACAGACCGTCGAGCACGTCGACATCCTGAACCTGCTCGAAGTCCGCGGCGGCCTTGTCGTCATGACGAAGATCGACATGGTCGATGAGCTGCTGGTTGAGGTCGCCGAGGAGGAGGTCCGGGAGCTGATCGCGGGCACCGTGCTCGAGGGCGCGACCTTCTGCAGGATCAGCTCCGTGACCGGCGAAGGCGTCCCTGAGCTGAGAGCGCAGCTCGAATCGCTGGCGATGTCTGTGGAGCCCAGGCAGAACCACGGCGCGTTTCGGATGCCGATCCAACGAGTGTTCTCGTTGCCCGGTATTGGCACCGTCGTGACCGGCATCCCCCTGTCGGGGTCGGTGCAGCCGGGCGCAGAGCTCGAAGTCCTGCCGATCGGCGAGCGGGTCAAGATCCGCGGCCTGCACGCCTACGGCGGGAAGGTCGAAGAGGCGGTCGCCGGGCACAGCACGGCGTTATCTGTCCCCGACGCGAAAGAGGCGGGCGTCCACCGCGGCATGGTCGTTGCCGAGCCGGGGAGCTTCGCCAGCGGCGACGCCGTCGACGTCGAGCTCGCGCTCACGCCTCGTTCGCCCCAACTAGAACACCGCGTGCCGATCCGTTTTCACACGGGTACGGTCGAGGTCTTGGGGCAGCTGTTGCTGTTGGATCGCAACGAGGTCGCAGCAGGCGATGAGTTTGTTGCTCGGTTGGAGCTTGACGAGCCCGTCGCCTGCCACGCGGGCGATCGATTCCTGCTGCGTCTGCAGAACCCCGTGGTGACGGTCGGCGGCGGTCGGATCCTGCGATTGGAGGAGTCGGGTCGCTATCGTCGCAAAGACCTCGGTCAGGAGCTGCAAGGAATCGTCGACGCCGGTGACAAGCCAGAGGCGCGCCTGACGCACGAGCTGGAGCAAGCGGGCCCAGTCGGCTGCGCGGTTGATGACCTCGCGCGCGCGCTGTCGGTCGAGGAGGCGCGCGTCGTGGCCTTGGTCGGCGCGATGCCCGAGGTCGTCCTCTACGAACGTGGCATGCGCGCGTTTTTGGTGGCTCAGGCGGACGAAGGTGAGCGAGAGCTGCTGGCCAGCGTCGACAAGATCCTGGCGCGCAGGCCCGCCGCCGCTTCGATCCAGCGGTCCGCGATCCGAACGACGCGCACCTTGCCCCAGCAGCTCGTCGAGTTCGTGTTCAGCAAGCTGCAGGACGCTGGGCGCGTCAAGGCCGGCAGGCAGGGGCAGATCTTGTTCCTCGAGCGGCTGAAGCCGCTGCCTGCACAGCAGCAGGCGCACTTCGACAAGATCCTCGCGGCCTGCGACGCGGCGGCCTATCGGCCGCCGACGATCGAGGAGCTCGGCGCAGCGGTCGGCTTGCGCGGAGATGCGCTGTTGTCCTTGGTCGACCGCGCGCAAGATGAGGCGCGCCTCGACAAGGTCGGTGATCACTTCTACGCAGCGGCCGTGGTGCGCGCCGTGCTGCACCGGATCCGGGACAATTGCCTGTCGAACGACGACGTGCTCGACATCCCGTCGCTGCGGGACGGCCTGGACACGAGCCGGAAGTTCCTGATTCCGCTGCTCGAATACGTAGACGCGCTCGGGCTCACGGTGTTGCGCGGCGGCGTGCGGAGGTTGCTCCCGTCTTCGGCTATCTGCCGCGAACTCGCGACAGAGCGAGGCTGACGGCCCGGCCCGTTTGCGGTGCGACGGACGTCGCGGCTGCTCACAGCGCGCCAGCGCGTCGCGTATTGGGAGGCTGCTCGCTCAGCCCGGCGGCGCCTCTTGCCGATAAGGTCTTGTCGTAGGTTCGCACGCAGATCGCATGAACGGTGACGCCCATAACAACGAGATCGTGCCTAGTCGCGTCGACGGATTGTCGGCCGATGAGTTCGTCGTTGAAGACATCGCGGATAGCGAAGAGTGCTTGAGCGCGCTCTTCGACGCGTCTGACGTCGGTTTGGGCGACCGCCACAACCGCGACGTCTGCGCCGCCGAATCAGGCCTGGAGCTCGATGAAGAGAGCGAGGCTTTGTTCCGCGTTGACGCCGAAGAAGTGGCGCCGACTGTGTTCGGCAGCGACGACGGCGCGCCGGTGTTCTCGGAGGACCGTGACTCTTCACCGCTATGGGACGGTGGGGGGCTCGAGCTCGAAGACGGTCCGGTTTCGGGGTCGACCGATTCTGAGCCGTCAGCGCTCGAAGCGGCAGCGGACAGCTTCGCGGTCGAGCTCAGCTCGATGCTCGATGACGCCGAGGACTTCGCGCTGGACAGCGACGTGGAGCTGGAGGTCGTCAGCAGCGACCCGGGCGCGATGTCGGGTGCGCCGGAGACGTTCCTGCTGGACGACAGCGAGGGCCTCTTGGGCCTGGGGGACGCGGCGGAACTTGACGCGGGCGAGGCTGCGGCCGGTGGCCCCGCGGCAGGCGCAGCCGGGACCTACACCTTCGATGTATCGTCGAGCGTGAGCGAGCAGGGAGACCTCCCACGCGACGGACAAGAGACGTCGGACGACGCCGCAGCGCTCAGCGAATGGGGCGAGATCGAAGCGTCGATGGATCAGGTGTCGGAGCCGATAGCCGCCGAGGTAGCGTTCGATGTGTTCGCGGACGTCCCCTCCGAGCCTACCTATGAACAGGACCTCGGGGACGCGGTCGACCCGGCGTCGCTGGGCCCCAACGGCGCCGCAGGGGCTTCGCAGGAAGGGCACGATATCTATGCGGAGGAGGCGTCTTCAGCCGACGTTACCGGAGGGGCCGCGTCACGTCGCCGCGTCGTGCGCCTTGGGCTCTGCGCCGCTGCCGCGGTCTTTGTAGGTGTCGGCGTTGCGGTCTTGATGTGGCCTAGCTTGCTCGGGCAAGGAGCCGCTCCCGTCGCTGTTGAGCGTGTCGAACTGGTCCGGCCGCGCGTGGCGGTCGCGGTCGAGGAGCCTTCGGCTCCTGCCGCGTTGGAGCCGCCCGTGCGCGATCGGCGTCCAGCTACTGGACGTGTATCGAATGTCGCGGCGCCCTCGCCACGACCCGACGCGGCCTCAGTTGAGACTGGCAGGGATCGGCTGCCGAGCGAAGCGCTTGGCGACGTCCGCGCAGCCGACCATGGCGCGCAGTCGCCGACGACCGCGAGCTCGGACGCGGGAGCGGGGGGCGAGATCAACGCGGATCGGCCCACCGTCGTCGCGTCGGATGAGACGCCGTTCACACGCGTCGGCGAGAGCTTGCTGGTTGGCGGCCTGGACAACGCTGGCGTCGTAGGCAGCGCCGCCTTGGCTGGCGTGCGGCCTGGTCAGCGCGCCTTCGCGCAGCTAAGCAACGGCAACTACTTCGTCGGCAGGGTGAAGCGGGTGTCCGCCGCCGAGGTCCCGCTCCGGGTCG
>NYVR01000140.1 GCA_002684655.1 Planctomycetota bacterium | reverse complement strand
TCTCGGTTCAAAAGCTGCGAGAACCGCGCGGCCAACCCGTCTAGCCCGCGAACGAGAAACAGCAGCAGTCGCGCAGAACGCAGTAGTGGCCGCAACGCTTGCACGTATCGGGCAGCCCAGGTGACCCGCAACAGCCTAACGAGGCGCAGCATCAGCAGGTTGTCCCCAGCTCCCGGGACAGAGGTCATCGGGAGCAGGAACAGCAGCGGCGGAATCGCCGGCAAGAGATCGGTGAGAGCGTTCCGTCGGAACCAGCTCCAGCGAGATGGGTGAAGGATCAGCTCGAAGACGAAGTCGCCGACGAAGAACAAGCAGGCAAGCGCGTCGACCCAATGCAAGATCCCGAGCTGCGTCGCGGACAGCTCGACCGACGCCTCGACGACCAAGGTCACCAGCACGACCAGGAGCAACACGAAGTTAGTCGTCTCCAGCGCCGTCACCCCGCGCGACCCGATCTTCTGCTCGAGCCGGCGCGCGAGCACGCGGTCATCAGCGGCCGTCAACAAGCGCCGACCGAAACGCCTGCACCGCCGGGAGCGCATACGAGCTGCGAGTTGACAGAGCAGCTCTCCCGTGCAGCGGAGCAGCTCGATCTGCTGCTCGATCGGGACGTCCTCGACCGCCGACGTGAGCATCGCGACGCGCTCGCCGACCTCGCCTCTGATCTCGTCGAATGGTTCGATCCGTTCGACGCCGACGGCGAGCGCCTGGACACAACGGTCACGGAGCCCTGCCTCTTCCGCGACCGCCGCCATCGCCTGCGCCTCAGCGAGATCCAGCAGCACCGCGACCGTGGGCGTCGCTTCGGCAAGGCGGCGTATCCGCAGCTCCAACCAGTCCCGCCGCACGCCTACTAACTCAACGCGGAGCTCGTCCGAGCGGGTGCCGTGGAAGCGCTCCAGCCACCGCTGCTCGACCCCCAGCAACTCCACCTGGAGCGGCCCGTTCGCGAGCCGGCGCCGAGCCGCGGCGAGCGCGCGCGCGCCCTCAGCCGGATCACTGGGCGTGCTGAGCAGCAGGGCACGCAGGCTGCTCTGGTCTTGAGGCGGAAGTTCTGGCGTCATTCCCTTGGAACTGGCTCCGCATTGTAGGAGCCCGACGTGCGCCGTCACGACAGCAGTCTATGTCGCTGCTGGATTCGTCGACGGCGAACCGTCCCGCGGACGTCCACGTCCGACACGCCAGCGGCAGCTCCTCGCCGGGGGAGTGTCAGGATCCCGCGGTCGCGCCTACGATCGGGTGATGTTGTCGCCGCTCCGTGCCGCCCTCTGCGCCGCCGCTCTCTCATGTGGCTTAACCGCCCAGAGCGCGTCGTTCGCGCCGTTTGGGAGCGCCAGCGGCGAGACGTTCACCGGTCAGCAGATCCAGACCGCCGGTTTACCGCAGCTCGGGGCGACGTTCTCGCTCGGCGTGAGCCACGCGATCCCGCCATTTTTCTGCCTGCAAGTGCTGACGCCGTACGCCGTCTGGCTCGCCCTCGGCACGTCGAAGCAGGCATGGCTAGGTGTTCCGCTGCCTGCTGCGCTGCCGCTCGGCTTTGACCTGCTCGTCAGCGTCGACTCGGTCTCGCAGACGCTGATCTTCAACACCACGTCCTGCCCTCCGGGCGCAACGGGCGCGTTCCCATCCCCGTTCGCAGTCACCGTCCCAAACCAACCAGGCCTGATCGGCTTCCAGGTCCATGCGCAGATCCTGATGGCCCGCCTAGGCGCGCTCGCCGGGACACCACCGATCGCGACCAACGGCGTGACCGTCACGGTCGGCTACTAGCGATAGAACCGGAGAGAACGCCCAACAATCGCAGGGGCGCTGTCGCCTACGCTCACCCCATGCGCACCGCAGCCTACGTGTACTCCGGCTGGCACCCGATCCCCGAGCGCGACCGATCTTTTCACCCCGGGTTCACCGAGTGGGAGCTCGTACGGAACTGCCGGCCGCGCTTCGACGGACACGCCCAGCCGCGCACACCCTTGCTGGGCGAATACGACGACCGCGACCCAGATCAGCTAGGCCGCCGCATGCACCTCGCGCACCGACACGGCGTCGACGCGTTCGTCTTCGGAGTGTTCTGGTGCCGGGGCAAGCGCGTCTTCGAGGACGGTCTCGACCAGGGCTTTTTGGGCGGCCCCGCGGGCGCGGATCTGCCGTTCGCGTGCATGTGGGCCAACCGCATGCCACGCCGCGTCCTGCCCGTCCGGCGCGCGGACGCCCCGGTGCTAGACCCACGACGCGCGGTCCCCTCGGACATCGATGACTTCGTCGCGTTCGTCGCGATGCTCGCCGAACGCTACTTCTACAGAGACAACTATGTCACTGTCGGCGGTCGGTCTTACCTCTCGATCTTCGACAGCACGTTCTTCGTGAAAGAGCTGGGGCAAGAAGGCGCCAGAGACGCCATCGAAGCGGCGCGGCGCTGGCTCGCGGACCACGGGCACCGAGACGTGCATCTCGCGGCCATCGAGCCGAGCGAGGAGGTGCTGCCGACTGTCCGCGACATCGGGTTTGACAGCGTGACGCACTATGTATTGCTTCCCGATTGGAGAGGCCCGTTCGAGCAAGACTTCCGCGAATATGCGGCGCTGCGCGCAGCGCAGTGGCCGAGCTTTGCGTCAGCCTCGGGCCTCCCCTACATGCCCGCGGTCTCCCCCGGATGGGACGCCAGCCCGCGCGGCGCGGACTTCGGCCGGACGCGGCCTGACAAATATCCGTGGTCCCCGGTCGTCACCGGCGAGCACCCCGAGCTCTTCGCTGAAGCGCTGCGCCGCGCCTGCGCGTTTCGGTCGCCGATCGCCTGCGACGATCCGCTCGTCCTAATCGCGTCGCTAAACGAGTGGAGCGAGGGTCACTACCTGGAACCAGACGAACGCTTCGGCTACAGCTGGCTGCAAGCGGTCCAGGCAGCCGTCTAGCGCGCCGACAGAGCCTGACACGCACGCGGCTCACAGCGAAGACGCCGAGGCTTTCGACCCATGGCATCCTCGCGCACGTGTCCTATTCTTTCGTCATGCTCGAAACAGGCTCCCCTGCGCCGGACTTCTCGCTGCTTGACGACGAAGGCAACCAGCGAACGCTTGCTGACTTCGCTGGTAAGACGCTCGTGCTCTGGTTCTACCCAAAGGCCGACACTCCCGGTTGAACGATCGAAGGCAAGGGCTTCCGTGATCTGAAGCCCCAGTTCGATGAGAAGGACGCCGTCATCTGCGGGGTGTCGTTCGACTCCGTGGCCGACAACCACGCGTTCCGGGAGAAGTTCGGCTTCCCCTACGCGCTGCTTTGCGACACGGACAAACAGCTGGGTATCGCCTGCGGCGCAGCCGCGGACCAGCGCGCTGGCTATCCGAGCCGCATCACGGTCGTGATCGGCCCTGACAGGGTCGTGCGCGCCGTCTATCCACAGGTAAAGCCTGCGGACCACCCGCAGCAGGTGCTGGACGCGCTCTAGGGCTCCTCGACCGCCTCGCCGTCCGGGCCGCCCCCGGAGCGCCCCTTCCGACCCCGGTCGGGGCCCCACGGATTGGTGGAGCGGCCGCCGCTGCCGTGACGGACAGCGTGCTCCCCGTGCCGGTCGCGGATCGCGTCCATCGCCCTGAGCAGCTTGCTGCGCTGCTCGCTGTTGGTAGCGCGATCCTTTGGCGCTGGCCCGAACAACGCCCCCTGCACGGGCCGCGGCGCCGTCGCGGCGCCCTCGTCGGAGAGGTCGGCGCCGGTCAACCCGAGCAACCGCACTGGTCGTCGACCGTCCCAGGCGTCCGCCAACAGCTCGTCTGCGACCTTCAGCAACACCAAGTCGTCGTCCGTTGCAGCGACCTTGCGCTGCCGCTGTAAAGTCTGGAAAGGCGGGTGTCGGAGCTTGAGCCGGACTACGCACGCCTGTTGTCGAGCTCGACGCAAGCGTCTGCCGACCATCTCCGCCAGCTGCAACAACACGCCCCGGACCTCTTCTCTGCCGACGAGATCCTCTGAGAAGGTCATCTCGTGACCGATCGACTTGGCGGCGCGGTCGACGACGACAGGGCGCTCGTCCAACCCGTTCGCCAAGACGAAGAGGTGCTCACCAAGAGACTCTCCGAAGGCTGCGATCAGCTGGTCACGGGTGCGCGACTGGACATCTCGGATGGATGCCAGCCCCGCGCGCTCCAACGTCGCTCGAGTCGACGGCCCCACTCCCCAAAGGCGCGAGAGCGGTAGGTCGGCGAGGAACGCGCGCTCCTGGCCAGGAGCGACCACCACCAACCCGTCTGGCTTGTCGAGGTCGCTCGCGACCTTGGCCACGTATTTACACGTCGCGACCCCGACCGAAACCCGAAGCTGCGTTCGCGCGTGGACCTCGTGTCGGATTCGCCGCGCGATCTCCGGACCGTCGCCGAACAGCGCGCGGCTGCCGGTCACGTCGAGGAAGGCCTCATCGAGCGACAGCGGCTCGATCTGGTCGGTGAACTGCTCAAAGACCTCATGGATCTGGGCGGAGATCCGCGCGTAATGATCCATCCGCGGGACGACGAAGAGGCCGTGTGGACATAGTTGCCGGGCCCGACTCCCCGGCATCGCCGAGCGAACGCCGAACTCGCGCGCCTCATAGCTCGCGGTGCTGACGACCTGGCGGGGGCCGGCGCCGCCGATGATCACCGGCTTGCCCCGCAGCTCCGGCCGGTCTCGCTGCTCCACGGCCGCGTAAAAAGCGTCCATGTCAGCGTGCAGGATCGTGCGGACAGCCGTCACGGGGACAGTGTAGCCCAGGGGCAGCCAGCCGCCCCGAGCGGATCCTAGCGGCGCGCCGCCCAAGCCGCCGCCACCAGAAAAGTGGTCAGATTGCCGTTCCCAGCCGTCCCCGACTGGCGGCGAGCCCGTCGCGTCGCTAACCTTCGTCGCCCACATGTTCGAGGACTTCGACACCAAGACTGTCCAGGCCACCGAGAAGGCCCAAGCCCTGGCGGAGCAACTCCAGGACGAATCGGTTGCGACCGGGCACCTGATCTACGGACTCACCGTGGACCAGAGTGTCTGCCTCCACCACATCTTCAGCGACCTCAACGTCGACCCGGACATGTTCTCGGACTACGTCAACAGCCTGCCGCGAGAGCCAGAGGTCCCGAACGGTCCCTGGAACCGCCACTGCATGACGGTCTTCGACCGCGCCCGCGACGCCGCACAAGACCTCGGGCAGAAGACCGTCCGACCCGAGCACATGGCGCTCGCCGTGCTCTCGATCAAAGCTGGCAGCTGCTACGAGACCCTCAAGGAGTTCTCGATCGATCCGGAATACGTGCAGCAGTTGATCATGCAGGCGATGGGCATGGACGCAGAGCAAGTGCCCGAGTGGTTCTGAGGCGCCGCCTCCGCCCGCCCCGTCACGAGGCTGCGTCGACAGCCCACCCGCTCGCAGTCTGACAAGCCGAGTGGCCTGATGCGTCGCGACGACCTGTCACGACGTCTGATGAGCGGCGCGCTGTTACGAGCCCTTCGGGGTAGAGCCGCGAACCGACAGCCGCGCGTCGCGACGCGCCTCCGCGTCCGCGTAGCGACGGCGCTCCTCGTCCGACTCAGGTGTGACGATGGGTACGACCCGCGGTTTGCGCGTCTCAGGATCCAGCGAGACGAAGGTCAGATACGCAGAGGCGACGTGATTTCTGTGCCCGGTCGGCCGCTCCTCTTGCCAAACCTTGACGCCGACCTCCATCGAGGTCCGCCCGGTATAGTTGACCGAAGCCAACAGCACGATGACGCTCCCTACGGGCACCGGGTTGTGGAAGTCGACGTTGTCGACGCTCGCGGTCACGCACGGAGTACGCGAGTGGCGACCGGCGCAGACCGCTGCGCAGACGTCGATCCAGTGCATGACCCGTCCGCCCATAGCGTTGCCGAGAGGGTTGGCGTCGTTAGGCATGACGATCTCCGTCATCTCGACGCGGCTGGCCTGAACAGGGCGCTTTCGGCGTTCGGTCATCGCAGGCGATGTTAGGCCCGTCGCCGCCACGACCAAGAGAAGAACGTCACCGCGGCGGACCGGCCGCTCCGCGGGGCGAAGCCGCGGGCGAGCCGATGAGCTGCACCTCGGACTCGACGCCGAACAACAGCGCGCAACCGCGCGGCAGCGACCAGACCCCGAGGTCTTCCTCGGCGTCTTGAAACGGCACTCGACGGGAGAACCGACCGGTCGCGTCCGCGTGCCCCACCCAACGTCCGCGGGTGTCCAGGATCCGGTGGAAAAGGACCACGCCACCGACGTCTCGGATCTCAAAGCTGACCAACTCACCGAGCGGAGCGGCGCCGTGCAGGACGCGAGACCGACCGACCTCGACCACCTCGCGCGGCCAATACGCCGGCCGCGACGGCGCGCCGCCGGCGCATCCGAGGCACGCCACGGCGGTTAGCGAGGCAAGAAACAACATCCTGGGTATGATCGAGATCTCCTTGGTGGCGTCGCACGAGTTCTACACGCACAATGTGTGATCCGCCAAATCCTCTGCCAACACCCGCACCATGACGTCGATGAAAGGGGTCCTGCTCTCCTCCCCCGGCCAATACAGCCTCCGCCGCAACCTGCGTTTGCCCGAGCCGCAGCCCGGCGAGGTGCGCATCAAGGTCGCGGCAGCAGGCATCTGCGGAACCGACGTGCACATCTGCAGCGGCGACCCCTCGCTGAACGGACTGATCGCGCCACCCGTGACGCTCGGTCACGAATTCTGCGGGCACATCGACAAACTCGGAGACGGCGTCGACGAAGCCGATTATCCGCTCGGCACGTACGTCACCGCCGAGATGCACGAGGTCTGCAACGTCTGCCCAGCGTGCGTCAACGGTGCGTACCACGCCTGCGCGACGGCGCGCATCCGCGGCATCAACATGAACGGCGCGTTCGCGGAGTACGTCGTCGTGACGGCGGGCAACGTGATCAAGCTACCAAAAGACTTGCCGCTGCAAGTGGGCGCCATCCTCGACGCGCTCGGCAACGCCGTGCACACGACCCTAAAGGTTCCAGTGCAGCAAAAGTCTGTCGCCATCGTTGGCTTCGGGCCGATCGGCGCGCTCTGCGGCGAAGTCGCGGCCTTCGTCGACGCCGCCCAGATCTACGTCGTCGACGTCGCAGACAAGGCGCTGGCCCGGGCGCGCGCTTGGGTGACTCGCCGGCAACTCGGTGACCGCGTCACCGTCGTCGACGGCCGCGAGCAGCCGGTCGAGACGATCGTCGACGCGACGAAGGGCGGCGTAGACGTCTCCCTTGAGATCTCTGGTCACCCCGTCGGGATCAACAACGCCATCAAGATGACGCGACCGGCTGGGCACGTAGTCCACCTCGGGCTACCCAAGGAGGATGCGGTCTCGATCGAGGGCTTCTCGTCAAACTTCATCTTCAAGGGGCTGACCATGCACGCGGTCATCGGTCGTGAGATGTTCCGCACGTGGGACCAGATGCTCGACCTGCTAAACCGCGGCCTCGACGTCTCCAACCTCGTGTCTGCCGAGCTCCCGCTCGAAGACTTCGGGACAGGCATCGAGCGCTTCGGCGCAGGAAAAGAGCAGAAGGTGGTGCTCTACCCGCACCAGCCAGCGGCGAAGCGCGCGCGCCCTGCGGCGAGCAACCCCGAGCCCGCGCAGTTGGGCGACTAGCCCGAGGCGACGATCAACTCTTGGCGCGCCCGAGATACTCGCCCGTGCGCGTGTCAACGTTGACCAACAGGCCCTGCTCGACGTTCTCGGGGACCTGGACGACATAGCCAGTCTCCAGGGTGGCGGGCTTGCTGCGCGAAGTCGCCGAGTTGCCCTTGACCGCCGGCATGGTCTCGGTGATCTGCAGCGCGACGGTCGGGGGAAGCTCGATCGCGATCGGCGCGCCGTTGTAGTAGAGCGCGCGCATCCCTTCGAGGTCGTCCTTGAGGAACTTGCGCTCCCACTCCAGGTCGCCGTGCGACAGCGGGAACTGTTCGAAGGACTCGCTGTCCATGAAATGACACAGGCCCGGCTCGTCGTAGAGATACTGCACTGGCTTCTTCTCGACGTCGGCTGCCGGCACCATCTCGCCGGCGCGCCATGACTTCTCGACGCGCTGCCCAGTCTTCAAGTTGCGACAGCGGATGTGGTAGGTAGTCGTCCCCCCGCGCGCGCCGCCCGAAGCAGCCTGAGTGTTCTCGACGATGTGCGGCGCGTCGTCGACGTCGATGATCACACCTTTCTTCAACTCGTTGCTCGAATACATATCGACAAACTAGCGGGCGACAGGCGCGAGGTCGCCTACGGCGATCCAGATGTCAGCAGAACGGCGCCGCGCTGCCCGCCTCGCATCCGCTCGTCCTGCCCGCCCGCAAACGCTAGTTGCCGGGGCATCAAGCGCGCGGCGCGGTCAACGCAGCGCCTGGTTGTTCGTGTAGGTGCCCGTGATCGAGGCGGACGCCAGCACGTGCCCCGCCATCGCCGCCGCGGCGTCCGCCGCCGTGAAGTCGCCCTCAACGGCGAGGCGCTCGCAACCTAGCGCGTAGACCGTGAACGTGTAGCGGTGCACCAGCTCATCGTTCCACGGCGGGCAAGGGCCATCGTAGCCTCTGTAGGCGCCCGCCATGTCGGCGTCGCCAGCGAACCAACCGGTGTAGTCATTGACTCCCTGACGCGCGCCCGACGGACCCGGCGGTTGCTGCTTGCCGCGCGCGACGACTCCCTCGCCACAGCTGCCCGCGCCAAGCTCCGCGCAGGCCGCCGGCACGTCAACCATCACCCAGTGCACGAAGTCGGTGCGAGGTAGCTGAGCGCTGACATGTCGACCCTCCTGGTTGACGTCGTCCCCGGCGGTCGGCGCGTCCGGATCGACGCAGAGGACCGCGAAGCTCTTGGTGTCTGCTGGCGCGCCTGTCCAAGCGAGGTGCGGGCTGCGGTTATCGGACAAGCCGATGTGGGTCTCGGGGTCGGGGCGACCGAAGGCGAACGCCGCGTCGATCGGCGCGCCGTCCTGGATACTGGTGCTGGTCAGCTGCAAAGCTCGTGGCTCCTGATCGGGAATCGTTGGGGTTTCCAGGCGATCGTAGTCTGACGGGCGCCGTGACGGCAATCTGGTGACATGTCGAGCCTCGCCGATCGATCTCGCCTGGCGCGCGCCCGGCGCCTCGCGATGACCGTTCTGGCAGCGTCCTTGTCGGGGTGCGGCGCGGCGCCGTCGCTGCAGCCGGCGCGCCCCAACATCCTGATCCTCTACGCCGACGACCTGGGCTGGAATGACCTGGCTTGCTACGCCAACGATCAGCACGCGACGCCCGCGATCGACGGCCTCGCTGCGGGCGGCGCCAAGTTCACCGAGGCGTATGCGGCAGCGGCGGTCTGCGCCCCTTCGCGCGCTAGCCTTATGACAGGCCGCGACGTCCTCGCGCACGGCATCTACTGCATCAACGACCCTGAGACGAGCCACCCAGAGTCCCGGCGCCTAGACCCGCCGGCGAACCGCAGGCGGCTACCCAAGGAGCTGCCGACGCTCGCCGAGGCGCTGCGCAGCGTGGGTTACCGCACAGGCTGCTACGGCAAGTGGCACCTCGGGCAGGACGGGACCGAGATCTCCGAATGGCACCCGCTCTCGCGCGGCTTTGAAGAAGCGGTCCAGACGCGGAGCCCGAGCGGAAAGCGGCGCTACTTCTACCCCAACTTCTCGACGATCCCTGCTGTCCCGATCGAGGAGGGGACGCACATGTCGGACTTTGTGAGCGCGCAGGCGACGGCCTTCCTAGACCGTGACGACGGTCGCCCCTTCTTCCTCTACCTCCCCTACTTCAGCGTGCACGGCCCCCGTGAAGCCAAGCCTGCGAGCCTGCAAGCGGCGAAGGCGCGCGGCCTGAAAGGCCGCGCCGCGGTCTACGCGGCCATGTGCGCGGACCTCGACGAAGCGGTCGGCGTGGTCCTCGACGGGCTCGAGGAGCGCGGTCTCACCGAGAACACGATCGTCATCTTCGCGTCCGACAACGGCGGCACGATCGCGTCCGACAACGCGCCGCTACGCGCTGGCAAAAGCTGGATCTACGAAGGTGGCGTGCGCACGCCGATGATCGTTCGCTGGCCTAGCGTCACATCACCCGGGATGACCTGTGCGCAGCCGGTCTCGCAGCTAGACCTCTTCCCGACGCTGTGCCGCGCCGCTGGCGCGGAGACTGACGAGAGCCTCGACGGCCGCGACATCACGCCGCTGCTCATCGGCGAAGAGATGCCTGCGCGCGCGATCCGCTTCCATGCACCTGATTACGGCAGCTTCCGAAGAGGCGCCTTCGGACGCAGGCCCATCAGCGCAGTGCGGCTCGGCGAGCTCAAACTGGTCTACGACCACGAGACGCAGAGCTCCACGCTCTTCGACCTCAAGGCCGACATCGCTGAGTCCCGAGACGTCTCGCCGCGCCGTCGCAAACGCGCCGCGGCGATGGAGGCGGCGCTGTTAGATTGGCTCAACGAGGCGCCGGCGATGCTACCGAGGCCGCGCCGCTAACGACGTTCGACGCCGAGCAGCTCGACCATCGCCGCCCCCATCGCGACGCCAACGTTCATGTAGGTCTTGGCGTTGCCGCCGTAGTGCGCGTTGGAGCTTGATCCCATGCTCAGCGGATGGGTGTAGATCGTCGCGACGGCGCCCCGCAGCGAGGGGTTCTGCTTCTCGTCACTCAGGGCGAACATGCCCTCAAGGATGCGTCGCTCGTTGCCGGCAGCCGCGTCCTCGTCGGTCTGCCCTAGCGTCGCGCAAACGAACTTGGCGTCTGGCGCGTCGAAATCAGCGCGCAGCGCGGCGACCAGCCGGACGAGGTTTTCGCCGTATTTCGACGCGTGACCTGCGTTGTAGCGGTCTTTGTCGCCCTGCCACCACAAGAACCCTTTCACCTCATACTTGGTCGCTCCTGGGTAGTACTTGCCGAGGTCCTTAAGCACAGCCTTGGCGCGCGCGACGTCCCCCGTGTATTGCAGGCCGGCCGACCAGGCGATGGGCTCGGGCTCACTGCCTTTTTCCCAGCGAAGAGGGCTCTGACCAAACCCGGCATAGACGTAGGTCTTGCCGTCTTTGGGATCGGTGAACTCATACGATCCTGAGCCCGGCGGCAGCAGGTCCCAGCCCAAGCTGCGGTTGCCTATAGAGCTCTTAAGGAGCAGCACAGGCGCGTCGATCGCGTCACCGAGCTGGTGACCGACGCCCTGTTCGATGCCGATCTTCTTGGCGCTGACGGTGAGCCAGTCGTTGCGGCGTAGACGCGACTTCGCCGGCCCGCCGCTACCCATGACGTGCACGTTGCGCACGTCCCGTCGCGTCGCCCATCCGCCAGCGTCGTCTAGCAGGAAGGGGTAGAGGCCTTCTTCTCGCACCGCGTGCTCCAGGGAGCCCTCGCCGCCGCGCACCTTACCCATCTCTAGCGTGTTGGACTGACCCATGATCAGGAAGACCTGCACGGGCTTGCGCATGTCAGCGATGTCGCGCGACCGTTTGGGTGACTGGGCCAGCAGCGCTGGCGAACTCGCTAGCAGAAGAGCGCTGGCGAAGAAGGTTCGGATCGTTAGGGCTTTCATAGATGTCCTGAGTGTTGTCCACGCGGTCGAGCCCGCGCGCCTGAGAAACCGCAGCTCACGGGCGCGCCAACCACCGCACGGCGTAGAGGCCGCCGGAATCCCGCACCTCAAAGCGACCCCCGGATTTTGTAACGCCAACGGGAGCGGCGGCGACCTGCTGGATGGGGAACGCCTGGCGACGATCGCCGTGCACGTTCAGCACCAGCCGGTCCTCTTTGCCGACGACGTTGACGAGCTCGACCGATAAGAGCAGCACTTCCCCGTCGGCGTCGAGGGCCACGAAGCTCCGCTTCTGCCGCCCGAGGGTGGTGAAGCCGTAGTCCGGCTCATCTGTGGGTTCCTTGTATTCTGACGCGAGGAAGGGCACCCGCCGCCACGCCTCGGACAGCACGGGCATCACAGCTTCGTGCAACCTCTCAGGGTCTAGCCGCGCCGGGGCCTTCAACGCCTTGATCCCGACGCTGCGACCGGCCATCGCGACCTCTTGCCGCGCCCGCTCCGAAACGGTCGATCCTAGACGAGGCGTCACTGAGACCCAGTCAGCGACGTGGATGAGCGACTTTGCTGCAGAGCTGCGGCCGCGCTCGGCGTCTTGCATCGCGACACATCGAAGGTTTTGCCAGCTGGCGTCGCACGCGAGGACTCGTTCGCGCCATTCACTGTAGCGCGCCGCGGGGACGGCGCGGCCCATCACCTGCAGGAGGCGAACGTCACCGTTCGTATCAAGCAGCTGCTCAGACAACGCTGCGAAGCGCTGCTGGCCGAAGCGCTCGACGAGGTGCACGACATAGCGCGTCATCGACCTCGTCGGGCGATCCGACTTCGACGACGTAAGCGACGACTCCGCATACGCCCCCGCGTCGAACATGCCAGCTCGCGACGGCATCACCTGTAGATACTGACGGTCGCCGCCGATCTCCCGGTTCGCGCTGACATGGCCGAACTTGTATCTCCGCACGTATTCGCTGGGGACGAAGGCCTCGGAGAGCAGGACGTCAGACCACCCGGCGACCTCCAGCTGCTCGACGAGCGCGGTCAACGACTGTTCGGGAGACCTCCCGAGGTCCACACGCCAACAGCTAGTTTGGTCTGAGAACATGGTCGCGCCAGCGAGGAGCTGCTGAGGCGACCACGGGGCCAGGATCTCCTCGACGCCAGTCGGCTGCGATCTCCCCTGCGCCACCGACGAAGGCGACCAACGCAGACCTCCGGGGGCCTCGTCGGTCAGCAGGGACTCGACGCCATCCTCCAGCCCGGTCAGTTGCTTGAGCACGAAGTCGCAAGATCCTGCCCCCCAAACCGACCCCAAGCGCGCGGCTTGCACGCGCCATCGCGACCACAAGGCGCCGCCGCCGAGGTCGCTCACGTTGTCGCCCCAACGCCGCTTGTCGCCGCTGCTGCCGTCGACGTGATGCTGATACGGTGCGTGTGAGAACGAGCGCTCGTCGATGGCGAGGCTGACATCGCCGGACCAGTACGCGACGCCCATCAGGTTGATGCTCGATACGCCGTGCACGCCGATCGACACCACGACGTCGCCCGCTGGCGCGGGTAGGGCGGCAGCAGAGTTGACGAAGTCCACGCGGGCGACGCCGGCGCGCTGCATCGCGCCAGCGACGCGCTCGGCGACGGCACACGACACGGGGTCGCCGTCGGTGATCACGACGGCGCGACCGACGAGCCATCCGTTGCCGATAGCAACGGACTTGCGGTTAGACGTGCGCGCTCCTCCGATCGAACAAGACAGCCACGTACGATCTAAAATCCCGCGAGACCGCGGCGACTGATCGGGGAAGACGCCGCGCTCGCGCTGCGACAGCGGCGCGAGCTGCAGACAGGCGACGACGGCGAACACGCCGTATGCCATCCATGTTCGCCGCGCCGTGCCAGCGAGCGCAGCGCCCGCCACGACGATGTAGACGTAGGCGATCGCGACGAGCGGGTCGAGCGACAGCAGCCCGAGAATCCAGAGCCACCGAGGGACGGTCGACAGCGGGCGTCCGCGAGATCCCCATGCGTGCGGAACGAGCACCAGCAGCACCAACAAGGCGTATGCGACCACCAGCCACGGACCGAGCATGTCGCGAACGTTACCTGGGGGCGCACGGCCAAGCCCGCCATTTTGGCCGCAGGCGAACGGTGGCGTGCGAGGCGAAGCAGCCGTACTCCCTGGCGCCGACGAGGCTGACCGGTTAGCTCTACTACCCCATGTTCGACAACGTCCGAGAGCGGCTTCAACACGAACTGAGCGACATCCGTGACGCCGGCCTCTGGAAAGAGGAGCGCGTCCTGCAGAGCCCCCAAGGAGCGCAGATCACGGCCAACGGCCAAGACGTGCTGTGTCTGTGCGCCAACAATTATCTGGGGCTCGCCAACGACCGCGACCTCACCGCTGCTGCGAAGGAAGCGATCGACGAGTGCGGCCTCGGGATGGCCAGCGTGCGGTTCATCTGCGGGACGCAAGCGCCGCATAAGACCCTCGAACACAAGATCAGCGCCTTCCTCGGGCTGGAGGACACGATCCTCTACTCGTCGTGCTGGGACGCGAACGGCGGACTGTTCGAGATCCTGATGGGCCCGGACGACGCGATCATCAGCGACGCCCTAAACCACGCGTCGATCATCGACGGCATCCGGCTCACCAAGTCGCGCCGCATGCGCTATGCCAACAACAACATGCAAGAGCTCGAGCAGCACCTGAAGGACTCGCAGGAGTGCCGCACGCGCATGATCGTGACTGACGGTGTGTTCTCAATGGACGGCTACATCGCAGATCTTCCCGCCATCTGCGAGCTCGCCGACAAGTACCGCGCGATCGTGGTCGTCGACGACAGCCACGCGACCGGCTTCTTTGGTCCGACAGGACGCGGCACACCGGAATATCACGGAGTCCAAGACCGCGTCGACATCGTCAACTCGACCTTCGGCAAGGCACTCGGCGGGGCATCCGGCGGCTTCACGTCGGGCCCCAAGGAGCTCGTCGACCTGCTCCGCAACCGCGCTCGCCCTTATCTGTTCTCCAACACGCTCGCGCCAGCGATCGTCGGCTCGACCATCGCGTGCATCGACCAGCTCTCTGCGACCACCGAACTGCGCGACAAGCTGGAAGAGAACACCCTGTTCTTCCGGGAGAAGATGACAGCAGCCGGCTTCGACATTGTCCCCGGTGACCACCCGATCACGCCGATCATGCTCGGCGACGCCAAGCTCGCTGTCGACATGGCCGCCCGCATGATGGACGAGGGCGTCTACGTGATCGGCTTCAACTACCCGGTCGTACCGAAGGGCAAGGCTCGCATCCGCGTGCAGATCAGCGCCGCGCACACTCGCGAGCACCTGGAGTTCGCGATCGCCGCCTTCGAGAAGGTCGGCAAGGAGATGGGCGTGATCACGTGAGGACCGACCTCGAAAAGCTGCGCAAGTCGGGGCGTATCAGCGCGACCGCGCTCGCCCACGGTCGCGCGATGCTCGAGCCGGGCCAGCGGATCGTCGCCGTGCAAGAGGCGGTCGAAGCGAAGATCCGCGAGATGGGCGGCGAACCAGCTTTCCCCGCGCAGGTCTCGCGCAACAACGTCGCAGCGCACTACTGCTCGCCCCCCGAAGACCTGACTGAGATCCAGCCAGGCGACATCGTCAAGCTCGACTGCGGCAGCCACGTCGACGGCTGGATCACTGACAACGCGACCACGGTCGATCTGCGCGACGGCGAAGACTCGCTGCTGTGCTCCGCGAGCAAGATGGCCCTCGAAAACGCGATCGCTCTGATGGGACCGGGCGTCTCATTATCGGAGATTGGCCGCGCCGTGGAGGCGACCATCACGCAGCTCGGTTTCCAGCCCGTGCGCAATCTGTGTGGCCACGGCGTGTCGCACTACACCATCCACTGCGCGCCATCAGTACCCAACTACCACGACCCGAAGGCGACCAAGCTCCGCGCCGGCCAAACGATCGCGTGCGAGCCGTTCGCCTGCGACGGTAAGGGCTACATCGACGTGGAAGGCAAGTCCGAGGTGTTCATGCTCCGCAAGCCGGTGAAGCCCAAGGACAACCTCCCCAGAGAGATCTACGAGGCCATGCAAGCGACGGACAGCCTCCCGTTCGCGAGGCGTGACTTGGTCCGCATGCTCGGGGAGACCGGACGCGCCGAAGACGCGCTCAAGCTGCTCTTGAAGAAAAAGCTGATCGAGGACTATCCACCGCTGGTGGAGCGGGCCGGCGTGCGAGTGGCGCAGTTCGAGCACACCGTCTACATCGGAGAAGACGGCCCCGAAGTGATGACGCTGCGCGCGAGCTGAGACGCGCCGGCGACACACACGGTCGCACCGCGCTGCGGTCTGCGCGCCCAAGCGAGCCGCGGCTGCCTCGCTACGCGTTCGCGGCTTTGCCTTCAGCGAGGATGCGTTGAGCCAGTCGGTCGGCCGCGTCGCTCGGCGGGATGTCCTCCTCGCGCGCGATCGTCCAGAGCTCCTTGAGCGCCTGTGGGATGCGCTCGATCTTCCGCAACGCGACGTCCACATCGTAGCCCACGTCCTGGACCCCGACCGAGACGTTGACGATCCCG
>NYVR01000139.1 GCA_002684655.1 Planctomycetota bacterium | reverse complement strand
GGCGCGGCTGGCGGCGCAGGCGGCGCGGCTTTGGCCGGCGTTCGGCCGGGTCAGCGCGCCTTCGCGCAGCTACGCAACGGCAACTACTTCATCGGTAGGGTCAAGCGGGTGTCCGCGGACGAGGTCACGCTCCGGGTCGACACCGGCGAGGTGACGCTGCTGCGTCGAGACCTCGCGCAGCTCACCCGCCTCGGTTCGGCCGAGCGTCACGTCGTCGAGGAGGCTGCGCAGGGGTCGGTTCGTCTCACCAACGACAACCGGCTCGTCGGTGGCATCCTGCAGCGGATCGAGGACGACGTCATCGTTCTTGAGGTTCGACAGAACCGCGTAACGCTGCCGGCGTCAGCGGTGGGTGAGATCGTCGAAGGCGACGAGCGCGGCGGCGTCCGCCTGGGGACGACCGGCGCCGAGGAGCAGTGGCTGCGCGAGCGCGCAGAGCGCGAACTCAAGTCGAGCGAAGGTGCAAAGCGCTCCGCTGCGAAGCGGCCACCGACGGTCGGCAGCGAACGCCGATAGGCCCTGACAACAGGGCGGGGTGTTCTGTCGCCCGACCCGGTAAGCTGCCTGCGTGCATACGTGTCAGGAGTGCGGGAACCACGACGTGCGCGTCGTCGATCGCGCCGGCGCCGTCGTGCACGAGTGTGGTCTTTGCGGAGCCAGCTTCGGCGACCGCGCGGCCGTGCGCAGCGTTTCGCTCGCGGACGAGGCCGCCAGCCGCGGCGTGGCCGCAGGGCTGTGGCCGTTGGCGCGGGTCTTGGAGCGCCTCCGCGGCTTCGGCCTCGGCGCCTGCCGTGAGGGCAGCGCCGGCGGCTGGCCTTCGTTTGAGCTGGTCGTCGAGGGGCAAGAGGCGTTGGTCGAGCTGGAGAACCTCGCCAAGTCGTTGCGCCTCGCGGCGGGCGGGCTCCGTTGTCGTTGGTCCTTGGAGGTCCGCTTCGAGCAGGCGCTGATCGTCGTGGTCCAGGCTGGCGCTGGTCTTGGTTCGCGGCGAGACGCTGGCGTCGACGTCGGCGCGCTGGCGCAGCAGCTGGAGCGCGATATGCGGCTCTCATGGTGGCGCTCGACGATCCCGCAGGATCTGCGCTAGCCTGCATGCTTTACCTCACCGGTTTGATCGCACGGTGTCTATGACCATGAACTCTACGCCCAAGCTGTTCGCCACCTTCGCGCTGTCTGCTGCGCTGTGTGCGCAGGGAGACCTCGAGGCTCGGCTGGACGCCGTCGCAGAGTTCAGCAGCTACTTTAAGAAGGCGAAGCAGGAGGCGCTCCAGGTGGAGGCGGTCCTGACGCTGGAGGGCAACGAGTGCGCGCCTGCGGCTGACGCGCTGATCAAGCTGCTCGGCCACAAGGTGGCTGGCGTCAGGGAGAGCGCCTGGCGGGTGCTCGCGAGCTTTGAGGAGCAAGCGACGTTTCAGCGGTGGATCGACGGGTTGGCCAAGGAGAAGGACGCGCGCCGGGCCGCCGTCACGATCAAGGTGCTCGGGCGCTCTAAGATCCGCGGCGCCTTGGCCGCGATCGAGGCTTACGTCGAGGGTGCTAAGCGACTGGACGGCGGCGTCAAATACGAGGTCGCGCGCGCGCTGGCTGCGATCGGCGCGGAAGGCGAGGCTGGGGTGCTCGGCGGCTTGCTCTCTGCGTCTGAGGCGCCGGTCCGGGTGGCCGCTTGTGACGCGGTCCGGGCGCTCAGGGCTAAGCTGCTCGGCGGGGAGGTCACGGCGCTCCTAGCGGACAAGGAGTGGCAAGTGCAGGCGGCCGCGATCGAGGCGGTCGCGGCGCTGCGGCCGCAGTCAGCCGTGCAGCCGCTGATCGACTTGATGCGTCGTTCGGGTCGTCTGCGCACGGAGTGCGCAGACGCGTTGTTCCGGATCACCGCCCTGGACTTTGGCCTCGACCCAGAGCGCTGGCAGGAGCAGTGGACCAAGCTGACGGGGATCGACGGATGGCGGATCCCAACGGACGAGGAGCTGGCGAAGAAGGCCGCGAGCCGGAAAAAATACGACGCGCTCTATGGCCGAAGCGACCGCACCAGCTCGTTCGCCGGCATCCCGACGACCTCGACGAACGTACTGTTCGTCATCGACGTCTCGGGTTCGATGGACGACCTCGTAGTCGAGGTCGACAAGTTCCGCGAGTACCGGGACCGCAAGCGCTTCACCATCGTGCAGACCGAGCTGCTCAACACGATCGACACGCTCTCTAAAGACACCAACTTCAACATCATCGCGTTTGCGACCGACCTGAACCCCTGGAAGAAGCGGCTCGTGCCGGCCAACGTCGTGAACCGCGACGCCGCCAAACAGTTTGTGCGGCGGCTTAAGCCGCTCGGCGGGACCGAGGCCCAAGAGCTGGCGGCGTCCGGGCTCGGCGGGAGCGCCAACCTCGCCGCGGGCAAGACCAACACCCTCAAGGCGCTGCTGTACGGCTTTGGCGTAGATCCGGCCAAGCCGCCGAAGAAGCCGACGATCGCTGGCTACGACAAGAAGGCGGCAAAAGCCAAGCGACCGCTCGACACGATTTACTTCCTGAGCGACGGCCGCCCCTCTGTCGGCGCGCTGATCGAGCCGCTAGAGATCCTCAGAGCGGTGCGCGGCTACAACGAGCTCGCCCGCATCGTCATCCACACCATCGCCATCGGCGACTTCCAAAAAGCATTCCTGGAGCAGCTCGCGACAGAGAACGGCGGCGTTTTCGTCGACATGGGCCGGTGAAGCTCGTGATCCCACGAAGGGGGCGGGTGGAGGTATGTGGCGTAATCTCCGGACGAAAGGACAGGTGCAGCAGGTAGCGGATATTTCTGCTCCGAGGCGCCGTCTCAAGTTCGTGTCAACACGCCTCGCTTGGCCGAAACGGATCGGATCCGCGCGTCTTGGCTGGATCGCATCCTCATCATGGCATGCGGTTTAGGTGTGCAGCGGCCCGGCGTCCGTCGTCATGCGTGACGCCGAAAGCCGCTGCGCTCCCAGTGAAGCGTTGTGCTGCGATCGTATGCAGGTTGGATAGCGCAGCGGAACATTTCCGCACATGTGGATTCACACGAGGCAGGTGCAGTGGTGAGCAAGATGAAATCCCTTCCCGTTTTGGCGCTGGCCGGACTCTCGATGCTGGGCGCGTGCAACAACGGCGGTCGAGACGTCCAAGGTGGCAGCTTGGCGTCGGGCGATACGACGGCGCCGCTCTTCTCGGGCCTGCAGTCGATCGCGACCGCCGGTGGTGCCTCGGTGCTGCTGCAGTGGCAAGCGGCAGTCGACGAGTCGTCTGCGCCAGGCGACATCCGCTATCAGGTGTTCGCCGCGGCGACGTCGGGTGGGCACGACTTTCGGGTGCCGCTGCTGACGACGGCAGCGGGGGCGACGTCTGTGATCCTCACGGCCTCGGACGGCGTCACCGTCGGCGCTCGCGCGCATTACGTCGTGCGCGCGATCGACAAGGGCGATAACGCCAGCGTCAACGACGTCGAGCTGGCGGTGACGCCGGTCCTCGCTGAGGCCGTCGCGTTCGTCAGCGACACTGCGGCAGGCGCTGGTACGCGCGGTGATAGCGACGATCCGTTCCCGACCATTCAGGCGGCGGTTGACGCGATCGAAGCGTACGGCGGCGGCGTCGTGCTGGTGGACGCGGCGAGCGGCGGCACGGTTTACGCCGCGGAGGTCGACGTAACGGTGACTGTCTCGGAGATCGGGCTCTACGGCGGCTTCGCGCGCTTCTCGGATTTGCCGGCGAACCCGGAGGGTCACGAGATCTTGGCGACCCGCGACGTCGACGCGCATAGGTCTACCATCTCTAACAGCGGGCTCACCGCTCTAACTGACGAGGACCTCTTGCGGATCGACAGCGTCGGCGGCTTGTCTTGCGTCGACGGCTTCGACTTTGCGGGCGCCAACATCAGCCCGTTGCTTACGGGGCAAGTGTCTCTTGCGGACGTTTACAACAACCAAACGATCACCGGCGTGAACACATTGTTCACCGCGGAGCTAACCCCGGGCGACCTCGTCTTGTTTAGCAAAGACGGTGAAAGCATCAGCCTCTTCCAAGTCCAAGAGGTCGTCTCCGATACGGAGTTACGCTTCTACGGCTATGCCGACGGCGGCGTCCCTGTCGAAGGCCTCTGCGACTTTGCGCTGTGGGTAGATCAGCCGGCGGTTCGCGTCGTCGAAGCGAGCTTGCAACTCTCTGGCTGCCGTTTCACCGGGCATACATGGGCCGATCTTGTCGCTGGTGTCGCCGCGGCGCGCGAGGCAAAGATCGTTGGTAATTCATTCGATGGATTTGGCCTTTGGTCTGTCCGGGCAGGAGGTGTCTTTTCGAAGTTGCGACTTCAAAACACCTTCGTGTCGCAGCGTCATTTAGCCCTGACCACGTACGGCGCCACTCTGCCGTCGCTGAATGTGCCGCCCAGCGGTTGTGAGCTCATCATCAGCAACAACCTGATGGATCGCAGAGCGGATCAGGGATTTTACCGCCTATATGACTGCACGTCTGGGGGGAGCACCTTCACAAACTATGAAAGCCTTGACTGGTCGGAGATGCGCTTCGCCCCAGCGGATCCACTGAATGGCGGCGACCTGAACGTGCGCATCGCGGACAACGAGGTCCGCGGCTTGTACGGTATGGCCTTCCGGCTCGACGCGTTGGGGATGGTGGGTGACGGCGGCAGCTACTCCGTGACGATCGAAGATAACTTCGCCGCGCAGAGCTCAAACGGGTTTGTCAGGATGCAGCCGCTGGATCGGTCCCTTTGTTACAGCAGTGATCCCGTTACGGCGGCCCCTTATGACGATGTGGACGGGTCGATCGTTGTTCGCCGTAATGACTTCACGATGACCAACGGGCGCTTTGTCGACATCAACGATCTCATCGTCGCCGCAGACAGCCGCGTTGACATTGACTGCTCTGACAACTTCTTCTCGGTCGCGGAGTCCGAGGGCCTAGAAATCGACGGGATGGGCACCTCCGTCGCGGGCGCTTGTGATCGCGGCGTCGTCGACATCGGCTTCCACCACAATGTGGATGTCGGCGGCACCGAGGTTCTGGAGCTTTGGAACGCGAGAGTCGCTCATGGCGGTAAGACGACCGTTAGCGCCAGCGAGAACACCGTCGTTGGCGGGCACAAGTCAGGATTTGAAATATCCGTATCAGACTACTTCGCCCCTTTCGATCCGACGTATTCCGGACCTGACGGAATGTTCAGCCTCAACGTCTTCAACAACTACCTCAACAGCGAAGAGGGCGTAGAGCTCCGTTACTTTACGGCCTCGGACTCTGAGCCATTCAATGGGGTGGTGTTAGCCTACATCGGGCATAACTCGCTGCGCACCACGGTAGATGGTTACAGCGGTGTCAGCATGAGCTTCAACGACTCGACGAGCCCTTACGTTGGCGCGCTCATCGAGCGGAACTTCATCGGCGGGGGAACGGAGGGAGACAGCTACGGCACGCTTGATCTCGACAACTTCGGTTCGCCCATGACCGGTCACCTCCGCGTCCTCAACAACGTCTCAGCCTTTGGTGGCGGCGGCGCCGTGACGCTCGGCAAGGCTGGGCCCACTCCACAGTTGATCAACAACACATTTGCATACTCCGGGCAAGCAGGCGTCGCGGGTATCGGGTTGGGGGGGGGCGGCAACGCGTCGCTGGACGAATACGGCGGCGTCCAGGCTTACATCCTTAACTGCATTTCGAGCCATAACGGCGGCGGTGACGTCGCGACGGCGGCTGGTGTTCGCACCACCTACTCATTGGTCCGCGACGCTCAGAGTCCTTCCGGGCTCGGCAACCTCGGCGGCGAGCCTTTCTACTTGAACGGCATCGACGAGCTGGTCGGCACTGGGGCGCTGAGCTCCAACGAACTGCTGACGGACTTCTTGCTGACGCGGGAGACGTCGCGGTCCGTCAACGCGGGCCACCCAGATCCTTTCTGGAACGACGCGAACGGCACGCGTAACGACATGGGTGCCTACGGCGGCCCGAACGCTGGCCCTATCGGCGCCAAGCTGGACGGTATGATGATGCCTTTTGTCTACGTCGCGACCGCGCCGGGGCCACACCTCTACACGGGCAATATCCTGGTATCTCAATCAGAGGTCCTGCGGTTCTTCTTCACGCGGCCCGTTGATCCTGCGACGCTCGTCGCCGGCATCCTCGTTCAGGATGCAGGGGGCCTATCTGTCGCAGGTACATTCGCAACAGAAGACGGCGGGCTGGTCGTTACGTTCACTCCTTCGACGACCCTAGTGCCGAACGGCGGCTCGTCGGTGCAGGTCGCCTTTAACCAGTCCCTGGTCGACACATCGGGGCAAGCGCTCGGTTACGCGTGGCGCGAGCAGATCGGTGTGCGGCCCGCCGTGGCCGCGGCTGAGGCCGAGCCCAACGACGACGGTGTCGCGGGCTTGAGCAGCGCCGACTTCTCGAACGCTCAGGTGGTCAGCGCCGCCTCTGCGGACTCGGAGGCGTTCGAGCTCTCGGCGTCGATCGCTACGGCCGCTGATGTTGATGTCTACGAGATCGCCGTGACTGCTGGGGATCGACTGCAAGCGACGATCGTTGACGCGCGAATCGCGAGCAACGTCCCCGACGGCGTGATCTCATTGGATCTTCACAGCGTCAGCGGGCGGCTCACGGAAGGCCGCAGAGGCCAGTTTACCCTCGTCAACTCGAGCAGCTCTAGCGAGCTCACCGGCGACGCTTTCCTGGATTACACCTTTGAAGCCGGGGGCACGTACTACCTGGTTGTAACGAACACAACGAGCGTCTCGGCGCCGCAACCCTATCAACTGCTTGGGACGATCGAACGATGAGAACCGAACTGTCTAACGTCGAACGCCATCGCATGGACGCCGCGCTTGGTAGCCTGCGCGGTCATCGGCGGTCTGTTTCTTGTTCTACGTGGTTGGTCGCGTTTTTGTGCGCGTGCAGCAACAGCGGCAATGGTGCCGGCGTCGGAGGCTCAACGGTTACGCCTTCGGATACGATCGCCCCGCTCTTTACGGGTGTCAGATCCGTAGCGACGGCGGGCGGCGACGCGGTGTCGCTCGCGTGGGACGCCGGTCAGGACGAGACGACCCCGGAAGCTGACCTGCGCTATCAGGTATTCCTCGCGACCGCCTCAGGCGCTCAGGACTTCAGCCAGCCGCTGGTCACGACGTCACCGGGCGCGACGTCGGTTATCGTTACGGGCGCGGACTCCGCGGCTGTCGCGGTCGGGCAACGTGGGTATTACGTCGTGCGCGCGGTCGACGGCGCAAACAACGCCGACGCGAACGCGGTCGAGGTCGCCGTCTCTCCTGTTGATCCGAGCGATGTCGCCTTCGTTAGCGACGCGGCCGTTGGTGCGGGGGCGCTCGGCGACTCCAACGCGCCTTACGCGACCATCCAAGCCGCCGTGAACGCCGTGGTCGGAGCTGGCGGCGGCGCCGTCGTGGTCGACGCGGACGCCGGCGGGACTTCATACCCAGGCGAGGTAGACGTGGCTGCGTCGGGGATGGAGATCAGCCTGTTCGGCGGCTTCGCGCGCTTCGCCGGCTTGGCGCCCAGCGCGACGGGCGCCGACGTGCTCGCGTCGCGTGACACGAGCGCGCACCAAACCGTGCTCACGGGCGTCGGCCTATCTGTGATCGCTGATGATGACCTCGTGCGGATCGACAATGCGGGCGGCAAAACCTGCGTTGATGGGTTCTCCTTTGCGGGGGAGTTGCCTTACACGCTGTCACCGTTGTCGGGGACATTAGAAGGCGATTCTTCATCGAGCTATGAAATCTATGTTAGTGGTACTGGGACCTTGTTCGAGAGTGAGTTGATCGTCGGGGATCTCGTGCAGTACGACTCGGAGGGAATCCTGCGTGAGGTCATCTCGATCTTCGATGACGACTACATGACCCTCGGGCGGACGGTGCAGACGACCATTAGTATCCCATCTGGTCCAGGGTCTGTCGCGTCGCGGCCGGCGGCAGTGCGCGTCGCTAACGGTGATATGCAGCTGTCTGGTTGCACGCTGAGCGACGGCAACACGCTCGCCTCGGAGACTCCGGCGCAGACGTCTGGCAGCGAGCTGCAGATCGTCGGGAACCGCGCGCTCGGATCCGCGCGTAGGGCGTTCCAGGTCGCGGGTGGCTACCGGAAGCTTAGGGTCCAGAACAACCGCCTCCCCGATAACGTGCACTGGGCTCTAGGTGCAGTGTCTCCCGCGGCGCGGTCTCTCTACGTGCAGCCTGCTGGCACCGACGTGCTCATCACGCACAACCTGGCGGGCGGCCGGATCTTCGCAGCCGGCGACGTCAACGAGCAGCCGAATGCAGATCTTGAAGGATGTTGGGCGCTAGCGTTCGCTGCCGCTGACCCAGCGGTTGGCGGCGCTCTGTCGGTCACGATTTCGGACAACGAAGTTCGTGATCACGCGGGCGCTGCGATATGGCTGCGTGACATCTACGACTTCGGCCCCGGTGGTAGCCTCGCCCTCAACGTTGAGCGCAACCTCTTCAACGGCGGAACGGCAAACGCGATCGCGGTCACCAGCGATGGGGAGCCACAATCTAGACCTTATGAAACGGCCGCGTCGCTCGCCGTGGGCGGCGACGTCGCCATACGCTTCGTCGATAACGACATCCTAAACTTCGATGAATACCCGCTGTATGTAGAGCTGCAGGTCGCGCCCGGCGGGACGACGGAAGTGGAGATGACGGGCTGCAACATCACGTGTTGCGATAACGAGCCTCTATTTTGGACGCGTGCTGGTTTGGCGCCTGACGCGTGTAACGGCGGCGACCTCGCGGTGCGCATCGAGCGGAACGTGTCGTTCGGTGCGGCGACAGGCGTTCGAGTCGCTGCTGGTGTTGCCCACGGGGGCGCTACGCTGATCGACGTGTGCCATAACACCTTGGTTGGCGCTTACGACGACGGATACCAGTTGCTGCAGCTGCCGTATCTCTCAACGACCACACAGCCTGTTACGTTCCCTGACGGCCTCTTCACGGTCAGAGCGTTTAACAACTTCATCTCCGGTGAAGACCCGCTGAGAACCTGGGTCGGCGACAGTCAGTATAACAACCTCACGGTCGAGGATGGCGCGTCGATGACAGTTGTTTACGCGGGTCACAACACCATGCGCGCCCTCGGCGACGGCGGCAACGGGGCGATTGATCTCGCGCTTGAGTCGTCAATGACAGGCGCGCTCGTTGAGCGGAACTTCCTCGGTGGCGCAGGTCAAGACAGCTCCGAGTCAGGCTTCTCGTATGAAGTAACAACGAGCGCAGTCACGCAAACGCGCGTGCTGAACAACGTCGCAGCCTTCTCGTCAGGAGGTGGCTTCGCGATCCAATCGGACGGGCCAGCCCCGCAGCTCATCAATAACACCGCGGCTTACAACGGATCACAAAACAGCGACCAAGCCGGCATCGAGAACGCCTCAGGCGTCAGCGACTTTCCGAGTGACGTGCAAGTCTACGTCTTAAACTGCGTCGCGACCCACAACGGGGCCGACGACATCGACGCAGACAGGGGAGTCAGGCCCTACTACTCGCTGATCCGCGATCAGTCGACGCCGACCGGGCTCGGCAACCTCGGCGGTGAGCCTTTCTATCTCTACGGGCTTGAGAGCCTGACGGGCCTAGGGCAAGCGGGCACCGCAGAGATCTACTCAGACCTGTTCCGAACGCGCAACTCGTCGGCGGCGATCAACGCTGGTCACCCCGACCCGTTCTGGAACGACAGGGACGGCAGCCGAAACGACATGGGCGCCTTCGGCGGGCCGAACGCTGGACCCATCGGCGCGACCTTCGATGGTATGGCCATGCCGCTCGTATACGTGGCGACGTTCCCTTCGCCGCACCTATATACGGGCAGAGCGCTCATATCGTCGACGGAGACGCTTCGGTTTGCGTTCTCGCGCGCGGTCGACCCAGCGTCGGTCATCGCCGGGATACGGGTGCGCGACGGGGGCGCGGACGTGGCGGGTAACTTCGCGCTGGAGGGTGACGGTCGGGTCGTATCCTTCACCCCGGCGACGATCTTAACGCCGAACGGCGGCGCCTTCGTCGATGTCGCGTTCACCGCCGCGCTGGCGGCCGCAGACGGACAGCCTCTTGGCTACGCTTGGCGCGAGCGCATCGCGGTGCGCCCGCTGTGGGCTTCTGCGGAGGTCGAGCCGAACGACGACGGCGTCGCAGGCTTGAGTGCGGCAGACTTCGCGAGCGCTCAACCGATCACGGCGGGTCCTGGTCCGTGGGTGGTCGAGATCCAGAGCTCGGTTGCCTCCACGGACGACTACGACGTCTACGCGGTCGTAGCACAGGCTGGGGACCGCATCCAGGCGACCACGCTTGACGCCCGCCTCCCCGGCGGCGGGGTCGACGGCGCGATTCGCCTGGACCTGCACAGCTCGATCGCGCAGCTCACAGAGGGCAACGTCGGCTGCTTCTTGCCCAACAACGGCGTGGCGGTCAACGGCGACGCGTTCCTGGACCACACCTTTGCCGAGGCGGGCACCTACTACCTCGTGGTCTCCAACCCGGACGCTGCGGCGACGCCGCAGACCTACCACCTGTTGACCGTCCTCGATCGATGACGGTGCCTCCCGCCGAATCACGACTTGCGCGTCTTGCGCTGCCGATGCTCGCGCTCGCGGCGGGCTGCGCGGCCGCGTACGCGTGGCTGCGGCCGGTCGATCTCCACGCCCCCGGGGACGCGTCGTTTTCGGCGCCGATGCCCACGCGCGGCGCGGTTGCGGAGGTGGTGGTCCCGGTCGCGTCCGCAGACGGACTGCAGCGAGGCGGCGCTGCAGCCGTCGCCTCGTCCTCAGACGACGTCGTCGCGCCACGAGAGCTCTCCGAAAAACGACGCGTCGCGCTGGCCGCGACCGTCGCGGAGCTGCGGGATTTGCTGGGCGGCCGTCCAGAGAATGGCGACGACCGCGATGCCGAAGAGGCGTGGCTGAGGCGGCTCCAGGGCGTCTTGGCGGCGCTGTCGGGCGCCGCTCGCCGAAATCCTGCGGCGGCGCGTTGGCTCTGGGAGCAAGTAGAGACCGAAGAGGACGACGAGGTCGGCGTGCGGATCGGCCGGGTCCTGCGCGCCAGCGACGACCCCGCGTTCTTGGCTGAGATGCGTGGCCAAGCTACGGGCGCGGAGCGACCGCTCTCGCGTCGCGCGGCCCTCTTGGCGCTTGAGGCGAAGCCAGTCGAGCTGTGGTTACGGCCGACAGCCTCTGGATTCCGCGACGACCCGGATCCAAACGTGCGGGACGAGGCGGCCGGCCTGCTCAGCCGCTCTCTCGTCGACCGCCGCTTCGTGCGCAACCACCGCAAGATCCGCGCGACGATCCAGGCGGGCCTTACGGACGCCGACCCCGCCGGCCGCATACGCGCTCTCGACGCGATGCTGTCCGACCGCACGGCCTCTGCGCAAGACCTGGAGCGGAGCCGCGCTTTGCTCGATGACCCGGACCCGACCGTGCGCGAGGCCGCGCAGCGGCTCGTTCGCGTCATGGCGCACAGGATCGAACGCCCCCGTCGCTGACCCGCAAGTTTCTCAATCTTATGTCCACGCTCGCTTTAACGCCTCAGCCAGATTTGGATCGCGTCAGCGCGTCGTCTGCGAGGTGCGGGCTCCGCCCGGCGGGATGGACCCCCGATTACCTGTCGCTCCCGCGCCTCGCTGCGCGGGGGACCCCTTTGTAGCTCACCCTTAGTTTCACCATGATTACCCGCTACCTAACCACGACAGCTGCGCTCGCGGCCTTCGCTGCGTCTCCCCTCTACGCGCAAATCACGCATGAGCACGTGGCGAGCCTGGCTGGTTCGAGCGTCGACGGCGAGGTCGTCGCCTATGACGGCGCGTCGGGGCGCTTCTTCGTGAGCAACCCAGACACCAACAGCCTCGACGTGTTTGTGTACGCCGCTGGCGCGCTGACGCTCGAGACGACGATCGCGCTGGCCGGCTCACCGAACGGCGTCGACGCGTATGCGGGCCTCGTCGCCGTCGCCGTCGAGGGGCCGGCGCAGACAGACGCCGGCCTGGTGCAGTTCTTCGACGCCGCCACCGGCGCCGCGAGCGGCGCTAGCGTCACGGTCGGCGCCATGCCTGAGATGCTGGTGTTCACCCCCGATGGCGCCACGCTGCTGGTCGCGAACGAGGGCGAGGCCGACGAGGCCACCGGCCTGATCAACCCCGAAGGATCCGTGAGCATCATCGACGTCGCGGCGCGCACCGTCGCTACGGCGGACTTCAACGCGTTCGACGCCAACAAGGCCGCAATGCAAGCGATCGGCGTGCGCCTGTCGGACACCAACGGCGTGACCCTCTCGCAGGACCTCGAGCCGGAATACATCGCCGTCAACGCCGCCGGCACGATCGCCTACGTGACGTGTCAGGAGAACAACTGCCTCGCTCGCCTCGACCTCACCGCGGGCGTGTTCAACGCGCTGCTGCCGCTGGGTGAGAAGGCCCACGTGGCGCCCGGCAGCGGCTTGGACGCGTCGAACGAGGACGGGATCGACGGCAACATCCAGAGCTGGCCGGTGCGCGGCTACTTCATGCCGGATCGGGTGACGATGTTCACCGTTGGGGGCGCGGAGTACATCGCGATCGCAAACGAGGGCGAGAGCCGCCGCGGGTTCGCAGGGTTTGAAGACGAGACGCGCGGGGCAGACCTCGAGGCGGCCTTCAACCTGGACACCGAGGACACAGCGCCGGACACCGCCCTCTACACCTCTGCGCAGCTGGCAGACATCGCCGCGCTGGGCCGGCTGAAGTTCGCGACGAGCCCCTATGACATCGCGCGCGGCGACACCGACGGAGACGGCGACGTCGACCAGCTCTACACGTTCGGCGGGCGCTCGTTCTCGATCCTGAGCGCGCTCAACGGCAGCGTCGTCTTTGAGTCCGGGGACATGATCGCGCAGGCGATGCTCGCCAACGGGCTCTGGAACGACGAGCGCTCGGACGACAAGGGCGCTGAGCCGGAGTCGCTCGTGTTCGGCGAGATGCGCGGCGTCCCCTACCTGTTCGTCGCCCTCGAGCGGACCGACGCGATCTGCGTCTTCGACGTGTCTGACCCCGCGGCCCCTGTGCTCACCGACGTCATCGACGTCGCGGGGGAGTCTGGCACCGGCGCGGGCGACCCTGAGGGGATGGAGTTCCTGCCTGCGGCTTCGAGCCCGCTGGGCGTAGACACGTTGGCGGTCAGCAGCGACGACGGCGGCGTGCTGAGCCTGTTCTCGTTCCGCTGCAGCACGGGCGCGCTGACGACGACGTTGACTTCGAACACCAGCGCGGCGGGCAACATGTTCGACCTCCGCGCGACCAACGTCCCGATCTCGCTGAACTGCATCGACGCCAACCTGGCGGCCGGCCTCTGGGACGTCGAGATCTATACAACGACCGACGGGGGCAGCCACGTCGGCGTCGAGAACGACCCGTCTGCCTGGACGCTGTTGGCGTCCTTGAACGGCGTGACCGGCGCCGGCGTCGGCGTCGCGACGTCGCTCCCGGCGATCTTGGACGTGGGCGTGACCTGCGCCGCGCCGCGCGGTTTCTACGTGACCTGCACCAACGGGCAGGGCCTGAACTACACCGCGGTCAGCGACGCCGTCGGCTCCGTCGCCGCGTCGAACGGGGACTTGGAGGTGCTCAACGGCACTGGCAACGCGTACCCGTTCGGGAGCGTCTACGGGAACTCCGGTGGCGCGCGGACGTTCAACGGCACGATGCGTTACACCGTGACGTCGGGCGTCTGCGCCGCCGTGAGCGCCTACGGCCAAGGATGCCCGACGGAGGCCTCCTCGTTCTACGAGCTCTACGAGCCGACCGGCGCTTCGCCGATGGACCTCGCTGGCCGCAAGGTCAAGGTGACGCGCGTCGGCGATCGCTATCGCTTGAGCTCTGCGCCGGGCTCCGTCGCACCGATCGCCTCATACGCTGTCCGGCTCCCGCTAGGTGACGACGACGTGATCGACACCGCCGCGGTGGGCGGCACCTTCGGCCTGCACGTCGGCTCCAACGGCTGGGTCGCGCTGGGGCCGGGCAACGCGGCCTCGCCGTCCCCCGACGTAGGGAGCGTGCTATCCAACCCCGCTACCGGGTTCTACGCCTGGACGGACCTGCGGCCAGCGACCGCCGGCGGCAGCCTCGGTGACGTCTGGTATGAGCAAGACGGCACGCTAGCGACGATCACGTTTGACCAGGTGGAGGGCGTCGCGGACGGCCAGCCCAACACGATGCAGTTCACCTACGACGTGCAGACGTGCCGCTTCACGGTCACCTTCGGGACGCTTGGGTCCGCAGCGGCGCAAGCGTGGTTGGTCGCCTACTCTGCTGGCGGGGCCACCCTCGACCCAGGCCCGACCGACGTCTCGAGCGCGTTCTTGACGCGCCCACAGCTCGACATCCTGCCGCTGGAGCTCCGCGCCAGCGTCGCCGAGGTCGGGGGCGCCTTGGACCTGACGGCCGCGCGCGTCGAGGGCACCGCCGCCTTCTTCTTCTTGGGTCAGGGGGTCATCGACCCGGGCTTCAGCCTCGCCTTTCTCGGCGCGCCTGGCTGCGCCATCTACACAGACGCCAGCGGCGGCTTCATCGCCTCTGCCGTCGCGGGCGGCGGGAGCTCGCTCTCTTTGCCGATCCCCAATGTGCCGGCGTTGATGGGCGCGGAGGTCTCCGCGCAGGCGACCGCTGCGACCTCGGCGAGCGGCGTCCTTTTCGCTGCTTCGAACGGCCTGCTCGTGCGGATCGGCAGCTGACCCTAACGGCGACTCAGCGCGCGCCGCCGTCCCCGCGCAGGGTGCCGCGCGGTCGGAGCCAGAGCGCCAGCGCGGCGGCGGCGGCGCCAGCGCCGGCCGCCGCGAACAGCGCCGTCGCGAGTCCCTCGTCGGCCTGCACGCGGAACAGCCAGATGTTCGCCAGAGCATACGAGGCGCGCGCGCCCAGCGAGAGCACGGACAGGACCGTGGTCCGCGCCTGAGATCCGATCCGGTCGTTGACGAACTCGTGGATCAACGACCAGTGCATGGCGAACGGCACCTGCTGCACGAAGAACATCGAGACGCCGACCCAGCACATCCACGCCGCGCCCTCTCCGGCGCCGGCGGCGCGGCGCTCGAGGGCCATCACCAACATGGAGGCGCAGAGCACCAGCGGCATCGCCCAGAAAATAGGTCGCCGGCCCCAGCGCTCGACCAGCTGGGGCACCCGCGCGCTCAGCGGCGCCGCGAAGAGGTTGAGGACGGCGAAGATGACCCCCACGAACACGGCGTTGGCGAACAGCGGCTCGAGGTCGCTGGTCGCCTCGAGATACGGCTGGTAGTTGTGGAAGGGGAACCGCAGCAGGGTGAACAGCGCCACCCAGTAGAGCAGCAGCCACCGCACAGGACGCTTGGCGAGCTCCTGGATCGCCAGCCGCAAGAAGGGCTCCCGGCGGGGCGCTGCGGCGCGCGCGCGGCTGTCGATCTGAAGCCGGGACGCCAGGGCCGACGCTGCGGCGCTTAAGACTGCCGTCGCCGCGATCGCCGGGACGTAAGCGTCGCCCGCGTCGTTGCCGAAGTGCACCAGCGCGCCTCCCAGCAGGAAGGCGGCGCCGGTCCCGAGCAGGCGTCGTGCGTGGATCCGGCTCTCTTCGGCGAGGTAGCGTCCTTCGACGCCGTGCGTCTTGAGCGTCTCGTAGAGGGCGACGCTGGGCGGCCCCGATAGGACGGAGTGGCCGAGCCCGAGCAGCACCTCGCCCAAGATGAAGCCCGGGTACTCTCGCCAGCAGAGGAAGGTGACAAAGCCCAGCGCCAGCAGCACGGGCCCCGCGACCAACATGCGGCGGGCGCCTAAGCGGTCTCCCAAGACGCCAGTCGGCACCTCCGCCAAGAACATCGTCGCGTAATACGCTGTGAGGATCTCGCCGTACGCTGCGGCGTCCATGCCGTGCTCAGTGAAGAACAGGAACAAGAAGGGCACGCAGGCGAACGGATAGGTCACCAGCGCGTAGCTTCGCAGCCAGCGCAGCTGTCGCTCGAGGTCCAAGCAACGAGCTTCGCAGGTGTCGGGGGCGGTTGCAATTACTTGAGTTAGGGGTGATCGTAGATCTCGCTATGTTCCGCCCTCTCACGTTGGCTCTGCCGCTCTTGCTGCTCGGCGCCTGCGTGTCGACGGCGAACGTGCGGCGCGGGCTTGAGCGCCAATGGGCCGCAGACGTTTTGCTGGGCGCCGAGTCGGGCGGAAGCCGCCAGGGCGTCGTGCGCTGGCGCAAGCCGGTGCAGTTCTTGGTGGTCGACGCCGCGCCGCGGTTTCGCGTGGCGATCGACAGCGCATTCGCGCAGCTTCAGGAGGCGCTCGCTGGCGTGCACATCGTCGAACTCGAGTATGTCCGTGGCTGGGACCAGCGGATCGGTCAGCAGGGCTTCGTGACGGTGTTCGCGCCCGCGCCTGCCGAGGCCGCAGGGTTGGCGCAGCGCCTCGGAGCGATGAGGCCAGGCGCCGACGCGGACGGCTGGTTCACCATCTCGTGGAACCAGTCCTTCGAGCTGACGCGCGCGGTGGTGTTCATCAACCCCGCTCTCGAGCAGCGGTGGCTGCGACACACGACGCTGGAAGAGATGTTTCAAACGCTCGGGCCTAGCAACGACTCCGGCCTGATCGCCGACTCGCTGGTTTACGAGAGCGATCGGGAGTTCGGCTCCAGCGAGCAGCTAGGCAGGGTGGACCGCGAGGTCCTGCGGATGCTCTACGCGGAGCTGTCGCCTGGCTCAAGCCAAGCTGATATACGGCATGCCATGCAGAGCTCGTGGCGATACGCCAGCGAGTGAGCGCCGTCGCTTGTATCCATTGACCGTGCAGGCATGCTGACATCAGATGGTCGCCGCAGACTTCCGAAGTGACACGATGACGTCGCCTTGTGCTGAGATGCGCGAGGCGATGGCCAGCGCGGTTGTCGGCGACGACGTCTGGGGTGAAGACCCGACGATCACGGCGCTCGAAGAAGAGGTCGCGGCGATGTTGGGTAAGGACGCCGCCGTGTTCTGCCCGTCAGGCACTATGGCGAACCAGGTCGCGATCCACGTGCACTGCCGGCCTGGCGACGAGCTCATCTGTGAACAGCGCAGCCATGTCTTCGTCTACGAGGGCGGCGCGATCGCGAGGCTGTCAGGGACGCAGGCGCGCACGGTGTCTTCAGACGACGGGTTCCCTCGTCCCGATCAGGTCGAGGCGGCGATTCGCGCCGACGACCCGCACTACCCGCGCTCGAAGCTGCTCGTGCTTGAGAACACCCACAACATGGCGGGTGGCCGCGTGGCCGACGCGGGCCGGGTCGCAGCGCTGGCAGCGGTGGCGCGCCGGCACGGGTTGGCCGTCCACGTCGACGGCGCGCGGCTGATGAACGCGGCCGTCGCGCTTGGTGTCGCGGCGTCAGACCTCGTCGCGTCGGTCGACACCACGACCCTCTGCCTTAGCAAAGGGCTCGGCGCGCCGGTCGGCTCGCTGCTGGCGGGGTCCTCG
>NYVR01000138.1 GCA_002684655.1 Planctomycetota bacterium | reverse complement strand
GCCATCGATCATCTTCATCAGCTTCACGCCGACTTCGGGATCGCTGACCACGGTCCGCTGCGTTGGCACGCTCGCCAACCCAGCCTCTCGAAACGCCACCTGCGCAGACGCAAGCGCGGCGCTGACGATTCCGAAGGCGCTCGGAGCGCTCAACACGACGAAAACTTCACCGTCGGCGCTGAGGTCGTCCGCACCCGCCTCGAGGACCACGTCCATCAAAGCCTCTTCGCTCCAGTCCTCGGCGCCATCACGCGCCTTCGGCACCACCCAGCGTCCGCGGCGCTCAAACATCCAGTTGACCGCGCCGTTCTGGCCCAGGTTCCCGCCGCACTTCTCCATGATCATGCGCACATCGGCGGCGGAACGGTTCCGATTGTCGGTGAGGATCTCCATCATCACGGCGACGCCGCCAGGGCCGTAGCCCTCGTAGACGATCTCCTCGAAGTCGCCGATGCTGCCTTCACCCGTGCCCTTCTTGATCGCCCGCTCGATGCCCTCCTTCGGCATGCTGAGGACCCGGGCCTTATCGAGCGCGAGGCGCAGTTTGGCGTTCGCGTCCGGGTCGCCCCCGCCTTCCTTGGCGGCGACGGTGATCATGCGAGAGAGCTTGGAGAACGTCTTCGCGCGCTTGGCGTCTACGCGATCCTTGCGGAAGCGGATGTTCGCGGAGTGAGAGTGGCCAGCCATGGTTCGTGACCGGGTCTCGAACCGCGCCCGGCAGCGCGACCATAAACGTATCGGCGGCCCGGCTCCACGGTGAGCGCAGGCGGAACCTCGGTCGCCTGCGTGGGCGGCGCGCCACGCCAGGGCGTGCCGTCCCGTTCGAGCGCTTAGCGCTTCGAGAACTGCGTCGAGCGACGCGCCTTGTGACGGCCGTACTTCTTGCGCTCGACCTCGCGGCTGTCGCGCGTCAGCAGGCCGTGCTCCCGCAACATGCCTTCGAAGTTCTCGTTCTCGCTGCGCAGCGCGCGCGCGATGCCGAGGCTGGTCGCCCCAGCCTGTCCGGTCACGCCGCCGCCCTTGACGTTGACCCACACGTCGTAGTTGTTGTGGGTCTCCGTGACGTTGAGCGGCTCCTTGGCGGAGCGGCGAGTGTCCTCGGTGACGAAGAAGGCGTCGACCTCCTTGCCGTTGATCATGAACTTGCCGGTGCCCGGCTTAATACGGACACGCGCCGTCGACGTCTTGCGGCGACCGGTGCCCCAGATGTACGGATTGACTACTGCCACGATGATATTCCTGCTGGCTGCGACGGGTTAGCTGTGCTGGGCCGGCTTTTGCGCGGCGTGCGGGTGGGCATCGCCGCGGTAGACCTTGAGGCGTGAGATCATGCGACGCGCGATGCGGTTCTTCGGCAGCATACGACGCACGGCGAGGCGAACGACCTCATCCGGAGCGGCTTCCATGTATTCGCCGAGGACCTTCTCACGCAGGCCGCCCGGGTGCCCCGTGTAGAACGTGTAGACGCGGGTGTTGGCCTTGTTGCCCGTCAGCTTGATCTTGTCGGCGTTGGTCACGATCACGCCCTCGCCCACCAGGATGTGCGGCGTGTAATCCGGACGGTGCTTGCCCATCAAGATCGTCGCGATCTCGGTGGCCATACGGCCGAGGGTCTTGCCGGTTGCGTCGATCACGCGCCACGTGTTCATGGCTTCGTGGTTCTTCTCGACGGTGGCGAAAGTGGTCTTGGTCATGGTCAGTTACGTCGACGTGGACGCCGGCAGCCGAGGCCGCAGACTCCGGAAAGGGGCGGAGCAGCCTACCGACCTACAGACGCGTGTCAACGGCGAACCGTCTAGAGGCGCTCCCGACACCGACTCGCTGCGACAAAACACGCTCAGAAAGCAACTTGCGCGCCGCTATCAGCGGCCGCCCAGCGCGCTCGGAGCGCCGCCCGAGCGGCCCGCTCAGAGGGTCCGGATGCTCATCGTGTTCGTCAGGCCAGCCTGACGGACCGTGCCGGCGATCTGAACGATGTGGTCGCCCGGCTTCACCAAGCCCTCTTCGCGCATGATGCGGTCGCCGTCGATCGTCAACGCGTGGCTGGTGCGGCCCGGGCGCACCTTGCGGGGGATGACCCCCCAGACGAGGGCCATGCGCTGCACGGTCCGGCGCGACGGCGTGAATCCCACGATGTGCGTCGGCGGACGCTCGGCCGCGAGCTGCATCGAGGTCGAGCCGGTCTCCGTATAGCAAGCGATGAGCCGCGCGCCGGTGTTGAACGCGGCGTGTGCTGCGGCGCGGACCGTAGCCTCGGTCGGCGTGATGTGGCTGCTAAGTTGTCTGCGGCGGTCCTGCATCGCGACGGCCTGCTTCTCCGCGGAGCGCACGATCTTCTCCATGGTGCGGACCGTCCTCACCGGGTATTTCCCCGACGCCGTCTCTCCCGAGAGCATCACCGCCGAGGTCCCGTCGTAGATGGCGTTGGCGACGTCGCTGGCCTCAGCGCGCGTCGGCCGGGGGTTGGAGATCATTGTCTCCAGCATCTGGGTCGCCGTGATGACCGGCTTGTTCGCCCGGTTGCAGAGCTCAATGATGCGCTTCTGCACCTGCGGCACCACCTCTGGCCCCATCTCCACGCCCATATCGCCGCGCGCCACCATGACCGCGTCGGTGGCGTCTAGGATGGCCGGCAGGTTCTTCACCGCCTCGGGACGTTCGATCTTCGAGATGATGCTGACGTCGCCCTTCCTGCGCTGGATGTGGCGGCGCAGCTCGTGCACGTCGGAGGCTTCGCGGACGAAGGAGAGCGCGATGAAGTCCACCTCGGCGTCGATCGCGACCTCAAGGTCGGCGAGGTCCTTGGCAGACAGGCAGCTGGCCGAGACCTTGGTGCCCGGCAGATTGATGCCCTTGCTCTGGATGAGCATGCCGCCGTAGACGACCTTCGTGGTGATTCGCCGGCCGCTCACGCCCGTCACCTTCAACTCCAAGTTTCCGTCGTCGAGCAAGATGCGCTCGGACTTGCTGACGTCCTTGGCCAGCCGCTCGTAGCCGGTCCCGATCACGACGGAGCCGTCGCTTCGCGCCTCGCCGATCACGTCCGGCGTGCAGTCGATCACCACCTGCATCCCGCGCTTGAGGTAGATGGGCTCGGCGTTCTTCAGCTTGCCGACGCGGATCTTCGGCCCCTGCAGGTCTGCGAGGATGCCGATCGGTGCATCCAGCCGCTTGGCGACCCGGCGGATCCTGCGGACCATACGCCGGATGGAGTCGTGGCTCGCGTGCGCGCAGTTGACTCGAAAGACGTCGACGCCGACGCGGACCAGCTCTTCGATGGTCTCTTCCGTGTGAGAAGCGGGACCGATCGTCGCGACGATCTTGGTGCGGTTGTGCCAGGCCATGCTCGATTGATCTGCGTAGAGCGCAGGCTCACCCCTCGGCCTGCGACGTCGTTGTAGCAGGCGCGCCGTCGATTCCCTAGCTGCAAGCCCGAAGCCGCCGTAAGAGCCAACCGCGACCGCCGCGTCAGAAACGGAAGCCGTCTCGGGCTTTGGCCCACCACTCCTGCCACTTGGCCGCTGCGCTGGCGCGGGCCCGCTTATTGGCGGCCGCGTCGAACGAGAGCTTCTGCCCGGTGAGGTCGCGGAGGGAGCGCCACGCTGTGTCACAGACGTTTTCGTCGTCGTCACCCAGCGACGCGATCAGCGCGTCGACGACCTCGACCGCGCGGAACCCGCGCAAACCTTCGACGGTCAGCCGTCGCACGAACGCGTCCGCGTCTTTCGCCAGCGGTAAGAGGTGAGGCAACACCCGCGGGTCTTTGCCCTCGACGAGCACGTCGACGGCCTCGAAGCGAACCGCAGGGTCGGCGTTCGAGAGCTTGGCGACCGACGCAGCGAGATCCGACGGGAGCTCGTCCGATGCTACGCCCTCGGCCGGCGCGCCAGAAGCCGACGGCGGCGGCGGCGCGAGCGCGACCGGCGCCGCCGACCCGCGATCACGAAGGCCTTCGAGCACCGCGATCGAACGAGCCTGCCGCTGCCGCAGGTCCTCGAACAGCGGGCGGTAGTCAACATACCGGTCGTCCGCAGCGCGGACCGCGCGGCGCAGCCCGTCGAGCTCCTGATCGAGCACGGCTTGACGCTTGGCCATCGCCGCCTGCAGCTCTTGGAGCTGTAGCGAGAGCTCGCCAGTCTGCTCCAGGAGACGGTCGACCTCGGCGCCGTCAGGCTTGCCGTCGAGCTTGATGCTGACGCTGTTCAAGACCTCGCTGTCTTGCTGCTGACGGGTCGACATCTCCCGCTGGGTCTCGCCGAGGGCCTGCTCAAGGTCCGCGAGCCTCAGCTCTAGGAAGACGATGCCCGCGACCAACGCGCCCAGCAGCACCAGGCCTAGAACGGGCGGCGCGCCGACAGGCGGCCGCGCGGCCGACGCCCCAGGCGCCGCCTCCGGCGCAGGCGCCGTCTTCTCCGGCGTACTCTGCAGGCTCGGCATGCAGCACAGGCCGATGGTCTTGCCGTGCCGGACCACCGCTGCAGCGGACACGATGTCTGCCTCGGGGACCGAGGCCCCGCAGAGGTCGCAGAAAAAGACTTCGACTTCGCGTTCTTCCATGTCGATCACCGGCGCGCGGCCGCTGAGCCCAACGCCCTATGCCCCCAGTATGAGCCATGAGCGCCCGGCCGTGCATGTGGGTTCTGACGAACCAGACCGCTCCAGGGCAACTAGCCGCCTGCGGCGGCGAGATCACGCGAACATGGACAAATTTGGCGCAGCGAGCGCGGCAACAGCCGAACGGGCTGCGAGCGTCAGCCGAGCTTTTGCTGCAGGGCCTCGACGCGGTCGGTGCGCTCCCAAGCGAACTCGGGGCGGCCGAAGTGGCCATATGCTGCCGTCTGGCGGAAGCAGGGACGCTTCAGCTCCAGATCGCGAATGATCCCCGCGGGTCGAAGGTCAAAGACCTCGCGAATCGCTCCGGTGAGCGCGTCTTCGGCGACCTTGCCCGTCCCGAACAGTTCGCAGCGGATGCTGACCGGTTCGGCGATACCGATGGCGTAGGCCACCTGCACCTCGCAGCGGTCGGCGTAGCCAGCTGCGACGACGTTCTTGGCGACCCACCGGCTGGCGTAGGCCGCCGACCGGTCGACCTTGCTCGGGTCCTTGCCCGAGAAAGCTCCCCCGCCATGCCGCCCCATGCCGCCGTAGGTGTCGACGATGATCTTGCGGCCCGTCAAACCGGCGTCCGCCTTCGGCCCGCCTTCGACGAACCGGCCCGTCGGGTTGAGGAACCAGCGGGTGTTGTCGTCGACCATGTCGGCGGGGAGGACGTCCAAGCACGTCGCCTTGAGCGCGGCGTGCAGCTCCTCGTCGCTGACCTCGGCGGTGTGCTGGTGCGAGACCACGACGGTGTGGACCCGACGAGGATTGCCGTCCGCGTCGTATTCCACCGTCAGCTGGCTCTTGCTGTCCGGACGCAAGAAGTTGAACTTGCCCGCCTTGCGAACCTCTGCTAGCTGCTCAAGGATGCGGTGGCTGAAGTGGATCGGGAACGGCATCAACGCGTCGGTCTCATTGCACGCGTAGCCAAACATCATGCCTTGGTCGCCAGCGCCCTGCTCCTTGCTCTGCGACGTCGTCTCGTCGACACCGAGAGCAATGTCTGCCGACTGCGCTTGGATCGAGGTCAACACGGCGCAGGAGTTGGCGTCGAAGCCGACCTCCGGGTCGTCGTAGCCGATCTGCTTGATGACCTCGCGCGCGGTCTCCTGGAAGTCGATGTAGGCCTTCGTCGTGATCTCTCCGGCGACGACGGCGAACCCGCGGCTCACCATGGTCTCACAGGCGACGCGCGAGTTCGGGTCCTGCGCGAGGATGGCGTCGAGCACAGCGTCCGAGATTTGATCGCAGACCTTGTCAGGGTGGCCTTCGGAGACGGATTCGCTGGTGAAGAGACGCAGTTCCTTGCTCATGGGACGATTCGGCGCTAAGGTTTCTCGTTACGGGGCGGCGAAATGGGCGAAGGCACGTTGCGCGTTCGTCCGGTGCGGCCGTCGGATAGGGGGCGAGAATCTAACGCAGCCCACCGGAAAAGCACCAGCAAAGTCCCGCTCGCCACCCTCCTACGCACCTCGTCATGGCTGACGAACACACCGCTGGACGACATCGCGGAAGACCGCTTCGCGCGGAGTGCAGCAAGGCTGACTTTGCACGCCGACGCTTCCACCGATCGAGCCTAGCCGTCGCCGCAGAGCCGAAGGAGACCCCCTGCGCCGTCAACCGACCGAAGGTTGCGGCACGAACCTCTGGAGACGTGTCAGACCCCACCCATGCGCGCACCCACCTCCACGCATAGCACCTCCCCTGCCAGCATGAACCGGACCTCGGTCGCGCTGACCCTGATCGCGATCGGGATGCTGTTCCTCCTAGCCCTGCTGAAAGGCTAAGCCTCAGGCGAGCGTCGCGGCTCGCCCCGCGCGGACAAGCCCGCTTGCGACGCGAGGCGAGATCGGCACGATACGTTCGTGGCGCACGAGCGGACATCCGACAGCATCTGGCTGGAGCAGGCCGACACCCCCGACTCCTCTCCTCCTCCTTCCTCCACCACAGTCGCCGTCATCGGCGCGGGGATCGCGGGCGTGTCCACAGCGCTGCACCTCGCGAGCGCCGGCGTCGACGTCACGGTCCTGGAAGCCGGCGACATCGCCGGCCGCGCCTCAGGCCGCAACGACGGGCAGCTGCTGCTCGGGCTCGGAGAGCACTACAACCGCATCCACAGCCAGTTCGGCGCCGAGCGCGCCCCGCTGCTGTGGGACTTCCTGCAGCGCAACCACGACGCGATGCTCGCCGAGCTACGTTCGGCGAACATCGACTGCGACCTGCGACAAGCAGGCGGGCTCAGGCTCGCAGAGACCGAGCACGAGCAACACGAGCTGCGGCAGGCCGCGGCGCTGCTGCGCGCCGAGGATCGAGACCACGAGCTCCTCGAGGCCGATGACGTAGCCGCGCAGCTGCCGCTCGCCCGGGGCTTCCACGGCGGCCTGCGCCTCGCAGACGAAGCCATTGTCCAGCCCGCCTCGATGGTTCGGGGGCTGGCGCTGCTGGCCCAATCCCGCGGCGCCACGATCGCGACGAGCTGCGAGGTTCGAGCCGTCCAAGGGGAGGCTGGCGCCTTCTCCATCGCGCTCGCCGACGGCCGCCGCGTCGAGGCGCAGGTCGTCGTCCACTGCAGCGCTGCGCTGGGTCGCGACCTGGACCGCACAGGCCTGTTGGGGCGCACAGTGTTCGCGTATCGCGGACAGATCGTCGCGACCGACGACCTGCCTGCGGAGCTGGCGAGTCAGTTCCCGGACTGCGCGATGTCGAGCAACTTCTGCTACGAGTACTTCCGCATGCACCGCAGGCGCTTCGTCCTCGGCGGAATGCGCTGGTCCGTGCCGGGCGAAGAGGTCCACGTCGTCGACGATGGCTCGCACCACCCGCAGATCTCAGAGAACTTGATCGCGTATGCTCGACGACACTTCCCCGCGCTGGCGGACGTGCCGTTCCCGCACGTTTGGACTGGCGTGATGGCGGGCTCCCCCGATGGCCTGCCGCTCTGTGGCGCCCTCCCAGGCCAGACCGGAGAGTTCGCGCTGCTGGCGTTCAACGGCTACGGGCTTTCGTTCGCGTTCTTGGCGGGCAAGTGTCTCAGCGAGATGATCATCGACGGCGAGAGCGCGCACGAGGCGCTACCCATGTTCACGCCCCGACGCTTCGTCGGGCAAAGAACCTGACCTGCGCGTCGCGGAGACGATCTGCGACGCCCCGCAGCCGAGCCTACGGAACCGTCGCGCTAGCTTGCTCTGGAACGCCCGAGGTGCCAGTCTCTTCGGACCCACGCGGCAGTCGCCGCATCAATCTATGGATCTAGCACTGAAGCTCGAAGGCGTCACCAAACGGTTCGGCGCGTTCACCGCGGTCGACGACTTGAGCCTGGCGGTTCCTACCGGCTGTATCTATGGGTTCCTCGGACAGAACGGCGCAGGCAAGACCACCACGATCCGCATGGTGATGAGCATCTTCCGCCAAGACCAGGGATCGATCCAGGTGCTGGGGCACAGCGACGCTGCAGACGTCAAGGATCGCCTCGGCTACTTGCCCGAAGAGAAGGGCCTCTACAAGAAGATGCGGACCGCGGAGATTGTCGCCTACTTCGGCAAGCTGAAGGGCATGGACCGCGCGACAGCCAACCTCAAAGCCGAAGAGCTCCTGAAGCAATACGGGCTCGGCGACTGGCTCGACAAGAAATGCGAGGCGATGTCCAAGGGCATGGGCCAGAAGGTGCAGATCCTCGGGACGATCATCCATGACCCCGACCTTGTCATCCTGGATGAGCCGTTCAGCGGACTAGACCCCGTCAACCGGGACGTGATGAGGGACACGATCCTGCAGATGAAGCGCGAAGGTCGAACCGTGATCTTCTCGACGCACGTAATGGAGCAGGCTGAAAAACTGTGCGATGAAATGATGATGATCCACAAAGGCCAGCTCGCCTTCGAGGGCACGGTCGCCCAGATCAAGTCGGGCCGCGACCAGGGCATCCGCATCGAATACGACGGCGACGGCGCGGTCCTGCGACAGCTGCCCGGCGTGGAGCGCGTCAACGACGACAACCGCGCCGCGGAGTTGTTCCTGCAGCCGGGACACGACCCCCAGGACGCGCTCCGCTGGCTCGTCGACCGCTTGACGATCCGCAGCTTCGACGTCCGCGAACCGTCGCTGCATGAGGTGTTCGTCCGCACGGTCGAAGAGCGTGACGCCGTCGTCGCGGCCGCTGAGGAGGCCAACTGATGGCCAGCAAGACGCTCCTCGTCGCGCAGCGCGAATACGTCGAGAACATCCGGACCAAGACCTTCTGGATCGGGATCTTCATCGTGCCCGTGCTGATCGGCGCGGCCATGGGAGTCGGCGTGCTGCTGCAGAAGTTCAAGGAGGTCCAGCGCTACACGGTGGTCGACCTCGGCGAAGAGGGGCTGGCGGAGGAGGCTGAGCGCAAGTTCCGGGCCGCCGACTTCACGGCGCTGTTCCGCGAGATCCGCAAGCAGTCCGAGTCCGGATCGCTGCAGGAGGAGCTTCGCAGCCTCGCCGCGACGTTCGAGGGCGTCGAGGAGCCGGAGGACATCACCGGCGAGCAACAGCTGGCGCTGCTCAACTGGACCTACAACCAGCCCCAAGCGGTCCGGGACCGGATCGAAGGGCTGAGCACCAGCCAGCGTTACGAATACGTCGACCCAGATGAGCTCGGCGTCGAGGCCTCTGACCCTGCAGAGCTGCGAAAGGCGCTGACCAAGGCCGTCAACGACGGTGACCTGTTCGCCTACTTCGTCCTGGGCGAGGATCCGGCGACGACGCTGTCGGACTTCCAGTTCATCTGCGACAACCAGACCGACGACGCGCTGCGACGGGCCTACCAAAACACGCTCACCGAGATCATCCGCGCCAAACGGATCAAGGAAGCCGGGATCAGGCGAAAGGTGGCCGAACACATCCAAGAGCGCGTCACCTTCAAGAAGAAGAAGAGCACCGAGACAGGCGAGGACGAAGACGTCGAGGACGAGGACGTCGCCAACCAGTGGGCGCCCATCGGCTTCGTCTACTTCCTATGGATCGCCATCTTCTCGATCGCGAACCTGCTGCTGACCAACACCGTCGAGGAAAAGAGCAACCGGATCATCGAGGTGCTGCTGTCGTCAGTGAGCCCCGCTCAGTTGATGCACGGGAAGATCTACGGGATCGCCTTCACCGGCATGACCATCATCGGGACCTGGGTGGTCTTCGCGCTGCTCGCCGCGTGGCTCGCGCCGTCGCTGCTCGGGGACAGCGGCGGCTCGCTCAACGTGCTGATCGCCGCGATCAGCAACACCGGCTACCTGATGTCGTTCGTGCTCTACTTCTTGGGCGGATACCTGCTCTATGCGGCCGTGCTGGTCGCGATCGGGTCGGTGTGCAACACCCTCAAAGAGGCTCAAAACCTGATGCAACCGGTGATGACGCTGCTGATGGTCCCGCTCATCGCGATGGTGTTCATCACCCAAGAGCCGAACGGGACCGTCGCCAAGGTGCTGAGCTTCATCCCGATCTACACGCCGTTCACGATGATGAACCGCGCCGCTGGCCCGCCGGAGACCTGGGAATACATCGTGACCTCGGCGCTGCTGGTGCTGACGATCTGGCTCACCTTCAAGGCCGCCGGCAAGGTCTTCCGCGTCGGCGTTCTGATGACCGGCAACCCGCCGAAGCTCCGTGAAATCCTAGGGTGGCTCTGGAAGTCGTGACCGACGCCGACGGAGCGCCTGCAGGCCGCGTCCTGGTCGTCGGTGGCGGCCAAGGCATCGGCCGCGCGATCGCGGCCGCCTACGCGGACCGCTGCACGATCTGGACCCGCAAGAGCGGAGTAGACGCTGCCGACGAAGCCTCTTTGCGCGACGCCTACGCACGGCTCGAGGACGAGCACGGGACGCCCTACGCGCTGATCCACACCGTCGGGGACTTCAGCGAGGTGCCGCTCCTAGAGACGAGCGAGCACGCCTACCGGCACCTGTTCGAGAGCAACGTCACCACGGCGCTGATGACCGTCCAGGCGGTCGTCCCGGCGATGGTCGCCAGCGGACGCGGCCGGGTCGTGCTGTTCGCCGCGGCGGGCGCCGACCGGCAGCGCGCTGTGCTGCGCGCGCCGGCATACTTCGCCGCGAAGGCCGCCCTGATCCAGATGGGCCGCTCGCTGGCCCTGGAGGTCGCCGCTGCCGGAGTAACCGTCAACATGGTCTCGCCGGGTTTGATCGACCACCCGCACAGCCACCGCGAATCCCAGGCGAGGATGCTCGAAAAGGTTCCAGTCGGCAGGGTCGGAGAGACCGACGACGTCGTCGCCGTGGTGCGCTATCTCCTTTCCGCAGAAGCAAGCTACGTCACCGGCCAGGTGCTCACCGTGGACGGCGGCCTGCAGGCTTGACGGATTCCCCCCAGGCCCGCGCCGAGCCCCTGCCAAGCCGGCCCCAGAAACGCCTTGTCAGCCACCATCCCGTGACGGTAAACCGTTGGTTCCCATAACGGTAAACCAACCAGGACTGACAAGATCGAACCCACGATCCTATCCCCGACGGGACACGACCTCTCCGCGCTAGACCAAGACGCTGTGCGTGCGGTCACCCGACTCATCGACAAGGGGTATGAAGCGTATCTCGTCGGTGGCTGTGTGCGTGACTTGCTGCTCGGGCGCACCCCGAAAGACTACGACATCGCGACCGAAGCGCGCCCTCCGCAAGTGAAGCGCACGTTCTCACGGAACTGCCGCATCATCGGTCGGCGCTTCAAGCTCGCCCACCTGCACTTCCACCGGAACACCAAGATCCTCGAGTGCTCGACGTTCCGACGCATGCCGCAGGCAGGCGATGGTGACGGCGACGAGGACCTGCTGATCACGCGCGACAATGACTTCGGCAACGCCGAAGAAGACGCGCTGCGACGGGACTTCACGATCAACGCGCTGTTCCTCGACCCTACCGAGGACAAGATCGTCGACCACGTCGACGGCCTCGCCGACATCGAGGCGCGGGTCATCCGCACCATCGGGGATCCTGCGGTGCGCTTCCGCGAGGACCCGGTGCGTATCCTGCGCGCGGCGAAGTTCGCTGGCCGCCTCGGCTTCGACGTCGAAGCCGAAACGCTCGCTGCGATGAAGGAGACCGCCGAGGACTTGGTCCGAGCTGCGGCGCCGCGCGTCCTGGAAGAGATCCTGAGGCTGCTGCGCAGCGGACACGCGACGAGCAGCTTCCGACTGCTGCACGAGGTGCGCGCGATCGGGTTCTTGGTGCCGGCCGTCGGTGAGTTCCTCGAAGATGCCGACAGCGCCCAGGTCGACGCGTTCTGGGCGCTGCTCGGCGCGCTGGACGAACACGTCCAGTCGCAGCCGCCTGGCGCCGAACCACCCCCGAATGGCGTACTCCTCGCGACGCTGCTCTACGAAGCCGTCGCCGCCGCGAGAGAGCGCACCCCGAAGCGCAGCGCCTCGTCGGTCGCCGAAGACTTGCTCGGCTCGCTGACCGTGGCCCTCCGCCTGCCGCGCCGCGACAGCGGCTGCCTAAAGCGCGCCTGTGGCGTGCAACACCGGTTCTCGCAACCCGAAGAGAAGCGGCGCTTCCGGCTGGAGAGCTTCGTTCACAGCCCATATTTCGAGGAGTCCTTGCTGCTGTTCGAGCTTCGCACGCGGGCAGCGGGAGACGAACTCGGCGCGCTTGAGCCGTGGCTACAGCTGTCCGCATCGAGCCGCCCGACAGACGAAGCTGCAGGAGAAACAGCTCGCGAAGAGGACCCGGAGCGCGCGCCGCGCAAGAAGCGCCGCCGCCGCCGGCGCCGCCGCAGCGCCGATGATGACGACGACCAGCAGGGCGCCGAGCCCCGCGCCGCCGACGCAGGCGTCTCTGAAACCGGCGAAGAAAAGCCCGCGAGGAAGCGGCGAGGACCGCGCCAGCAGGACGCGGTCGCGGCGTCAGCGAGCTCGGAAAACGAGGACCTCAGCGACGTGACCTTCCCGAGCGGCGACGACCCCGACGCCAAACAGCAGGATCTGTCGGACGAGGCGCCGCGGCACGAAGACGCCCAAGAAGAGGCGACGGAAGAATTGACCCTTAGCAACGTCACGCTCGAGGACGTCACGTTCGACGACGACGAGAAAGACGAACAGGACGGCGACGGACAGCGGCGGAGACGCCGACGCCGAGGACGGCGCGGGCGCGGACGCAGCGACGCTCGGGACGACACCGAACAGAGTGACGGCGCAACCGACGAGGATCGCGGCGAGCAAGCGAGCTCGAAGCGAGCAGGCAGATCAAGCCGCTCGCGCCGCGAAGGCCGCAAGAGAGAACCCCGCCAGGACCGCAAGAAACGCGCGAAGAAGCCCCGCAGCGGCGTTCGCAGCGACGTCGGGGTCGTGCCGCGCTACCGCGATCGCCGCGGCAAGGTCGAGGTCATCGAACCGGTCGCGCAAGACCTCTCGGCGTTCGACGTAGAGCTCGACCCCAAACGCGTCCCGACCTTCGGCAGCATCGTCGAAGGACAGAAGCGGCCGAAGCGCCGGGGGCCGCGCATGACGAACAAGGGCGGCGACGACTACCGTCCGCCCCCGCCGCCCGGCACCGACGGCGCGCCGACGGCGCCGCCGCCTGCGCCCCGTAGCGACGACGACACCTTCGGAGATTGGTAACGATGGCGGCAGCAGGCAAGGTCACGACGGCGACGCTCAAGGAGCGCAAGGCCGGTGGAGAGCGGATCGCTGCGCTGACAGCCTACGACCACTTATTCGCGACGCTGCTCGACCAAGCAGGCGTCGACGTGATCCTCGTCGGAGACTCGGTCGCGACGGTCATGCAGGGCCGCGACACCACGGTTCCGGTGACCATGGACCAAATGGTCTACCACTGTGAGCTCGTGAGTCGTGGCTGCTCACGAGCTTTGGTTGTGGGCGACCTCCCCTTCATGAGCTACCAGGTGTCGATCTCCGACGCGCTCCGCAACGCGGGCCGCCTGCTGAAAGAAGGCCACGTAGAGGCGGTCAAGCTTGAGGGCGGCCAGGACTTCGCTCCGACGGTTGAGAAGCTCGTCTCTGCCGGGATCCCGGTCATGGGTCACGTGGGCCTGACCCCACAAAGCATCAACCAATTCGGCACATACAAGACGCGCGGCACGGAGAAAGACGAACAGGACCGACTCGTCGAGGACGCCTTGGCGCTGGAGCAGGCTGGCGCGTTCGCGATCGTCTTGGAGAAGGTGCCTGCCGAGCTCGGCAAGCGGATGGCCGAGTCCACCAGCGTGCCGATCATCGGCATCGGCTCTGGCCCCCACACGGACGGACAGATCCTGGTGACGCCCGACATGTTGGGCATGTTCACCCGCTTCAAACCGCGCTTCGTGCGACGCTACCGCGAGCTGGCCAACGACATCGGCGGCGCGATCCGCGACTACTGCCAAGACGTCCGCGACCGCGCCTTCCCCAGCCAAGACGAGAGCTACTAGCGAGCGCGGAGACCCGCCCGCTGGCCGGCGGCCCGCGTCCTGATCCGTCGCAGCGCTTGTGGAAAGATGTGAACGTCGCGCTCTACGCGACGGCGGTGAACAGCTAACCGACAACCGTAGGTCGACAGCCTTGCGCCACCACCACGAGACCTGCATCGTGGTCGCCCAGATGCAGGCGTGGCGAATCGATGTTCTGGCCCAACCGGACCAACTGGACCCCATCGGTGACGCCGCGAGGCGCACCCTCACCGCAGCCGGGCTCACAGGCGTGTCTTCTGTGCGATCCAGACGCGGCTACCTGCTCGCAGCAGAGCTGACACGTGAGCAGGTCGACGCGTTCGCCGAAGGCGTCCTGTGCGACCCGGTCATCGAATGCTTCACTGTCCACGCGCCGGGCGCTGCCTCACCGCGACCCGAGGGCGCGTGCGTGCTGACGATCGTCCCGAAACCCGGCGTCACGGACCCCGTAGCTCATTCGGTTCAGAAGGCCTTGGCGGACATGCAGCTCCCGGTCGTGGCAGCCGGCACCTACCGCACCTACGACGTCTACGGAGAGATCTCCACCGGAGACCTGCTGTCCGTCGCCGGCAAAGGACTCGCAAACGAAACGGTGCAGCAGATCCTGCTCGACGAGCTGCCAGAGGGCTTACCTGGCGAGTCACCGCCGCCCGACCTGACCGTGCACCAGGTCCCGCTTCATGGGCTCGACGAGGACGCGCTGGTCGCGATCTCGAACGACGGCGGACTCGCGCTCGACGGTCACGAGATGCGCGCGATCCAAGCCCACTTCGATGGGCTGGACCGCGCGCCCACGCGCTTGGAGCTGGAGACGCTGGCGCAGACGTGGAGCGAACACTGCAAACACAAGACCCTGACGGGCACGGTGCGCTTTGAGGGGCGCACGATCGACAACCTCCTGAAGTCGACCATCGCCGACGTCACCCGCAAGCTCGATCGAGACTTTTGCGTCTCCGTCTTCGTCGACAACGCCGGCATCATCAAGTTCGACGACGAGGACTCTGTCTGCATCAAGGTCGAGACGCACAACCGACCGTCGGCCATCGAGCCGTTCGGCGGCGCGGGGACGGGCGTCGGCGGCGTCATCCGCGACGTCCTAGGCACGGGACTCGCGGCCCGCCCGATCGCGAACACGGACGTCTTCTGCTTCGCGCCACCCGACCTCCCTCAGGGAAAGCTTCCCCAGGGGTGCCTGCACCCGATGACCGTCATGCAGGGCGTGGTCTCAGGCGTTCGCGACTACGGCAACCCGATGGGGATCCCCACCGTCAACGGCAGCGTGCACTTCGACGAGAACTTCGTCGGCAACCCGCTCGTCTACGTCGGCAACGTCGGCATCTTGCCGACGAAGCGCGCCCACAAGCAGCCCAACCCGGGCGACAAGATCGTCGCGCTCGGCGGGCGCACCGGACGTGACGGCATCCACGGAGCAACCTTCAGCTCGCTAGAGCTCAACTCAGAGAGCGAGTCGCTCAGCGGCGGCGCCGTGCAGATCGGTGACCCGATCACCGAGAGGCGGGCGATGGACGCCGTGCTCGCGTGCGCCGACGAGGACCTGTTCTCTGCCATCACCGACTGCGGCGCGGGCGGCTTCAGCTCCGCCGTCGGCGAGATGGCCGAGGGGACGGGCGCCGTGGTCCAACTTGAGCAGGCCCCGCTCAAGTATGAGGGCCTCGCTCCATGGGAGATCTGGATCAGCGAGGCGCAAGAGCGCATGGTGCTCGCCGTCCCGCCCGAAAAACTCGAGCGGCTGCTTGAGGTCTGCGAGGCCGAGTGCTGCGAAGCCGTCGTCCTCGGGACGTTCACCGACGACAACCGGCTCGTGGTCAAGCACCGCGACGACGTGCACTGCGACATGGACCTCGCGTTCCTGCACGACGGCCTGCCCTCGCGCGTGTTGGAGGCTAGCTACGAGGCGCCGCCACTCAGCGAGCCAGCGCTGCAGCCGGAGTCGGACTACGCGCAGGCCCTGCGCGACGTGCTCGCAGACTATGGCGTCTGCAGCAAGGAGTGGATCGTGCGGCAGTATGACCACGAGGTACAAGCCGCCAGCGCAGGTAAGCCGCTGTGTGGCATCCGCGAAGACGGTCCAGCGGACGCGGCCGTGCTCGCCCCGAAGCTTGACTCCACGCGCGGGGTCGTGCTCTCCAACGGGTTGAACCCGCGCTACAGCCGCATCGACCCAGCGTCGATGGCCGAGTGCGCCTTGGATGAGGCGATGCGCAACCTCGTAGCCTCTGGCGGCGACCCAGACTACACGGTCGTGCTGGATAACTACTGCTGGGGGAACACGCGCGACCCGCAGTGCCTCGGCGAGCTCGTCCGCGCGACCGAGGCGCTCTGCGACCTAGCCACCCACTACCGCACGCCGTTCGTGAGCGGCAAGGACTCGCTCCACAACGAGTTCCGGGCGACGCTCGATGACGGCGGCGAGGCGACGATCCGCATTCCCGGCTGCATCCTCGTGACCGCGATGTCGGTGATCGCCGACGTACGCCGCACGACGACGAGCGACCTAAAGCGCGCGGGCAGCCAACTCGTGCTGGTCGGCGTCACCAAGGACGAACTCGGCGGCAGCGTCTACTACAAAACCAAGGGCGAGCTGGGCAAGAACGCCCCTCGCGTCGACAAGGACGCCGCGCACGCGGTCCTGCGCGGGGTATACCAGGCCATCCAAACCGGCTGCGTGCTCTCCGCGCACGACCTCAGCGAGGGCGGGGTGATGGCCGCCGCGGCCGAGATGGCGATCGGCGGCAAACTCGGCATCGACGTCGACGTGTCACGCCTCGTCGTCGAAGGCGAGCTCGACGCTACCAAGCGCCTGTTCAGCGAGTCACAAAGCCGCCTGCTGTTGGAGGTCGGCAAGGATGACCTCGACGCGCTCTCGGCGTCGCTTGGAGACGCGCCGCACGCTGTCGTTGGCGAAGTGACCGCGGCCGCCGTGCTTCGCTACAGAGCGGGCGCCACGACGCTCGCAGAGCTGGAGCTCGGCGACGCCGAGGCGGCCTGGAAACGCCCGCTAGATGTCGACGGCACCCTGCTCGAGGAGGTCAACTGATGAAGCGCCCGACTGCCCTGATCCTTCGCGCCCCCGGCATCAACTGCGAGCGCGAGACGCATCACGCCTTCGAGCGAGCCGGCGCCGCCAGCGAGTATGTCCACATCAAGCGACTCCTCGAGCACCCGGACCTGCTGGACGACTTCCAGATCCTCTCTGTGCCTGGCGGCTTCAGCTACGGTGACGACATCAGCTCTGGCAGGGTGCTCGCGCAGGAAATGAAGGCAAAGCTCGGCGACCGCATCCTGCGGTTTGTCGACCGCGGCGGCCTCGCGTTGGGCATCTGCAACGGTTTCCAGGTGCTCGTGCGCTTAGGACTTCTGCCGTGCCTGCACGACGAACTCGCCGAGTCGGTGACCTTGACCCACAACCTCAGCAATCACTACGAGTGCCGCTGGGTCACCCTGAAGACCCGCGCGTCGCGCTGCGTCTTTCTGCCCGAGGGGATCACCGTTCGATGGCCCGCGGCCCACGGCGAGGGTCGCCTGATGACCCGCGACGCTGCTTCGCTACAGGCGCTGCTGGACGACGGCTTCGCCGCGGTCCAATACGTCGACGACAAGGGCGCTGCGACCGAGAGTTATCCTGCCAACCCCAACGGCGCGCCCCTCGGCGTCGCCGGCCTCACCAACCACAACGGCCGCGTCCTCGGCGTTATGCCGCACCCCGACCGGAGCTACCTACCCACCCACATGCCGGAGTGGCGCCGGACCCAGCTGGAGCGCGGCGCGCTCCCTGAAGACGGTGACGGCATGGTGGTGTTCCGCGAGATGGTCAAGGTCGCCGCCGCCGAGGCCTAGCCACGTCGGCTTGACGGCCGCTCTATCTACAACCGCGCAGAGTCGATCTCCGGCCGACAAATCGCCGCCGCGCCGGTCCACGATCCGGCCGCGCCCGGTCTCGGCTGCCGCCGTGCCGAGCCGCGAGACGAGCCTACAACTCAGGCGCGGAAGTCTGCCGAGCGCACGCCGTGCTTCTGCATGAGCTTCTGGAAGGCGCTCCTCGCCATCCCGGCCTCTTCGCTGCAGTGCGTGACGTTGCCGGCGTGTTTCGTCAAGAGCTCCTCGACGTAGGTCCGCTCCATGGCGGCGATGCGCCGCGCCTTCATCTCCTGGAAGGTCCCGCCGCCGGCGCCGCGGTCAGCCACGCGCGGGGTCACGCCGATCGCGGTGCGCAGCTCCGGCGGCAAATCCTCGGTCGTCATCTCTGGGGCATCGCCCAACGCGCACGCTCGCTCGATGACGTTGCTAAGCTGTCGAACGTTGCCCGGCCAGTGATAGGCGCGGAGGAGCTCGGCCGCAGCGGGCGCGAGCCGAGATATTCCGGTGCCGGCCCCAAACTTCGACAAGAAGTGCGCCACCAGGATGTCAACGTCTCCGGGGCGGTCACGGAGCGCGGGAACATCGATCCGGACGACATCTAGGCGGTAGAAGAGATCTGCCCGAAAACGCCCCGCCTCGACCTCCTCGCGCAGATCTCGGTTGGTCGCGGCCACGATGCGCACGTCCACGTCCTTCTGGTCGCTGCTACCAATCGGTCGCACGCTCCGCTCTTGGATCGCGCGCAGCAGCTTCGTCTGAAACTCCAGGGGCAGCTCGCCAAGCTCGTCGAGGAACAGCGTGCCGCCGTCGGCGACCTGGAACAGGCCGAGCTTGTCCGCCACGGCGCCCGTGAAGGCGCCTTTACGGTGACCGAAGAGTTCGCTCTCAAACAGCTCTGCAGGAATCGCCGCGCAGTCAACGGGCACAAACGGTCGATCAGCGCGGTCACTGCTGTCGTGGAGGCGGTGCGCCAGCAGCTCCTTGCCGGTGCCGCTCTCGCCGAGCAAGAGCACGGACGCGTCTGTCCTCGCCGCTCGCTCCAGCATCTGGATCGATGCGGCGAAGGTCGCTGACGCATGGATCAGCTTGCGACCATCGATGCCGGAGCGCATCCGCTCACGGAAGCCTTCGTTGCGCTCTTTTACGCGCCTTTGAGCCATGGCCTTGCCGACGCGCTCGATCACGTCATTTTCGGAATACGGCTTGGCGATGTAGTCGAACGCGCCGCGCTTGATCGCCGCGACGGCCATCTGCAGCTCCGGGTAACCCGTGATGAGCAGCACCTCGACGTCCGGGTCTCGCTCGCGGATCTCTGTGAGGAGCTGCATGCCGTTCATCCTCGGCATCCTGACATCGCTCAACACGACGCCGAACGCGCGTTCCTCCAGCAACTCCAGCGCCTGCGGCGCCGACGCGGCGCACTCAGCCTCGTAGCCAGCGCGCTCTAGGAAGTAGGCGCAGGATTCGGCGAGGTCGGTTTCGTCGTCTACAACAAGGACGCGCCCAGCAGACTCCGTCACCGGACAGGGTCCTCGCGCTGGCACTCGTTGCAGGTCCCATACATCCGCAGGCTGTGACGCTCGATCCGGAACCCTACGCGCTTCGCCGCGAGTTCTTGGCGGCGCTGCAGCTCGTCGTCGCGGAACTCGATGATCTTCTCGCATCCGAGACAGACCATGTGATCGTGCCGCTCATGTCCGAGCACGTGCTCGAAGCGGCGGCCCCCGTCGAGCGTCTCGAGACCTTCGACGAAGCCTGCGTCCTCGAGCACCGAGAGCGTGCGGTAGACGGTCGCCCGCGAAACCTTGGGGTCGACCCGACGGCATCGGTCGAGCAACTCCTCTGCGGTGAAGTGGTCGTGCGTCTCCAGCGCCAGGCGCACGATCAGCGCGCGTTGGCTCGTCCAGCGGAACCCGCTCTTGCGCAGGTGCTGCTCGACGATGTCCTGTTCCTGCTCGCTCGTCACGACGTCAAGAATAGCCCAAACCGCTCCATGACTCACACATGACATTGCCGAGGTCCGCGTTCTACCGCGCCGTGCCGATGTCCCGGCGGTAGTGCGCCCCATCGAACTCCACATGGGCGATCGCTGCGTAGGCGCGTTCACGCGCCTTCTCAGCGTCCTCTCCAAGCGCCGTCACCGCCAGAACGCGACCGCCTGCGGTCTGCAAATCTCCCTGCGCTGAGCGCTTGGTGCCTGCGTGGAACACCTGCAGATCGTCACCGAGATCCAGCTTCTCGAGACCAAAGATCGGCACGCCCGACTTATAAGCCCCTGGATACCCGCCGCTGCACGCCACGACGCAGACGGCGACGCGCGGGTCCCAAACGGGCGCTTCGACCGTCTCGAGCTTGCCCTCCGCGGTGGCCAGCAGCAGCGGGACGATGTCGCTCTTCAGCCGCATCAACAGCGGCTGCGTCTCCGGGTCGCCCATCCGGCAATTATACTCGAGCACCTTGGGACCATTGGCCGTAAGCATCAGGCCGGCGTAGAGGAAGCCGCGGTAGCGGCGACCCTCACGGTTCATCGCGTGCACCGTCGGGAAGACAACCTGCGACTCAACCTGAGCAGCCACACGCGGCATCAACGGCACCGGCGTGATAACCCCCATCCCGCCCGTGTTGGGCCCGGTGTCTCCCTCGCCAACCGGCTTGTGATCGCGCGCAGGCTCGAGCGGCACGATCGTCTCACCGTCGGTGATCGTGATCAGTGAGACCTCTGGACCTGCCAGGCACTCTTCGAACAGCACGACGCTGCCTGCGTCGCCGAAGCGGCCGTCGAAGCACTCTGCGACCGCGGCGCGCGCCTCATCGTTGTCTTTACACACAGCGACGCCCTTACCCGCGGCGAGACCCGAGGCCTTGACGACGATCGGGCCGTCGGGGCGCGACTCCAAGAACGCACGCGCCATGGCGAGGTTCTCATAAGCCCACCACTGAGGACCAGGGATCCTGTGGTCTGTGCAGATCTTGCGCGCGAACGCCTTGCTGCCTTCAAGCTCCGCTGCGGCTTTGTCTGGCCCGAAACAAAGGCGACCGCGCTCGCGAAAGAGGTCGACGATCCCCGCGCACAGCGGCGCCTCGGGCCCAACGACCGTCAGGTCTATCTGCTCGTCGACGGCGAACTTGACCAGCCCTTCGAGGTCGTCAACGGCGATGGGCACGTTCTCGGCGACCAGCTCGGTCCCCGGATTCCCAGGCGCCACATAAACACGGTCAACGAGCGGCGACTGCTGGATCTTCCAGGCAAGCGCGTGCTCTCTACCACCCGATCCGACAACGAGGACTTTCATCGATCTAGGCAAGCTACGCGACGGAAGAGACGCATAAAAGGCTTTCGCCGACGCGACGCGCAGGCACGATTTACGGCATGGACACGATCGTCGTCTTGAACAAGGACCAGATGGGACACGGGGACCAAGGGCTAGGGCAGAAGGTCCTGGGCACCTTCCTCAAGAAGTCGATCGCGATGAAGGACTTCACCGCGATCGTGCTCTTCAACGACGGGGTGCGCCTCGTCGCCGAGGGCTCACCGGTGCTCGCCGAGTTGAGGATGCTGGAGGAGGGCGGCGTCGACGTGGTCCCGTGCGGCACCTGCCTAGAGCACTACGGCATCACGCCAGCGGTCGGTCAGGTCTCCGATATGGACACCATCATCCGCGAGCTCGACCGCGCCGCTAAGGTCATCACCATTTGATCTCGTGGCCACGCCTCCCGCCTCACCCAAGAGCCCTCGCGGGCTCCCCCAACCTTTCGATCGTATCCTAGGGTTGGTGCCGCTGGCGATCGCCGTCCTCTGGGTAGCCGGGGTCGCGGGGTTCCGTGACTACAGCCTGGAGCCGATCCAGTGGTTGTCGCTCGTGGCGCTCGCGTTCGCGATGCAGGTCGTCGGCAACCGCATGCAGCGGCGCAGGCCCTTGCCGCCGATGCCCGAGGGCGCGCGCGCGATCCCGCTCGCGGCTCTGGTCGCGTCGATCGTGGCTGGGGTCATGGCGGTCGCGGGCGGCTTGCTCGAGTGGATCACCCCTCGCTACTTCCCGACCGAGGTCTCCTGGGGCCTAAGAACACTGTGGCACGTCGCCTGCGCCTTTGGCGCGAGCTATTGCTTGTTCTTGCGGAGGCTGCTGCAGGTCCTGCCAGCCTAGAAGGCGCAGGCGGTCTTCGGCTTAGCTGCGCTCGAAGACGACTGGGAAGTCCTCCCCCTGGACCAACGCGCCTTCCGGAATGTGCGGAACGCCACGCAGCAGCGGCTGTGAGTCGTCCGCGACGCGGACCTCAGCGTCCATATAGTTGAGGACGACGGCGCGCCGCCACCGATCGCTGCGGTTGCGGTCACTGCCGTGCAGCGTGTGGCTGTGGTGGAACGTCGCGCTCCCCGCAGCCACGGGGACCGCGTGGGCCGCAAAGCGCGCGCCCGCAGAGAGGTGCCCCCTGATCGCCTCCAGCGGGCTGTCAAACGGCAGGCTGGGCAGCAGAGGCCAGCGATGGCTCCCTGGCACGAACTGGATACACCCTGACTCCTCGTCGCTGTCGTCGAGGAGCAGGTTGCACGTAATGTGTCGCGCCGGGGTTGTCCGCTGCCAATACGAATAATCCTGGTGCCAGGGAACGACGCCCTGGTGGTGAGGCGGCTTCGCGAAGACCTGGTCGTGCCAGAACCGCAGGCGGTCGACACCGAGCAAGGCCGCGCACGTCGAGGTGATCTTCTCATGGAAAATCAGCTCTCGCAGCACGGGGTGTACGCGGAATCCCCCGAGGAAGTGGCAGACGACCTCACCCGGTCGCTCGGTGTATGCCTGCTCTACTTCGTAGAGCCTGTCTCGGTGCGCCTCGATGTCGGCGATCACCTCGGAGACCGCCGACCGTACGGACTCTACCTCCGATGAAGACAACATCACCGATGGTCCAACAAAGCCGTCGCGTTCGAAGTCGGGACACGCCAAGACCTAAGCTTACCGAGATATGCTGGGGACATGTGCGTGATCCGGATGCTGACTGCGGCGATCGTCGCGACTGCCGCGGCGACGGCTCAGCAAACGCTGTTCTTCCGCGATAAGAACCTCGTAGCGACCGGCCCAACGCACAATGACGTCGCCGCGGCTGTGCAGCACCTGTGCGCCGGACCAACGTCGGCGCAGCGCGCCGCAGGAATCCGCAGCCACCTGCCGCCAGGGACCGCGGTCGTCACCTGCAGGCGATCGGGAAGCAACGTCCAAGTCACCCTCAACGACGCCTTCCTCAACGCGGGCACAGCGTGCGACCTTGAGCACGCAGTCGAGCAGATCGACAAGACCGTGCTCTCCGCTCCGGGCATCGAAGCGTGCGAGTTGTTCGTCCAGCGACGCGACGGCACCGTCGTCGAGCTGGGGGTCGCCTTGGGGCGACCACCGGCGCCGCTCGCGGCGCCGGCGGCTCCGCTCGCAAGCCTGGTCGCGCCCTTTGGGACGCTGTCGGGGAAGCGCATCGCGCTCTCCCCGGGTCACGGCTACTACTGGCACAGCTCGCTCGGCTGGACGACCCAACGCGGCGAAATCGGCGGACTGATCGAAGACATTCACACGGCCGAGATCGCCAACCGCTACCTCGCACCCTTGCTGCGCAACATGGGCGCCGACGTCATCTTCTGCCGCGAACCGGGCGAACAACGCGTGGACGGCCTGTTGGACAACGACGCAGGCGCGCCCGCTTACAGCGAGACTGGCAGCTGGGGGCTGTCGACGTCCTCGGGGTTCCAGAACTCGACCTATCGATTCGCGACCACCGACCCGTTGACCGAGTCCGCGACGGCGACGTGGTCGATCCCCGTCCAAAAGGACGGCTTCTACCCGGTCTTCGCGTGGTTCCGCGCGAGCAGCAACCGAACGCCCGAAGCGATCTATCGGGTGCGCCACAGCGGCGGCGTCGACGAGGTCACGGTCGACCAGACCGTCGACAACCTGACCTGGGCGCACCTGGGCAACTACTGGTTCTCCTCGCAACAGGGCGCCGCAGTGACGTTGAGCAACCGCTCCCCGAGCCCGGGCGTGGTTATCGCCGACGCCGTCCGCCTCGGCGGCGGCCTCGGCTCTATCGCGCGCGGCGGCGCGACTTCGATGCAGGAACGTTGGCGAGAATGCGCGCGCTACTGGGCCCAATACGCAGGTGCGCCGCCGACCGTCTACGACGCGTCTTCGGGGACGCAGGACAGCAGCGATGACGTGACCGCGCGCCCGCGCTACGCCGAGTGGCGCACCGCCGACGCCTTCATCTCGCTGCACACCAACGCTGGCGGCGGCGCCGGCACCGACACCTTCATCTACTCGGGCGGCGCGACGCAAGGGTCCGCGAGCCTCAGCCAAGCGGTGCACACACAGTTGATCGCCGACCTGCGCGCCGAATGGAGCCCCAACTGGGTCGATCGCGGCCAGAAGCAGGCGAACTTCGGCGAGCTGAGGCTCTTGAGCACGATGCCTGGGGTGCTCGTCGAGCTCGCGTTCCACGACACGGCTGGATCCCCGGACCACGAGGCCCTGCACGACCCAGAGTTTCGCTACATCGCCGCGCGCGCCTACGCGCGCGGCCTGCTGCGCCACTTCTCACCGCTCTCGCCGTTCCCGCCGGAGCCGCCGCCTGCGCTCCGCGTCACCCAGGACGGCGCTCGCGGGCTCCTGGTCGCCTGGGACGCAGCCGCAGGCGCCAACTTTTACACTGTCGAGCAGTCCGTCGACGGCAAAGGGTTCTCCGAAGTGGCGAACGTCGCCGCGACCAGCTGGTCGACCGGACCGCTGCCCCACCACAGCCAGCGCTCGTTCCGGGTGCGCGCGTGGAATCAGACCGGTCGGTCGTTCCCGACCGAAGTGCTCACCGCTGGCACGGACCACCTCGGCGTCGCTCAGGCGCTGCTCGTCCAGGCCTTCGACCGCCTCGGCAAGGCGGTCAAGCGACCAGAGAACACGCGGGACTACCTCGCGCGCCTCGGCGCCGCGCTGCGCCGCGACGCCCACACCTCGCTCGGATTCGACGCCGCTAGCAACGAGGCCATAAAGCTCGGCCGCGTCGCCCTGACGTCATATCAAGCCGTGGTCTGGAGCCTCGGCGAAGAGAGCTCGGAGGACGACACGCTCGACAGCTTCGAGCAGTTCTTGGTGTCGACCTACCTCAACGCCGGCGGCTCCTTGCTGATCGCCGGCGCCGAGGTCGGCTGGGATCTCGACTGGCTCGGCTCTGCCAACGAACGCTGGTTCTTCCGCAACACGCTCGGGGCGCGATACGTCACCGACGACGCCGGCACCTACACCCTGCAGCCAGGCGTGCCGGGCACCGTCAGCGCTGGTATGGCGGCGGCGACGTTCGACGACGGGTCCGGCCCGACGTACGACGTCGACTACCCCGACGTGCTGGCGCCTGCGACCAGCAACGGGCAGGTCTGCTTGCGCTACGGGAACGGGCTGAGCGCTGGCATACAGACCGTCTTCCCTGCATCCGGCGCGCGCGCGCTGGTCTTCGGGCTGCCGCTACACAGCATCCGCGACGACGACGTCGCGGCCGCGCTGCTGCAGCAGAGCGTCGCGTTCCTGCTCGATGCCCCCCCGCTCCGCGGCCCCGCGGAGGCCGTGATGGGGCAGCCGGCGAGCTTCGCGCTGTCGTTACCGGCGCACGCCGGGGCTCCGTATTTGTGCGCGCTCAGCGAGAGCATTCAGCCTGGCATCCTGCTACCCGCCGGGAGCCTGCTGCCGCTGCGCAGCGGCGGGATCCTCGAGGCGAGCCTCGCACCGAGCCCTGTATTCCAAAACTTCAGCGGCATACTCGACGCCGCAGGCGCCGCGAACCCCGCCCTGATCGCGCCCCCGATACCGCAGCTGTCAGGCCTTGACCTGTTCGTCTGCGCGCTTTCGTTCGACCCGGCGCCCGCCGCCGAGCGCGCCGTCACCAATTGGGTCAGGGTCCGACTCCGACTCTAAAGCCGGCGGTCAACGCACAGCGGGCGCGACGAGAACCGCCCGGTCTCGTCGCGCCCGCTGCGCGTTGGCTCCATCCGCGGAGCGACTACTCGTCGCCGATCGCAGCGGCGACGAGACACCCCTTGGCGACCGCCGTGAGGGCCTCTTCGCTGCGGAAGATCCGGCCGATCGGGATCGGGAAGTCGATCTTCGCGAACTCCTCCCGGAAGACCTCGATGAAGCCGCCCACCATCGACGTGCCTCCAGCACAAGCGATGTCGATCGGCTCACTGAAGCTCGGCATGTTTTGACCGGACTCGAAGCGCGACTTGATGTTCTCGAGGACGTAGTTGATCAGGCTGCGATAATAGATCGCGACAGCCTCCTCCTCGCGGTTCTTCGGGTCGCGGATGTCGATGCCGCGCTCCTTGATCGCCGTCGCCTTGCTGCAAGGCACGCCCAACACGTTGGCGACGTTCTTGTCGATCCAGTCGCCGCCGCGAGCGACCGAGAACGAGAGGCACGGGATCGACTTGTAGGCGATGCAGGCGTTTGCCATACCGCCACCGAACGACAGGCCGATGCCGGTGAAATCGTTCTCAGCGAGCTCCGAGAAGACAACCGCGTGCGCCTCGTTAATAGCGTGCGCTTCGTATCCGAGCTTGTTGATGAGGCTCTCAAAGAGACCTTGGTGATAGACGACGTTGTTGTCGACGTCCAATGACTCCGCAGGCACGGAGAAGTAGCAGTTCTCGCCGGCCTGTTGCGGCTCGCCGAGGATCTTCTGGATGATCATCTTCATCATCGGCAGCGCGTCCTGCTCGTTAGGGCTTACGAGGCCGTCCGCCATCGGCCGACGCGTCTCGCGACCGAAGACGTTAGCCAGCTCAAACGCGGCCTCGCCGATCACGACGAGCTTGCCGTTATTTACCACGTAGGGCACCTTCAGCTTGCTCAGCATGTTCTTGCTGTAGACGTCGCTCGGGATGTCCAGGAACGCGTTGCGCTCGACGTTGACCGTCAGGCCACCTTCGTCGTTCTGGACCGCGGCGGCGAGGTTCGCAGTGCCTACGTCGAGCCCCTTGCCAAGGCCGACGATGGTCTCGGTTTGCTGGGGAGTGTTGGGATCGATGTCGTCTTGCTCGGTCATGCTCTCGTGCTCTCTAAGTTCCGTGATCGTGTGGTTCCGCGGGCGCGCTCTGAATCAGCCGCCACCCTTTAGTTTCTTGAGCTTGGCGAGGTTGCCAGCGATGCCGCCGGCTGCCTTTTGCTTGGGCTGGATGTTCTGCATGTTCGACTCGAGGTCCTTATCGATCTCCTCGCGGAACATGCCGCCGAGATCGACCGGGTTGTCGCCGCCGACGGCCGCGCTGACCCCCATCTTCTTGCCGAAGGTGTCGAGCCGCTCATTAAGCGACCCTGCCAACTTGTTGATCGCTGCTTCGAAGTCGACCGTGCCTTGCGCCCCCGGAGCCGACGCACCCTGCTGATTCGCCATGCTGGCTTTCAGCTCTGCCAACTCCTGCACCAGCGGCGTCAACTGATCGGCCGACACGGTCGCTTGCTGCGGCGGCTGCGCTTCACGCGCGGCGTCGAGCTCGTCGTGTGCCTGCTGCAGCTCCGACCGCGCCGTCGCCAGCTTCTGAGTCATCTCGACAAAACGAGCCTTCAGGTCGGCCAACTCCCGCTCCGTCTCTTGGAGCTCCGCCTCTTTACGGCGCGCGCCCTCCAGCTCGTGCTCGCGCTCTCGGAGCGCCGCCTGAAACTCGTGACGGCTCTTGGCGACGAGCGCCTCCACCTGGGCGGGCTCTAGCAGCCCCGATCCTTCAACCGCGACGTTGACGGCTTCGCGGACCATTTGCGCGACGTGCTCAGCACGGATCAGGCGAACGCGCCTGCGACCTTCGCTAGCGAGCTCGTCGAGCGTCGCGGTGCGTGATCGCGCCGATAGCTGTTCCTTGATCTCGTTGACGGATTCCATGGGACTCAAGCCTGCGTCCCGGCGGGACAGCACGCATGGGTCTCATCGAGCGTCGGCGTGGGGAACTTGAGCGCCGCTCCAGCCGCGGCCCACCCTTGAGCTGGCCGCGGCGTGTGACGCCCCCGCGGTCCGGGCGCGCGCCCCCAAAGCGCCCGCGGCACGGGGACATACGGTGACAGCGGACGCGAGGCGCCGGGGCCTAGAAGGTCACCCGCATACCAAACACGAAGTTGGTGCCCAAGCTGTTGCTGCCCGAGCCGTGCACGCGGTAGTCGACGTTGGTGATGTTCTCGATCGCACACTCGAGGCTCGCCTGCTCGCTGACCTGCCAGCCGCAAGACGCGTTCCAGACGGTGTAGCTCGGGGTGCCGCCTGGCGGGATGCGCTGGGTGTCCCCCTGGTCGCGGAACGACAGCTTGTCGGCGTCCTCGGCCCGCACGACCGTCGTGGCCGCGTGGAAGTTGCCCAGGGCGTTCTCCCAGCGCAGGCCCAACATGTTCTGCATCGGCATGAGGCGCGACGGATAGTCGTTGGAGAGGGTGCTCGCCGCGTTCTGGTAATTGGCGATCCGCCCGTATTGATAGCTGTGGGATCCGAACAGCTCCGTCTGATCCATAAGCGCCAACGTGTAGCTCAGCTCGAACCCCTGGATGAAGCCGTCGCCGACGTTGCCCTTGGTCACCTGAGGCAAGCCCGTGACCGGTTCGTTCGTCCCATTGGGGAAGCGGAGGATCTGGTCCTCGACGTCCGTGTAGAACCACGCGGCCTGGGCTGACGCGCGGCTGCTGCGGAGCTTCGCGCCGAGCTCGTAGCCTGTGAACCGCTCCTCGTCGAGGTCGGTGACTGGGATCTCTTGCTCGCCGCTGCGCGAAATACCGAAGCTGGTGAGGTCCGTCAGCGACGGCGCGCGGAAGCCTTGGCTCACGCCGGCGTAGACGTTCACCGCGTCGGTCAAGCTGGCGATGCCCCGCACGTTGGCGGTGAGCTCGTCCCAGCTGCTGTTGAGGCTGATGCGACCGTTGGTCACCGGGTCGCGGACGCTGTCCGCGTCGGCGGCGGCGTAGGTGTAGCGCACGCCAGCTTCGACCCGCGCGCGGTCGCCGAGGTTGATCACGTCCTGCACGAAGACCCCGAAGAGGTCGTAGGTCGAGTCGTCGGCGACCTTGCCCTGGATCTCGTCGCCGGGGCGGTATACGTCTCGACGTCGAGCGCTGTCGACGTGATCGCGGTAGAAGTCGACGCCGTAGGTCAGGTCGCCGATCGCCGACGCGCTCTGGAACTGCGCGAACGCGCCGAGCGTGTTGACGCGCGAAGAGTCCACCGTCGCCGCCCCGCTGCTGCGGACCCGGTCCTCGACCCACTTTTGCGTCTGCCACGAGACCGAAAGCTTCATCGACTCGACGCCCCCCTCCATGCCATCCTTGTGCAGTTGGAGGTAGGTCAACCGACGGTTCTGATCGTTATCGCGGCGAAGATTGGATCCGACCGACGTGCCTCGCCAGGAGATCCCCTGATCGGTCGAGTGGGTGCGCGGGACGTCGTCTTGCGTGTAGGACTGGTGCAGGAACACCAGCTTGGTGTCGCGCGCGAGCCAGTGCTCCAGCTTGACGTCGAAGCCGTTCTCGTCATGGGATGTGTTCGGCTGCCGCCCCGTCGCGCGCCCTCCTTCGATGTCCCCTAGCGACCGGGCGCTGCCGCCGATCAGCACGCCCGTCCGCAGCCCGTCTTCGCCGGTGAAGCCGACGTGGATCTCGCCGCGCGTGGCGATCGAATCCTCGGCCGTCGCGTATCGACCGTAGGTCTCACCGCCGTACGAGACGCCGTCGGCGGCGTAGCGCGAAGGGCTCTTGGTAAAGACCTGCACCGTGCCGCCGACCGCGTCGCTGCCATAGAGCGTCGACGCAGGCCCTCGCAGCACCTCGATGCGCGCGAGCGACATCGGATCGATGGTCGCCCAATACTGGTTCGGTCCGGAGCGGAACGTCGAGTTGTTAAGCCGGATGCCGTCGATCAGCATCAGGTTGTTGTAGGCCGTGAAGCCGCGCAGATACGGCGAACCCTGGCCAGGCGACGTCTCTTGGATGAACGTGCTCGGCAGGTTCCGCAGCGCCTGCGGAACGGACCGGAACTGTCCGCGCTGCAGGTCTTGGAGGTCGACTACGTCGATGGACCGCGCGGCCTCGAAGGGGTCTTGCTCCGTTCGCGACGCGGTGACGACCACGCGTTGCGGACCTTGCGGAGCCTGAGGGTCGGGTGTCGCCTGCGCCTGGGCGACGAGCGCGGGGCCGAGAGCGGAGAGGAGGACAGGCCTGAAGCGAAGGGGTGGAGCGTTCATGGGGGCAGTAGACGTTCGTTCGCTGCAACGAAACTACTGCGTCAGGGTTCAGCGAGAACTCAAAATCCGCGTCGCCAAGGAGGCTGCGCTCGACGACGCCCGCTCAGCACGATCGACGGGCGAGCGGGACGAAGCCGCTCCGACATCAGCAGGCCGCCCGCGACCGCAGCGCCGACGACGAAGCCGCCGATATGCGCCCACCACGCGACCCCGCCGCCGTGACCGGCGTCCACCGACCCCTGGACCAGCTGGAGCACAAACCAGTAACCGAGGAAGAAGGGCGCCGGCAAGACGATGTCGACGAGCATGATGCCGAGCGGCAACAAGGCCAGGACCCGCGACTTTGGATAGAGGAACATGTAGGCGCCCATGACCCCGGCGATTGCGCCAGAAGCGCCGATCGTCGGCACCGCCGAGCCCGGCGCCGAAGCTAGGTGCGCCGCCGACGCGGCCGCGCCGCAACCCAGATAGAAGATCAAAAAGGGCACCCGCCCGAACCGGTCCTCGACGTTGTCGCCGAAGATCCAGAGGAACAACATATTGCCGAGGAAGTGCAGCCAGCCGCCGTGCAGAAACGTACAGGTCAACAGCGTTAGCCAGTCCGGCACGTACGGTCCGGGGAGCTCAAGCCCGAAGGGGCGACCGAATAGCGCGCTCCCTTCCCCAGTGAGCCTCGCCGGGATCATCCCCAACCGGACGACGAGCTCACCGCGCGGATCCGCCGTCTGCAACAGCCACATCACGGTGCACGCAACGATCAGCGCATTGCGCACCACCGGGGTCCGACTCGAAGGGATACTGTCACGGAGCGGGATCATGTATCACTGCCTGGGTCGCCCTCGATCGCCGCCGCCACGCTGAGCGCGTCGTGCAGCGCGCGGACGTCGTGGGTCCGGAGATACGCGGCGCCGCCACGCGCCGCCCAGAGCTCTGCCGATAACGTCGCGGGCCCACGCTGTGCGACCGGACTGCCTGTCACTTGGCCGAGGAACGATTTGCGGGAGACGCTGACGAGCAGGGGGCCGTGACTCGCGCAGAGCGTGTTGAGGTGTCGGAGCACGAGCAAACTTGGTAGGGCGTCCTGACCGAGAAAGAAACCCATTCCAGGGTCGAAGACGACGCGGTGGGGCTCGACGCCAGCGGCAGCAAAAGCCGCCCGGCGCTCGTCGAAGAACCGGCGCAGGTCGTCGAGCAGGCCCGCGGCGCCGTGCGCCCGGCGGTCGGCGCGCGGCCCCTGAGAACGAGAGAACATGACCACGAACCGCGCGGTCTCTGGCGCGGCCGCGACTACCTGCATCGCCTGCTCGTCGCGGAATCCGTTGACGTCGTTGATCCACGCGGCGCCGAGCTCCGTCATCGCCCGCATAACCGCTGGCTTGGTCGTGTCGACGCTGACCGAAACACCTCTGTCGACCAATGGCCCCACCACCGGCTCCAGGCGACGAATCTCCTCTGCGTCGGGCACGTCTTCTGCGTCCGGGTGCGTCGACTCGGCGCCGATATCTAGGACGTCGGCGCCGCTCGCCAGCAGGTGCTCAGCGTGCTCCAGGGCCGCCTCCGCAGAGAAGAACTTGCCGCCGTCGCTGAAGGAGTCACGGGTGACGTTGACGATGCCGAAGATCCCAGGTCGTCGCATGCCGCGCCATCATCGCGAGAACAGGCCGCGAACGCACGCCTCCCGCTGCATGCAAGCGCCGAACGTCGCCGCGCTCAGTTGACCGTTACCGTCACGGCAGCCGAGCGCGAATACAGCACCTCTTGACGGAACCGATCGGTCAGCACCAAGTCGTCGACCGTAGCCCCATTGTCTGACAAGAAGATCCGAGACTCCGCGAAGACCTCCCAGCTGCCGAGCGCGAGGCCGGGCGTCGGCGACGCCGATAGGTCGGGGAGCTGCAGCGTATTCGGCGCGCTCGCGTCGTCGCGGTCTGCGGTGAGCACCCGCCACACGCGGCCGGCTTCGTCAGAGACGGTCAAGTCGCTGAAGCCGAGGCCGCCGACAATGACCGCGGCGTCGACGACGTCTTCGAAAGTCACAGCGGGAGGGTTCGCGAACGAGCCGCCAGAGACGGTCGGGATCGGCAGCGGACCGGGACCGGCGATCACGATCTGCGCCTCAGGGGCGAGCAGCGCGCGCGTCCTCGCAATGCGACCGCTGGCGTCCTCCGCCTCGGTGACCAACCACGACAGCGGGGTGTAGCCCGCCAACGCGAGGATGATCGGCAAGGAGTAGGTCGCGTTGACGCTGAAGGTCGCGCCCGCGCCAGGCGTCGCGACGCCGATCCCCGTCAGCACTTGGCCGCTGAAACCCCGCACCGCGACGCTGGTGCGCGCGCGCGGCGCGCCGCCTAAGAGGTCCGCCGTGTCGAGGCCTACCGCGAGGGCGAGGTCCAAGGCCTGCGGCGCGATCAAAGAAGGATCCGTGAGCGCGTTGCCGCCAGCGATCGGCGGCACGGGGGCCAGCGCGAGGTTGACCTCCGACTCTCCTCCAGGCGCGGCGGGCAAGGGCGGCGCCGCCGCCTGCGTGAAGGCGAGGCCCAGGAGCTGACTGCCGCTGAGCGCGTAGGCAGGCGTGGCGACTGGCTCGAAGCTGCCGCCGAAGGCGGTGACGACCTGCGTGCGGTTCGGCAGGATCGGGGTCGGGGGGATGTCGCTGGGATCTGAGGCGCTGGTCTGCACCCCGCTGGCACGCCGATCCGCAGCAGCTGTGGTGCCGACGATCGCCGTCACGCCTGCCGCCGGCTCAAACAACACCTTCCCGGTCAGCGTCGCGGTCGTTTCGTTAACCGACTGCAACGGCAGGCTTACATCGGCCGCCTGCGTGTCGACGATCGAGATCAGGTCGAAGTCCGGATGGATGACCGTGATCGTATGCGAGGCCAACGCGGTCGCGAACTGTGCGACGCCGTCCTGGTCGGTCGTGCCGAGCAGCTGGTCGACAGCCGGAGCGCTAGGCGCCGCCGGATCGACGAGGACGGTCGCGTCAGCGACGGGTTCAAAGGTCGCGTCGTCGAAGACCCGGACCGTTAAGGTTCCCTGCAGATCTCCCGTGATCGCGCCGCGTTGAACGACGTCGCCGTTGTAGGTCTCGACGCTGACGTTGCCCGCTGCGTCGGTCAGGTTGAGCGAGAACGTCTGGTTGCTCGTCCTTCGCCCGAGCGCGACCGGGAGCATCAAGAAGCGGCCGCCGCCGCTCGAAGCGAACAAACCTGCTTCGGCACCGTCCCCGTCGGTCAGGGTCGCCGACGACAGATCTTCGCTCGCGACCCCGAAGAACGCCAACCACTCGCCGTCGCTGTAAACGTCGCCGCCGCTGCCGGGCGGCCCCGCCGAGGTGAGGGTCGGCGGCGTGACGTCGAGGACGGGGGCGGCAGCGGCGTCGCTGCGGATGTAGCCGGAGCGCTGGTTGCCGCGACGCAGTTGGGCGGCGAACGTGACCTCGCCCTCGTCGAGCGCTGGGGAAGCGGCGGTCCCGAGCGCCCCGGTGAAGTCGACGACGACCGGCGCGCCTAGCGCCGCGACCGCAGCGGAGCGCTCGATGAACGCCTCGTCGAAGGTCGCCGTCGTGTCGGCGTCCCCGCCGTAGACCCTGGCGACGACAGTGTCACCGACCTTGGCGTCAGCGGGCAAAGCCACCTCGAGCTGGAGCGAGTCGATGTTCCCGGCGTTGATGCAGTTTTCAAATCCCGCCGCAGGAGCTGCGACCTCGACCCGCTCCGGCGCCGCGGGCGCGACCGTGTCGAAAACGCTGAACGGCACCGCGCCGTTGAAGTCTAGGTTGCCGGACTGGCCAAAGGTGATGTCCGTGGTCACCGTGAACTCGTAGCGCTGCGCCTCGGCGAGCGGGACGCTCGGCTGGAGACGGACGATGCGCGGGTCTGGGACCCCCAACACGGACAACGGCGTCGCCACGTCTGCGGCGACCGCTGCGAGGCCAGGAGCGGCGAGCGCGATGTTCGCGGACGTCAGCGTGCTCGCGTTGGCGGGTTTGTCGAAGATGACGAAGAAGGCGCCTTCGCGCGGGTGGTCATCGAAGTTGTCCCGCGGAAACACCGCGACGACCGCGCCGTCGACGATCGACTCGCCCTGGTTCACCTGGAAGTCGCCGAGGATCTCTTCGCTCCCGTCCACCTGGAATCGCAGGCCGTCGACGTCCCTAGACTCCGGGAACAGCACGACCTCATAGACGGGGAAGCCGTCGTTCGGCAGCGGCGTCAGCGGGCGAATCACAAGCAGCTTGCCGCCGCCGAGGAGGTCGTAAGAGGCAGGCAACAATTGCCCGGTTCCGCGGACGCGGACCCCGATGCGGCCGTCGACGCCGTTCACCGAGGTCGGGAAGATCGAGGCGCGGTTGATGCTCTCGCTGAACTCGACGACGATCGGGACAGTCGAAGGCCACCCGCTGCCCTGTGGGTAGACCTCGCGCACCTGCGGTCGACCGTCACGGGTGTCGCCGCCGACTGGCACGACCTGCACCGCCGACTCGCCGTCCTCGTTGGCAGGGTTGTTGGGGTCGACGCTAGGGTCGAACGCGAGGCCGACGTTGTCGCATGCCGCGGTCGGCAGCGTCAGCGCGAGAAGAAGCAGCAGGCGGTTACGCAGCATGAGGTCGAGAGCCTACGGGGTCTATTCAGGGACGCCGTAGCGGGCTCATTATTCCTCAGGACGGACGATACGACCAGCGTGGAGGCTCTTCCGCCGCACGACAGCCCGGAGCGAGACCGCTCAGGACGGTGAAGCCGGGCTGCCGGAAGCAGACTTGCGCGGCCAGCACAAGATCAGCAGCGCGCCGATGACCATGCCAACGGTCAACGTCTGCCCCATCGTCATGCCCATCAGCACGGTCCCGTCGCTGCCGCCTTCGTAAAACTGGTCATCCGGCTTGCGCACGAACTCAAGCGAGAAGCGCGCGATCGCGTATCCCAGCAAGAAGATCGCGGCGTATTTGCCCGCTCGCAGCGGCTTGGACTTCGTCAGCGCGTAGATCAACCAGAGCGCGAGGCCGACCAGCAAGCCCTCGCCGAGCCCTTCGTAGAGCTGCGAGGGGTGCCGGAAGGGCACGAGGTGCTCGATAGCCCCGTTCTCGCCGGTCCTCGTCATCGCGCTCACGGCCTCCCAGTTGAGCCTCGGTTCGATGACGTCCCAGGGGATCGCGGCGCCGCGGTCGTCTACCTGGCTCAACTGGGCCTGTACGTCTGCAAAGTCGCGCTTGCCGCAGGCCACCTGAATGCAGAGTTCCCGGTCCCGCATCGTCAAGCCGCCGCGCAAGCCAAGGTGCCCGAGCGCCACCGGATCCGTGGGGAACTGCATCGCTCCCCAGGTGTCGGGTGACGTCGCTCTGCCGTAGAGCTCACCGTTGATAAAGTTCGCGCACCGTACAGCGAGGATGCCCGGGCACACGCCGAGCGCTGCGGTATCCGCGGCGCGCGCCCAGCCGATCTGATAGCGGCGACAAAACAACCAGACCGCGACGACAACGCCCGCGAGGCCGCCGTGGAAGGCCAGCCCGCCCTTCCACACCTGCAAGAACTGCAGGGGGTTGAGCAGCGACTGGTCGTAAAAGAGCGCGTAGCCGGTGCGGCCGCCCAGCATGACGCCGAACACGCAGTAGAAGATCAGGTCCGGCGCGCGCTCCGGCGACACCGGAAAGAACCCGCTGCGCGCCAACCGCACAAAGATCCACTGCGCGCAGATAAAGCCGACGACATACATCATGCCGTACCAACGGATGGCGATCGGCAAGAACGGGATGTCGACGAGGACTGGGTCCCAGGCGGGGAAATCCATCGCCAGCACGGTAGCCAACCAGGCCGTCCAAGTCGCCCTGGCAGGTCAGGCATTTCCGGCGCAGAGCAGGTCGTGGC